>NZ_JAOCQD020000002.1:321593-643186 GCF_025290835.2 Aquabacterium sp. OR-4 | reverse complement strand
GCCCGCTGGAGCACCCGGCACCGCGTGCCGCGGCGCCACCCGCCGGGCGGGTCGGCGGGCCTGCTTGGGAGCGGCCCGGCGCTGGCCCGCCGGGGCACCCGGCACCGCTTGCCGCGGCGCCACCCGCCGGGCGGTGCGTTGAGCTCGGCTCAGGCCGAGCCGGCCCGGGCCGCAGCGGCAGGCGCGGCGGCAGGCGCGGCGGCAGGCGCGGCGGCATCCGGTGCCGGGGCCTGATCACGGCCCGTGTCCAGATCCCGGTCCAGCGCCAATTCACGCACCGCACCCAGCGCCGACACCAGGCGCGCCGGGCCCTGGCCTTGCACCAGCTGCCAGGGCAGGCCGCCTTGGTGCAGCAGCGCGCGGATGCGGCTGTCCACCGGCGCACGCACCTGCGGACCGTCGCGCTGCAGGCCGTCGGCCACCCAGGCGATGTCCAGCGCCATCAGCAACGTGATGTGGCAGCGCGCATGCGCGGCCAGCGCCAGCGCATCCAGGCTGCGGTCCGCGAACACGATGTCGCTGTAGACGGCGGTCATCAGCGCGGTGGTGTCGGCCACCACGATGTCGTGGCGGGCGGCCGCAGCCTCGATGCGTGCCGTCTGCGCCGCGGCAATCGCCTGCTGCTCGTGCGGCTGCGGCGTGCGGCCATGCTGATGGCACCAGTCGCGCAGCCATTCGCCCACCGCCGTGCAGCGCAGGCCGGTCTGCGCGGCCAGGGCGGCGGCCAGTTCGCTGGCCAGGGTGGATTTGCCGGTGCTTTCGGCGCCGACGATGGCGATCACCCGCCCCCGGGGCGGCGCGGCCCGCGCCGGCCCAGGCAACAGATCAGCCGGCGGGTGCGCCGCCGTCATCGGCCGGCGTCCACTGCCGCCGGCCGTGGCACCAGCGCCGCCCAGGCCCGCCAGCCCCACAGCGCCATCAGCGCAAACAGCATGTACAGGCCCACGGTCAGCCACAGGCCCTTGACGGCAAACAGCGCCATGCTCACCAGGTTCACCGCCACCCAGGTGGGCCAGTTGTCCAGCCACTTGCGGGCCAGCAGCCAGGTGCCGGCCAGGCTGCCCACGGTGGGCAGGGCGTCGAGCCAGGGCACGTCGGAGTCGGTGGCGTGGTCCAGCAGCAGGGCCAGCAGCGGCCAGGCGGCCAGCGTGGCCAGTGCCAGTTTCAGGCGCTGGTGCCGGCCCATGCGGCGCACCACCAGCGCGGCGCCATCGCTGCCGGTGCCGCGTTGCCACTGCCACCAGCCCCACAGCGCCGCGGCGATGAACACGCCCTGCAGCGCGGCCTCGCCGTACAGCCGGCTGTGCATGAACAACCAGGCATAGAGCGCCGAGCTGGCCATGGCCAGCGGCCAGCCCAGCGGGTTGACGCGGGCATTGCACACCACCATCCACACCGAGATCACGCAGGCCAGCAGCTCGAGCCCGGTGACCGGGCTGCCGCCCAGCGTGGCCAGCGGCTGCAGCAGGCTCTCGCTCAGGGCGTGGGCGAGCGCCTGGCCTGGCGCGAGCGCAGCCCCGCTCAACGCCGGGCGCTGAGGTACTGCACAAACACCTCGTCAGGCTTGACCATGCCCAGCTCGGCGCGGGCACGTTCTTCCACCATCTCGAGGCCCTGGCGCAGGTCTTCCACCTCGGCCGCCAGGCGCTCGTTGGCCGCGCGCCGTTGCGCGTTGGCGGCGAGCGCCGCATCCAGCTCGCGCTGCTTGGCCGCCACATGGCGCAGGCCACCATCGCCCAGCCACAGGCTGTACTGCACCAGGCCCAGCAGGGCGGCCAGGGCCAGCGTGATCAGGCGCATTGCAGTGGCCTCGGCCGCGCCAGGTCAGCGCAGGTTGTAGAAGGCCGCGCGGCCCGGGTACACGGCCACCTCGCCGAGGTCTTCCTCGATGCGCAGCAGCTGGTTGTACTTGGCCATGCGATCCGAGCGGCTGAGCGAGCCGGTCTTGATCTGGCCGGCGTTCAGGCCCACGGCGATGTCGCTGATGGTGGAGTCTTCGGTCTCGCCCGAGCGGTGGCTGATCACGGCGGTGTAGCCGGCGCGCTTGGCCATCTCGATGGCGGCGAAGGTCTCGGTCAGCGTGCCGATCTGGTTGATCTTGATCAGGATCGAGTTGGCGATGCCCTTGTCGATGCCTTCCTTCAGGATCTTGGTGTTGGTGACGAACAGGTCGTCGCCCACCAGCTGCACCTTCTTGCCCAGGCGCTCGGTGAGCAGCTTCCAGCCCTCCCAGTCGCCCTCGTGCATGCCGTCTTCGATGCTGATGATCGGGTACTTGTCGACCCAGGTGGCCAGCATGTCGGTCCACTGCGCGGCCGTGAGCTGGATGCCGCCTTCGCCTTCCAGCACGTACAGGCCGTCCTTGTAGAACTCGCTGGCGGCGCAGTCCAGGCCGATGGCGATCTGCTCGCCGGCGGTGTAGCCGGCCTTGTCGATGGCCTGCAGGATCAGCTGGATCGCGGCCTCATGGCTCTCGACGCTGGGCGCGAAGCCGCCTTCGTCGCCCACGGCGGTGCTGATGCCCTTGTCGTGCAGGATCTTCTTGAGCGCATGGAACACCTCGGCGCCCCAGCGCAGGGCCTCGCGGAAGCTGGGCGCGCCCACCGGGATGATCATCAGCTCTTGCAGATCGAGGCTGTTGTTGGCGTGGGCGCCGCCGTTGATGACGTTCATCATCGGCACCGGCAGCTGCACGCCGCCCATGCCGCCGAAGTAACGGTACAGCGGCAGGCCCGATTCTTCGGCCGCAGCACGGGCCACGGCCATGCTCACCGCCAGCATCGCGTTGGCGCCCAGGCGGCTCTTGTTCTCGGTGCCGTCCAGGTCGATCAGGGTCTTGTCCAGAAAGGCCTGCTCGGCGGCATCGAGGCCCAGCACGGCCTCGCTGATCTCGGTGTTGATGTGGTTGACGGCCTTCAGCACGCCCTTGCCGAGGTAGCGGCCCTTGTCGCCGTCACGCAGCTCGATGGCTTCGCGGCTGCCGGTGCTGGCGCCCGAGGGCACGGCCGCACGGCCCATGGTGCCGCTTTCCAGCAGCACGTCGCACTCGACGGTGGGATTGCCGCGGCTGTCCAGGATTTCGCGGCCGACGATGTCAACAATGGCGCTCATGATGTGGCGGATCGGTAGTGGAGGAGTCTCGAAAACAAGCGAGAGTCTACGACGCCGGCGTTGTGTGGCGTGATGCAGTTGCCTCGGCGGGATGGCACATCGCCTGCATCCGTTCATCCACCCTGCGTGCTATGCAGCGCGGGAAACAGTTGTTTCTCGCGCTTGTTGTGTCGCAATGCCTCCCGTACCGTTCTTTCGGGAGCCGTGAATACCAGCGAAGCCACGTTCGGGCTCGCTCGCGCGCTCCCGCAACCGAGGGAGATTGAATGAACGTCAGGAAGTTTGCTGCCGCAGCAGGTGCAGCGGTGTCGATGTTGGTGACGCCGGTGGTGGCACATGCGGCAACGGCCACCGTGCAGTTGGGGTCGTTCCATATTCAATTGTTCGACCTGGACCCGCTGGACGGAATCGCGCCGACGCTGACCTGGGTGGGGACACCGTACGCCCGCAGCTTTGCGGTGATGGCTCAACCTGGCTCGATCGGGGCGTCCGAGCACAACGCGGGCCTGATCGGAGAGGCCTTGAGCGCCTCGGCAGTCACGCCCGGTTCTGCCGCCTCGAGCAGCATCACGCCAGGCCAGGTCTTGGCGTTGAATGGCGGCGTGTCGTCCAGCGTGAGCGCGAGTGCCACGGGAGGCGACAGCGGCTACGCTGGCGCGGAGATCGTGGTCGGTGTGTTTTCACTGAGCGCCAAGACCTTGATGGTGGTCAGTGCCACGCCCGGCCTGGTTCAGTCCAGCGCCGTGCTCGGCGAAACTGCCGACGCAATGGCCAGCCTGTCGATCCAGGGTCTGGTGTCCGGCGCGCAGAACAGTCACGCCTCGACCTACGACACCTACCGGACCAGTGGCGACACGCTTCATCACTCGCAATCGCTGCCCCCGGGGCTGACCATGTCGTGGGTCAACCTGTCGTCGGGCTCGGCGTCTGGGGAGATGTCCGCCACGCTGCGGGTCGAGGTGTCGAGCGTGACGGCCGTGCCTGAAGTGTCAGCCGCGGTGCTGATGCTGGTGGGCCTGCTGGGCGTTGGACCTCTGGCCATGCGCCGCCGTCGCTGACGACCGCCCGGGGGCGACATGGCCTCAGGGCGTCGGCCCGCTATGTTGCCCTTGCGCCGAACTGCCAGGCGCCTTGGGGCCGGCGGATGTCAGACGCCGTCGACGACCACCATGCGCATCACGCCGGCGCCTTCGCGCAGCGTGCGGGCATGGGTGTAGGTGTCGGAATGGTAGAAGCGCTTGGCGGCTTCGCGGTCGGCAAACTTCAGCATCACCAGGCGCTGCGGGGCCCAATCACCTTCCAGCGTCTCGCTGGTGCCGCCGCGCACCAGCACCTCGGCGCCATGCTCCTGCATGGCCCGGGTGGACCATTCGCGGTACTTGACCATCTGCTCGGCGTTGGTCACCGTGACGTCGGCAATGATGTAGGCCGCCATCCTGTCAGCCCCTCGTCCGGCGAGTACACCGGGCGATCCCCCGAGGGGATGCGGGCCGGCTTGGGGCGGCCCGGCGCTCGGCCCGCTCGCATTGAACGTGGTTGTGGCGCATGGGTCAGCTGTTGAAGTCGTTTTCCAGCAGCGGCCGGCTCTTGACCACGCGGTCCAGCGCCACCAGCTGCGCCAGCAGCGCGGCCATGTGCTTCAGCGGCACGGCGTTGGGGCCGTCCGACCAGGCCTTGGCCGGCTCGGGGTGGGTTTCCATGAACAGGCCCGCCACGCCGGCGCCCACACCGGCCCGCGCCAGCACCGGCACCATCTCGCGCGCACCCCCGCTGGTGCCGCCCAGGCCGCCGGGCTTTTGCACCGAGTGCGTGACGTCGAACACCACCGGCGCACCCGACTTGCGCATCTCGGCCAGGCTGCTCATGTCGGCCACCAGGTTGTTGTAGCCAAAGCTCACGCCACGTTCGCAGGCCAGGAAGCGGTCTTCGCTCAAGCCCGCCTCGCGCGCGGCGGCACGCGCCTTGTCGATGACGTTCGTCATGTCCCAGGGCGCCAGGAACTGACCCTTCTTGATGTTCACCGGCTTGCCCGACTGGGCCACGGCGCGGATGAAATCGGTCTGGCGGCACAGGAAGGCCGGGGTCTGCAGCACATCCACCACCGCGGCCACCGGCGCCACCTGGGCCTCGTCGTGCACGTCGGTGAGGATGGGCAGGCCGGTCTGGCGCCGCACCTCGTCGAGGATCTTGAGCCCGGCATCGATGCCCACACCGCGCTGGCTGCTGCCCGAGGAGCGGTTGGCCTTGTCGAACGAGCCCTTGTAGATCAAGGGGATGCCCAGCGCCGAGCAGGCATCTTTGAGCGTGCCGGCGACGTCGAGCGACATCTGCAGGCTCTCGATCGAGCAGGTGCCGGCGATCAGGAAGAAGGGCTTGTCCAGGCCGGCTTCAAAGCCGCAGAGTTGCATCGCGCTGCTCCGTCTCGGTCAGGCCGCCACGGCCGGGGTGGCCGCATGGGCCAGGGCCGCCCCGATGTAGCCGATGAACAGCGGGTGGCCGTCCCAGGGCGTGCTCTTGAACTCGGGGTGAAACTGCACGCCCACGAACCACGGGTGCGCGGCGCGCGGCAGCTCGACCATCTCGGTGAGCTTCTCGCGCTGGGTGATGGCGCTGATCACCAGGCCGGCCTGCCGCAGCTGCTCGAGGTACTTCTCGTTGGCCTCGTAGCGGTGGCGGTGGCGCTCGGTGACCACCGCGCCGTAGATCTCGAAGGCGATGGTGCCGGGCTTGACGTCGGAGCTTTGCGCGCCCAGGCGCATGGTGCCGCCCAGATCGCTGCTGGCATCGCGCTTCTGGATGCTGCCGTCGCGGTCTTGCCATTCGTCGATCAGCGCAATCACCGGGTGCGGCGTGGCGGGCTCGAACTCGGTGGAGTTGGCATCGGCCAGGCCGGCCACATGGCGCGCGAACTCGATGGTGGCCACCTGCATGCCCAGGCAGATGCCCAGGTAGGGCAGCTTGTGCTCGCGGGCGTATTGCGCGGCCAGGATCTTGCCCTCGATGCCGCGCTTGCCAAAGCCGCCGGGCACCAGGATGGCGTCAAACTGGGCCAGCGTGTGCACCGTGTCGGGCGTCAGCGATTCGGCGTCCACGTACTCGATCTTCACGCGGGCGTGGTGGTGGATGCCGGCGTGGCGCAGCGCCTCGTTGAGCGACTTGTAGCTGTCCGACAAGTCGGTGTACTTGCCGCACATGGCGATGGTGACCTGGTGCTTGGGGTGCTGCACCTCGTGCACCAGGCGGTCCCAGCGCTGCAGGTTGGCCGGGCGGGTGAGCAACTGCAGCTTCATGCAGATCTGTTCATCCAGGCCCTGCTCGTGCAGCACGCGCGGCACCTTGTAGATGGTGTCCACGTCCCACATGCTGATCACGCCGTGCGTGGGCACGTTGGTGAACAGGCTGATCTTGTCGCGCTCGTCGGCCGGCACTTCGCGGTCGGCGCGGCACAGCAGCACGTCGGGCTGGATGCCGATCTCGCGCAGCTTCTGCACCGTGTGCTGGGTGGGCTTGGTCTTCAGCTCGCCGGCCGCGGCGATGAAGGGCACATAGGTGAGGTGCACGAAGGCCGTGGCATTGGGGCCCGAGCGCAGGCTCATCTGGCGCACCGCTTCCAGGAAGGGCAGCGATTCGATGTCGCCCACGGTGCCGCCGATCTCGACGATGGCCACGTCCACACCCTCGGCGCCGCGCTTGACGAACTCCTGGATCTCGTTGGTGACGTGCGGGATCACCTGCACCGTCTTGCCGAGATAGTCACCGCGGCGCTCTTTTTCGAGCACGCTCTTGTAGACCTGGCCGGCGGTGAAGTTGTTGCTGCGCTTCATCCGCGTGGTGATGAAGCGCTCGTAGTGGCCGAGATCAAGGTCGGTTTCGGCACCGTCGTCGGTGACAAACACCTCGCCGTGCTGGAACGGGCTCATCGTGCCCGGATCGACGTTGAGGTAGGGGTCCAGCTTGATCAGGGTGACCTTCAAGCCGCGCGATTCGAGGATCGCAGCCAGCGAGGCCGACGCGATGCCCTTGCCGAGAGAGGACACCACACCGCCGGTGACGAAGACGTACTTGGTCATGTCGTGACGCATCGATGCGCTGCCGCTGGCTGGCTGCGCGCACGAATGCTCTGGTGGTAAAGCGCGATTATAGGGGGCCGGGCGCCGGGGGCCGGAGGCCGGGAGCCTGCAGTCCCGCGGCGGCCAGCGCCGTGGCCGGCAGCCCGGGCACCGGCAGTCGCACCGTGAACAGGTGGCCGGCCAGTGGCTGCCGGGCCAGTGCGGCTGCGTCCAGATCCTGCCGGGCGGTGGTGATGTAGGCGGTGCGCAGGTCGTCGCCGCCAAAGGCCAGCTTGGTGACATTGGCCACCGGCAGGCGGATCTGCTGCAGCAGCTCGCCCGCGGCCGAGTAGCGGCGCAGGCCCCAGCCGCCCCACACGCCCGTCCACACGGCGCCTTCGCTGTCGACCACCGGGCCGTCGGGCCAGCCTTCGCTCTCGGTGAGCTGCACCAACACGCGCGCGGTGCCCAGCGTGCCGTCGTCATGGATGGGCGCGGCCAGGATGCGGCGGCCGGCGGTGTCGGTGGCGTAGAGCGTGCGGCCGTCGGGCGACACCGCGGGCCCGTTGGTGATGGGCACCGGCGCCAGGCCGGTGTCGTGCAGCTGGCCGTTGCGCAGGCACCAGAAGCGGCCGCTGGCGGCCTGGTGCGCGTCGTCCATGCTGCCGAACCACAGGCGGCCCTGCGCGTCCACCGTGGCGTCGTTCAGGCGGTTGCCGGGCAGCGCGGGCTCGGGCGCGCACAGCAGCCGGAAGCTGCCACACACCGGGTCCACCCGGTGCAGCCCGGTCTGCAGGCCGGCCAGCAGGCTGCCATCGTCCACCGGCCACACCCAGCCGGCCTGGGCCGGCGCGGCAATGCGGCGCAGCCGGCCGCTGGCCGGGTGGTAGTTCAGCAGCTCGTGGCGCTTGATGTCGGTGAACCACAGGCTGGCGCTGGGGGCGTGCCACACCGGGCCTTCGCCCAGCTGGGCGCCCACGGGGCAGGCCACGGTGGCGCTGAAATGGTCGGTCATTGCGAAGGCAGGAAGGAAGGCGGCGGGGTCAGCCGCGGCGGCTGCGCGCGCGGCTTTGCGGCGCGGCGGGGGTCAGCGGCGCGATGCGGCCTTCGGCCACCACGCTGGCCAGGTCGTCGCGGGTTTCGTCCAGCTGCACCAGGGCGGCCTGGTGCGCGGCCAGCGGGTCGTGCGCCTGCAGCGCGGTGAGGATGGCCTTGTGCCGCGGCAGCGACAGCGCATGCGTGTCGGGGTGCAGGCTGCTGAGCTTGATGGATTCGCGCAGCGCCAGCGACAGCATGTTGCCGATGTAGGCCAGCAGGTCGTTGTTGGTGGCCTCGGCGATGCGGCGGTGAAAGGCCACGTCGGGCTCGAGCAGCTCTTCGGGCGTGCGCGCGGTGGCCATGCCCTCATAGGCCTCGGCCACGCTGCGCAGCTGGGCCTCGGTGGCCACCTGGGCGGCCAGGGCGGCGGCGGCGGGCTCGAAGATGCGCCGCACGGTGAGCAGGGTGCTCACGAACTCGGGCCGCGGCTTGCTCTGGATCATCCAGTACAGCACATCGGGGTCGAGCAGGTGCCACTCGTTGCGCGGCCGCACGATGGCGCCGGCGCGCTGCTTGCTCACCACCAGGCCCTTGGCCACCAGCACGCGCACGGCCTCGCGCAGCACCGGGCGGCTGACCTCGTAGGCGGCCATCAGCACCGGCTCGCCGGGCAGGCGTTCGCCGGCCGCGATCTCGCCGGAGACGATGCGCACGCCCAGCTCGCGCACGATGCGGCCGTGCATGCTCTTGCCATCAGGCTTGCGGCCGTAGGCCGAGTGCTCGGTGTGGATCTCGTGGTCCATCGAGAGAAAGCGTCCTGGCTCGTCCATCGGGTCGGGGTCAGCGGCGGAAGCCCGCAGTGTGCCGCATGCCCACCCCCGCCCGGCTGACGCGCGGCGGCCAGCGCCGCGGCCGGTTCATGGCGCTGCGGCCCGGGGGCGCTTGAACTCGGCCACGAAGCCGCCGCGCGGCGCCAGCGTGAGCTGCAGGCTGCGGCTGGCCCGCAGCGGCCGCTGCACCAGCGCGCGCGGCGTGTCGCCGTCGGTGGTGAGCTGGCCGCTGCGCCTGGCCAGAAAGCCCAGATCGAGCGTCAGCCGCGCAGGGGCCTCGTCGGCGTTCAGGCCGGCCAGCCACCACTGGCTGCCGGCTCGGCGGGCGATCACCACCTGGTGCCCGGGCGTGCCGGCGACGAAGCGGGTTTCGTCCCACTGGCGCGGCAGGCGGCGCAGCGTGGCCTGCACCGGCGCGGCCACCGTGGCCATGCCCTCGGGCACCTCGGCATAGTGCTGGATGCCCGAGGTGAACAGCACCGCCTGCGCCAGCTCGAAGCCGTTGCGCGTGACGCGGCGGATGTTGGGGATGTCGCCGAAGACCATCGGCGTGAAGTCCATCGGGTCGAACAGGTTGCGTGCGAAGGGCAGCATGGCCGCATGGGCCGGCACGGCGTCCTGGTCGGCCTGGGTGAAGGTGGTGAACTCGAAGCCCTTCACGCCTTCCATGGTCATCAGATTGGGCCAGGTGCGCTGCCAGCCGCGCGGCAGCGTGCTGCCGTGAAAGTTGACCAGGAGGCCGAACTCGGCCGCGTCGCGCAGGATGTCGAGGTAGTAGCGGATGACGCCGAGGCCGTCGCCGCCGAAGAAGTCGACCTTGACGCCCTTGACGCCGATCTCGCGCAGCCAGGCGAACTCCTGGCGGCGCGTGGTGGCGTCGTGCATCCGGTTGCGCGGGGTCAGCGGCGTGGTGTTCCAGGGGCCGGCCGAGTTGTACCAGAGCACAATGCCCACGCCCTGCGCGGCGGCATCGGCCACCAGCGTGCGCATGCGCTCGCGGCCGATCTTCACGTCCCAGCCGCTGTCGATCAGCAGGTAGTTCCAGCCCATGCGCGCGGCGTAGTCGATGAACTGGCGCTGCACCGGCTCGGTGGTGACGTCGTCCTTCAGCAGCGCCCAGCTCCAGGCGGCATGGCCGGGCTGGATGCGCGCGGCGTCAAAGGCCACCGCCGGCGGCGGCGCCAGGTCGGTGCCCAGCGTCGACTCCATCACCGTGCGCAGCGCACCGATGGCGGCAAAGCGCCAGGGCGTCGCCAGGCGTGGGCCGCCCTCGGCCAGCAGGGCCGTTGACAGGCCGGCCACGCCGGCGGCCTGGGCGCCGTAGGCCATCACCTCGCGGGCGTCGGGCGGGGCCAGGCGGTAGTGGGCGCCACCGGCCCGGTCAGCGGCCGCACCGGCCGCACCGGCCGCACCGGCCGCACCGGCCGCACCGGCCGAGCCGGCCGGGCCAGCGGCCGCATCGCCCGCATCGGCCGAATCCGCCGCCAGGCGCGAGGCGTGCCAGCTGCCATCGAGCCCGCTCTCCGACACCGCCACCCAGTCGGGCCCGCTGCGAAACAGCGCCGGAAACACCCAGCCCGCCGGCAGCGGCGAGGGCGTGCCCACCGGCACGTCGATGCGGTAATGCTCCTCGTAGGCCGGGTTGCTGGCCTCGAAGCCGGTCTTGGCCACCTGCATGGGCTGCAGCCAGGCGCGGGCGCCGCTCGCGAAGCGAAAACCGCCGGTCTCGGTGGCCAGCGCCAGCCGGGCCTGGCCCGGCACCTCGGCGGCCAGGCGCCAGGCCACGCCGTCGTTGGCGGCGCGCAGCGTGACCGTGAGGCGCTGCTGCTGCGCATTGGTGAACAGGGCGCTGGCCTCGCGGGCGCGGTGCAGGTGCTGGCGGCGCTTGGAGACGGCCAGCTCATAGCGCTCGGTGATGGCGCGCACCGGGCTGCGCTCGGCCAGCTGCAGGCCGCGGCTCAGATCGACCGCCTGATCACCGGCGCTGAGCGTGAGCCCCAGCGGGGCCGGCAGCAGCACGGCGCGGCCGTTGCGGCTGGCGCGGTAGAGCAGCGTGCCATCGTGGCCGGCCAGCAGCTCGATGGCCAGGCGCTGGTCGGGGCTGGCCACGCGCAGCAGCGGGGCGGCCGTGGCCGTGTGGCCGGGCGTGGCCGCCAGCGCCGCCTGGGGCGCCGCGCCGATGAGCAGGGCGCCGGCCAGCGCCGCCGCGGCCGTTTCATGGTGCCGATTCGTCATGCCGGGGCCCCGCTGCGAATGCCCCACAGCGACACCCCGGCCGCCGACTGCGCGCTGAAGCACACGCTGAACAGCTGGGTGTTGGGGTTCCACTGCCGCGACAGCACGCCGGCATGGGCCGTGCCGTTGCTGGCGGTGAGCGTGATGCGGTTGCTGCCGTCGTGTGTCCAGCGGCCGTTGAAGCCGCCGCTGGCGGTGCTGCTGGCCGTGCCGTCGGCCGCCAGCGTCAGCAGCGTGCTGGGCTTGATGCTGGCCGAGATGTCCTTGCCATGGTCCACCAGCTTGTAGCTGCCGGGCACCTCGGCCGCGGCCACCGTCTCGCTGAGCGGTGTGGCGCTGAGCGACAGCGGCACATGGCGCAGCGGCGCCATCACCGGCCAGCCCTCGGCATTGAGGTGCAGCGCATGCACGCGCACCTGGTGGCCGTCGCCCTGGCCCGGAAAGCGGCTGTGCATGAACAGCCAGTGCTGCTGCGTGGCGCTGTCGAAGAAGGCCGAATTGTGGCCGGGCGAGACATAGCCCGGTGCCGTGCCGGTCTCGCCCGTGGCCAGCGCGAACTGGTGGTTGCCCAGCAGCTTCTGGCCATAGGGGGCGATGCTGGCATCGTCAAACAATGGCTTGCTGGCGTCGGCCTTGCAGTCGGTCATCACGCGGCCCTGGCCGTCGACATAGGGCCCGTTGGCCTGGCGCGAGCGCGCCACGCGGATGTTGTAGGCGCCGTTGGCATCGAGCCCGCCGAAGGACATAAACAGGTAGTACCAGCCCGACACCGGGCTGTGCAGGATGTAGCCGCCCTCGATGCGCGCATGGTTGCCGCCCACCAGGTGCTGGCCATAGCCCTGGCCGGCCACCGGCTTGCCGCTGGCGGGGTCGAGCTTGAGGATGAACAGGCCGCCCGAGTACGAGCCGTACAGCAGCCACCACTGGCCGGCGGCATCGGCAAAGGTCTGGGGGTCGACGACGTTGGGATGCTTCGTTGCGTCGTAGACCGTGCCGTCTTCGCTGGCCAGGCCCCACATGCCGCTCTTCAGGAAGATGCCCTGGTCCTGGTACGGCCCTTCCACGCTGGCGGCCGTGGCCAGGCCCATGGCCGAGCGCGGTGAGTCGCCCTTGCAGGCGTTGTAGTAGTAGGCAAAGCGGCCATCGGGCAGGCGTGCCACGTCGGCGGCCCACAGCGTGCTGCTCTGGGCCCAGGCAAAGGTCTCGGCCAGCTGGGTGCTGATGTTGCTGAACAGCGGGTTGCTGTTGCTCACGCCGCTGGCCAGCAGCTGCCAGTTCAGCAGATCGGTGCTCTTGGCGGCGGCCAGGTGCGAGCCGAACACGTACCAAGTGCTGCCGACACGGAGCACCGAGGGGTCGTGCACGCTGACCTCGGCAAAGCTGACGGCCGTGGTGGCCGGCGTGCTGCCGCTGCCGGCGCCGCTGCCAGTGGTGCCGGACGCCGGCGTGGCGGCGGGTGTGGCGGCGGGTGTGGCCGCGGTGGCGTTGCCGCCGCCACCGCCGCCGCCGCAGCCGGCCAGCGTGGCGCCGGCGGCCAGCAGCAGGTGGCGGCGTTGCAGGGGAGAGGATCGGCGCATGGTTCAGGGCTCCAGCGTGAACACCTGCACCGAGGCCGGCGGCAGGTTCAGCGTGAGGGTGTTGCCGCGGCGCTGGGCCTGCACCGGGCGCGGGCGCACCACCTCGGGCTGGGCCAGGGTGTTTTCGGCGTCGAGCGCCGGGGCCACCAGCTGCTGGCCCAGGGCGCGGGCCGGCGCACCGGCCGGCAAGGCCACCTGCACGGCATGGGCCTGGCGCGGGTCGGTGTTGACCAGGCCCAGCACCAGGCGGCCGTCGGCCGTGCGCGCCGCCGTGGCGCTGACCGCCGGCACCTTGTGCGCGCCACGCGCCACCTCGGGCACGCCGGGCAGCTGCACCGGCAGCGTGGTGGCGCCCTGGAAGGGCACGTACAGCGCAAACGCATGGTAGGTGGGCGTGAGCACCAGGCGCTCGCCCTCGGTCTGGATCATCGACTGCAGCACATTGGCCATCTGCGCGATGTTGGTCATCTGCACCCGCTCGGCCCGTTCGTGGAACAGGTGAAAGTGCAGTGCCGCCACCAGCGCGTCGCGTTGGGTGTTGTGCTGGGCCAGCAGGCCGCGGTGCTTGAAGTCGGCGTCGTCGTCGTACCAGGTGCCCCATTCGTCGATGTAGAAGGCGATCTTCTTCTCGGGGTCGGCCTGGTTCAGCAGCTTGAGGTTGGCGTCGATGTGGCCGCCCAGCGCCAGCGCATGGGCCAGCGTCGAGACCCATTCGTCCTCGCCAAAGCCGCGCGAGGCGCCCTTGCCGTGGAACTTGCCGCTCGGAAAGGTGTAGTAGTGGTGCGCGATGGCGTCGATGTTGAAGCGGATCTCGCGCGCCAGCACGTCGGTCCACACGGTCTGCGCGTCGTTGCCGCCCGAGGCGATCAGCTTGGGCCGGTTGGGCGCGCGCAGAAAGGTGCTGTACTGGCGGTACTGGGCGGCGTAGGTTTCGGGGCTCATGTGGCCGCCGCAGCCCCAGGCCTCGTTGCCCACCGCGAAGTGGGTCACCGGAAAGGGCTTGTCGCGGCCGTTGCGGCGGCGCTCCTCGGCCAGGGCCGAGCGGCTGTCGCTGGTGAGGTACTCCAGCCAGTCGGCCATCTCCTGCACCGTGCCCGAGCCCAGGTTGCCGTTGACATAGGCCTGCGCGCCGATCAGCTCGACCAGGTCGAAGAACTCGTGCGTGCCCACGGCATTGGGCTCTTCCACGCCGCCCCACAGCTTGTTCAGGCGCACCGGGCGCTGGGCACGCGGGCCGATGCCGTCACGCCAGTGGTATTCGTCGGCAAAGCAGCCGCCGGGCCAGCGCACCAGCGGCACCTGCAGGGCCTTCAGCGCGGCCACCGCGTCGTTGCGCCAGCCGCGGGTGTTGGGGATCTTGGAGTCAGGCCCCACCCACAGGCCGCCGTAGATGCCGGTGCCCAGGTGCTCGGCGAACTGGCCATAGACGTTGCGGTGGATCACCGGGCCGGGGCTGGCGGTGGCAATGGTCAGAAGCAGCGGCGCGGCGGGCGCGGCCTGGCTGGAGTCGGCGGTGCTGAGGCTCATGGTGCAGGCGGCCAGTGCAAGGCTGGCCCATCGGGCGAGAAAGGGGCGGGGGGTCATGCGGGGGTGCGGGTGAGGGTGGAGCGTGCGGCCGGCCGCCGGCGTCGGCCCAGCGCGGCCACGCCCAGTGCGGCGGCCACCAGTGCGGCGCTGCCGGGCTCGGGCACGGCCAGGGTGATGGCCAGGTCGTCGACGGCCCAGTGGCCGTTGGGCGCGCCGGCCAGGCTGTTGGCGATCACCAGCTGGTCGATGCCCTGCCAGTCGAGCTGCAGCTGCAGCGCGGCGCCGGTGCCGATGGCCAGCGGTGCGCTGCTGTAGACCAGCGCGCCGGCCAGCCAGCCTTCCAGCAGCAGCTCCTGCTCCTGCCAGGCAGAGGTGAACCAGCCGCCGGCCACGTGGAACAGGCCGCCGTCGGCGCGGCTGATCTGCATCTCGCCGCCATCCAGGCTGAACGCGGCATTCGGGCCCGACACCGCGGCCACGGCATAGCCCGAGCCCGGCAGCGCCGCGGCGGCGATGCTGGCGGCATTGGCAAAGCGCAGGCCGGCATAGCCATCGGCAACGGGCGTCAGGCCGTCGCCGGACAGGTCATCAAAGCCCAGCGGCGCGGCCTGGGCCGGCAGGCTGGCCAGGGCGGCCGCCAGCAGGGCGGTGCACAGGGTGGACAGGCGCATGGGGGCGATCCTTGTCGGGTGATTGAGGTTGGGGTGGCGTGGCTGGGCTGGGCGGGCTGGGCTGGAATGGCCGTCGCTCAGCGCGTGGCCAGCGCCTGCACCTGCGCGGCGCTGAGTGCGCTGCCGTACAGGCGCAGCTCGTCCAGCGCGCCCTGGTAGGGCGTGTCCCACCAGCTCACGCCCAGCGCGATGGGGCCGTTGGTGCTGGTGAAGACATTCGGGAAGCCAGTGCCGGCAAAGCGCTGCGTGCCGTTGACATACACCCGCACCGCGCCCTGCTGCACCGTGAAGGCCAGGTGGCTCCACTGGCCGGCGGGGATGTTCAGGCCGGTGCCGGCGTCGTACCAGGCGCTGCCCGACCACAGCATGGTGGCGTTGCCCACCCAGCCATGGCCGCGCGGCAGCAGGCTGACCCAGGCATTGCCGTCACGCGCGGCAAAAAACGCCGGCGTGAACTCGGTCAGCCGCTCCGGCTTGACCCACAGCGCCACGCTGTAGCTGTGGCTGCGCAGCAGGCCGTCGGGCAGGCGCACGCCGGTGCTGCCATCCAGCCACAGGGCCTGGCCGGCCACGCCGGCCACGTAGGCGGGATTGCCGCCGGCGGCGTCGATGCGCGCACCCACCGGCCAGCCGCTGGCGCTGCGGCCCGCGGCCTCGGCCAGGCTGCGCTCGAACGGGTAGTGGGCGATCAGGCCATCGGCCGCGCGCGCCGGCACCACCACGGTGAAGTCGCGCGTGAGCACCTGGCTGCCCTTGCGCAGCGTGGCGGTGAGCGTGACGCTGGCCGCGGGCTGGCCGGCGGCCGGCGGGGTGACGGCACCGGCATCGCTGAGCACCGCCGGGTTGGACGAGCGCCAGGCGATCGTGGTGCCGCGCGCGCCGCTGGCCGGCAAGGCCAGCGCCTGGCTCACGGCGCTGGTGTCGCCCAGGCTCAGCTCGGCGGCCACGGCGGCCAGCACCTCGGCCTCGCTGCGCGTGGGCAGGCGGCGGGCGAACACCGGGCTGCCATCGGGCGCCAGGCCGCTGAGGGCCAGCGTGCTGGCCTGCACCGTGTCGTCCCACTGGTTCAGCGCCACGGCCTTGACTTCGCCGAGGCCGCTCAGATTGAGCGTCAGCCGGTGGCCGCCGGTCAGCGACCAGCGGCCGCTGTAGGCGCCCGCCACCGTGCCATCGGCCAGCAGGCTGATCGACTGCGCGGTGTTCACCGTGGCGCTGATGGCCTTGCCGTGCAGCACGATGCGCCAGTCGCCGGCCACGAAGGCGGCGCGCAGCGTGGTGGCGGTTTCGCCGGTGTAGCGGAATGGCGTGATCAGCGGCCAGCCGTCGGCGTTGATCAGCAGCTGGTGGGTGCGCACCTCGTGCTCCTCGCCGCGGCCCGGAAAGCGGGTGTGGAAGACCACGAAGTGCTTGCCGCTGGCGGCATCCACAAAGGCCGAGTTGTGGCCCGGCGAGACATAGCCCGGCTCAGCCGTGCCGGCGCCGCCCAGGCGGCGCTCGCCCAACGCGGCATCGAAGCGGAAGTTGCCGATCAGCTTGACCGCGTGCGGCGCGATCGTGGCGTCGTCAAACAGCGGCAGCGCCGGGTTGGCCTTGACCGTGGCCATGTCGCGGCCGGTGGCATCGAGGTAGGGGCCGTCGGGGTTGCGCGAGCGCGCCACGCGCAGGTGGTAGCCACCGGCGGCATCGAGGCCGCCGAAGCTGGTGAACAGGTAGTAAAACTGGGTTAGCGGGCTGTAGAGCACATAGGCGCCCTCGATGCGCGCATGGTTGCCGCCCATCAGGTGCTTGCCATAGCCCTGGCCCGGCAGCGGCCGGCCGGTGGCCGGATCGAGCCGCAGCACGAAGATGCCGCCGGAGTAGGAGCCGTACACCATCCACAGCCGGCCCGTGGCATCGAAGAACACGTTGGGATCGACCACATTGGGATGGCGGGTGGCGTCGTACACCGTGCCGTCCTCGCTGGGCAGGCCCCACATGCCCGACTTGAGCACGATGCCCTGGTTGACGTAGGGCCCCTCCACACGGCTGGCCACCGCGATGCCCAGCGCCGAGCGCGGCGAGTCGCCCTTGCAGGCGTTGTAGAACATGTAGTAGCGGCCATCGGCCAGGCGCAGCACATCGGGCGCCCACAGCGTGCTGGTCTGGGCCCAGGCAAAGGTCTCGGCCAGCTCGCGCGTGACATCGTTGAACAGCGGATTGCTGGCGGTGGCGCCATCGGCCACGCGGCTCCAGCGCATCAGGTCGGGGCTGCGCGCGGCCGACAGGTGCGAGCCGAACACATAGTGCTGGCCATCGGCGCGGATGATCGACGGATCATGCACGGCGATGTTGGTGAACGTGGGCGGCGTGTAGGCCGCCTGGGCCTGGGCGGCGGTGGCGGGCAGCAGGGTGGCCAGCGCGCAAAGCCAGGCGGCGCGCAACGTGCGCGTGGCCCGGTGCGGCAGGCGCGCGCAGCGGCTGCGGCGCGGGATCGAGACCAGGGCAGACATCGACAACTCCGGCAGACAGGCCAGCCAGCGGCCGCCGCGTGGGGCCGCGGCCGGTGGAGGCGAGGTTCGGGCGTGGCCGCCGCCGGCAGGGCGGCGGCCACCGGGCCGGTGGGCCGGCTTACAGCTTCCAGCGCAGCGACACGCCGATGGTGCGGTCGAAGTAGCGCAGGTCGCGCGGCTGGTTGGGCTGGCCGTGGTAGTCGTGGTACGCGAAGTTGAGCAGGTTGTTGGCGTCCACGCCGATGCTCAGCTTGTCGCTGAAGCGGTAGCCCACCGAGGCGTCCAGCCACTTCTGCGGATCGACGATCAGGTTCAGGCCCTGGTTGCCGCGGTAGTTGATCTCGGCGGTGAGCTTCGAGCGCCAGTTGTAGGCCAGGCGGGCGTACCAGCCGTTCTTCTCGTACAGGCCGACCAGGTTGTAGGCGTTCTTCGACATGCCCGGGAAATCAGGCGTGGTGCCCAGCAAGGGGTCGGTGAGGCCACCGGTCATGTAGGTGTAGTTGGCCTCCAGACCCAGGCCGCCGAACAGGCCCGGCAGCTTGTCGTAGAACTGCCGGTAGGCGATCTCGAAGCCCTTCAGGTGGCCGGTCTGCGCGTTGTACGGGCGGCTCACCATGTAGGTGGTGCCGTCGTAGGTTTCGGGCGCTTCCTTGACCAGCAGGAAGTTCTTGAAGTTGTGGCGGAACACCGTGCCGGTGAGCGAGCCGGTCTTGGCGAAGTACCACTCCAGCGTCACGTCGACGTTGGTCGATTCGATCGGCTTCAGGTCCGGGTTGCCGGCATTGCCCACCGAGCGCGTGGTGTTGCCGTTGGACGGGTACAGGCGCAGGCCGGGATTGAAGTCGGCGAAGTTCGGGCGCTGGATGGCCTTGCCCACCGCCAGGCGGCTGATCAGGTCAGGCCGCCACGAGGCCTTCAGGCTCAGGCTGGGCAGAACGTCGGTGTTGCTGGTCTCGGTGGTGAAGGGCGTGCTCGAGACCACGTTGCCCACCGTGCCGTAGCCGCTGAGGGTCTGGTCGGTGCGCACCATGCGCAGGCCGCCGTGGCCGTCGATCGGGATGCCGGCCACATCGAAGCCCAGGCTGGCCTTGAGGTAGGCCGCGGTGGTGCTCTCCTTGATCTTGTAGAACGACAGCGGATCTTCGGCCTTGGCCGTGCTGCTGCCGGTGGCCAGCGCGCGTGCCTGGCTGATGTTGTCGAGCAGGAAGTTGCGGCAGGGCGTGACGAACTGGCTGAAGCCGTAGCGGCCGCCGGTGTCGGCCGACAGGCAGGCCAGGCCTGGCACGGTGGACACCGGGATGCGCAGCGCATCGGGCGTGGAGGTGAAGCCGTCCTTGTTGTTGATGTGCTGGGCCAGGCGCTCGTTGAAGCGCACGCCGGCGGTCAGGTCTTTCAGCCAGCCCTTGTCGAGCGACCAGGTGAGGTCGCCGCGCAGGTCGTCGGCGTTGCTCTCGTCGTGCTGGTGGTTGTCGAAGAACGCGAAGATGCGGAAGTTGGCCGGGTTGGTGACCCCGCCACCCGGGTAGTTGAGGTAACCGCCGCCATTGCGCACACCGGCCTCGACCGCCTTGGGGGCGAACCAGGTCAGGTCCATGATCGGGTTGGACTGCTTCCAGTTCCAGTTGGTGTGCACGTATTCGCCGCTGGCGCGCAGGTGGGGCGCGATGTCCCAGCGCGCACCCAGCGCGTACTGCTCGCCGCGCGAGTAGTCGCGCCGGGCCTGCGTGGAGCTGAGCGTGAAGTTGTCGGCCGAGGGATGGCTCAGCGTGCCCAGGTTGTTGGTGCCGGGCAGGGTGGTGATGTTGGCGCCGCCGCTGAAGACCGGCAGCGCGCCGACGAAGAAGTCGGACTCGGCGTCGTGATTGATCTCGGTGCGGAAGCCCTCGAACAGGAACTCCATGTCCTTGCGCGGCTTCCACTGCAGCGCAAAGTTCAGCGCCTCGCGCTTGCGGTCACCGGCGGTGAGCACGCGGCCGGCGTCGCTGAAGCCGGTCATCGTGCCGGTGCCGCCCGTCACGCCGTTGACGGTGTGCAGGCTCTTGTCAACAGCGATCGGGGGCGAGACCCAGCCCACCTCGTCCTGGTACTTGCCGCGCTGGTACGACAGGCCCAGCAGGCCGCCAATCTCGCCAAAGGGCGTTTGCAGGCGGTCGGACAGCAAGGCGCTGACGTCCGGGTTCTTGCTCTTGGCCTTCTCGCGGTACTCGCCCTTGAAGGCCAGCGACACCTCGCGGCCCTTGAAGTCGAACGGGCGGTTGGTGCGCACGTCGATCACGCCGGCCGTGCCGCCTTCCACGAAGTCGGGGCCCTGGGTCTTGAAGACGTCGATCTGCTTGAGCATCGTGGCCGGCACGTCGGCCAGAAACAGGCCGCGGCCGACACCGGTGAAGATCTCGCGGCCGTTGAACAGCGTGGCCACGCCACCCAGGCCGCGCACGATCACCTGGCCGGCCTCGCCGGCGCCGCGCTGCACCTGCACGCCGGTGACGCGGCTGAGCAGCTCGGCCACGTTCTTGTCGGGGAACTTGCCGATGTCCTCGGCGACGATGGAGTCAACCACCTGCTCCGATTCACGCTTGATGGTCTGCGCCGTCTCGGCGGCGCGCCGGGCACCGGTGACCACGATGGTGGTCTCGGCGCTGCTGCTGCTGGTCTGGGCCTGGCTCAGCGGTGCCAGGGCGGCCAGGGCGGCGGCCAGGGCAATGCGGTGCGGCACGGCCTGGGGCCGGGCGCGCGACTTGTCGTGTCGGTTCATCTGGGTCTCCTCGTCGTGGTGGGGTTGGAACAGGGCTCGGGGATACGGGCTCAGGGCACAGGCGCCGCTTCAAGGCCGGCGGCGCGTCGGCAGGTGCTGGTTCAGCGTGTAGGGGCCGTCGGCCACCGGCTCGCCAAAGCGCGGCAGGCCGTCGGGGCCGGCCTCGAAGGCCTGCACACGGGTGTGGCGGTTGGGGTCGGACAGCGGGCTGCCCTGCAGCTCGCGGTAGTTGCGGGCGTGGTACACCAGCAGGTCGGTGATGCCGTCGGGCGTGGTGGTGAAGCTGTTGTGGCCGGGCCCGTACTGGCCGTTGGCCGAGGCAAACACCGGCTGCGGGCTCTTGTGCCAGGCGCTGGCGTCCAGCGGGTCGGCGCCGGCGTCGGCCCACAGCAGGCCCATGCAGTAGCGGTGGTCGGTGGCGCTGGCCGAATAGGCGATCACCAGGCGCTCGCCGCGCTGCCACACGGCCGGGCCTTCGTTGACCAGAAAGCCCTCGCATTCCCACGGCAGCTCGGGGCTGCTGAGCAGCACCGGCGCGCTGGCCAGCGTCCAGGCGTTGGCCAGGCGGGCGATGTAGAGGTTGGTGTTGCCGGCAATGGCCGGATCCTTCTGCGCCCACAGCAGGTAGCGCACGCCGCGGTGGGCAAAGCTGGTGGCATCGAGCGCAAAGCTGTCGATCGGCGTGGCGATGCGGCCGCGCTCGATCCATTCGCCCTGCAGCGGATCGGCATGGGCATTGGTCAGCACATGCATGCGCAGCTTCCAGATGTCGTCGCGCTCGCTGGCGGCGAAGTAGATCACCCACTGGCCGTCGATGTGGTGCAGCTCGGGCGCCCACACATGCCAGCTGGCCGGGCCGCTTTCGTGCTTGCGCCACACCACGCTCGGCGGCGCCGTGGCCAGGCCGCCGATGTGGGCGGCGCTGCGCAGCTCGATGGCGTCGTAGCTGGGCACCGAGGCCGTGAACCAGTAGCGGCTGCCGTGCAGGCCGATGTGCGGGTCGGCCCGCTGCGGCACCAGCGGGTGCTGCCAGTCGGCAGCGGCGGCGGCGGTGGCGGTTGCGGCGTCGGTGCTGGGTGCGGTGGTGCAGGCGGTCATCGTGGCGAGCGGCGGAGTCAACAGCGGTGTGAGCGGCAGGCAAAGCGCTGCCCTGACCACCCGGCGTCGTGCAAGGCGCGGGTGGTGGGTCTGGGGGGATTTGGCGGAAGCTGCCGTTCGGGCCCGGCCGGCCACGCTCAGGCGGTGATCGGCGGGGCGCTGCTGGCAGCGCGCCCGGCCGACCGGGTGACGATCACGTTCCACGAGGCCGGCGGCAGCGTGGCGCGCAGGGCCTCGCCGTCGAGCTGCACGCCGTCCAGCGACTGCGGGGCCACGTTGGCCGGGGCGCTGGCGGTGTTGATGGCCTCCAGGTTGGCGTGGTGCAGCGTCAGCGATTCGACCAGCAGCCGATCAGCCCCCAGGCCACGCAGGGCCACCTGCAGGTCCATCGGCTCGCTGAGGTGGCGGTTCAGCACGAACAGCGCCGTGGTGCCGGTCTCGGCATCGTCGACCACGCTGGCCACCAGGTAGGGCAGCTCGCCCAGCGTGGCGTGGGCATAGCCGGGCGAGCGCAGCACCGGCTTGAGCACCGTGCCGCGGCCCCATTTGGCGGCCTGGGCAAAGGGGTGGAAGATGGTCTGGCGCCAGGCGGCGCCGCCGGGCTCGGTCATGATCGGGCCGATCACGTTGACCAGCTGGGCCATGCAGGCGATCTTCACGCGGTCGGCATGGTTGATCAGCGTGGTGAGCACGCCGCCGACCAGCAGCGCGTCTTCCATCGTGTACACCTCTTCCAGCAGGCGCGGCGCCACCGGCCAGCCCGTGGGGCGCAGGTGCTCGCCGTGGCGGGCGCGGTACCACACGTTCCACTCGTCGAACGAGAGGTGGATGCGCTTGGCGCTGTGCTTGCGCGCGGCCACGGCATCGGCCACGGCCACGATCTCCTCGATGAACTGGCCGGTGGTTTCGACCTGGGCCAGGTACTCGCCGGTGCTGCGGTAGTCGGCCGCCTCGGTGGAGGCGCGGGCCATGGCCGCGTGGTTGTTGTACTTGCTGAAGTAGGTGTGCAGCGAGATGTAGTCGGCCACCTCGAAGCAGTGCTCCAGCACGGTTTCTTCCCAGTGGCCGTAGGTGGGCATGTCGTGGGCCGAGCTGCCGCAGGCGGCCAGCTCGATGGTCGGGTCGACCATCTTCATCAGCTTGCCGGTCTCGAGCGCGATGCGGCCGTACTCCTCGGCCGTCTTGCGGCAGATCTGCCAGGGGCCGTCCATCTCATTGCCCAGGCACCACAGCTTCACGTCGTGCGGCTGGGCATAGCCGTGCGCCTGGCGCTGCTGGCTCAGCGTGGTGCCGCCGGGGTGGTTGCAGTACTCGATGTAGTGGCGCGCCTCGTCGGGGCCGCGGGTGCCCAGGTTGACGCCGTACATCGGCGAGATGCCCACCTTGCGGCACCAGTCGACGAACTCGTTGGTGCCGACCTGGTTGGTCTCGGTGCTGAACCAGGCCAGGTCGAGCCGGGTGGGGCGCTGGTCCTTGGGGCCGACGCCGTCTTCCCAGTTGTAGCCCGACATGAAGTTGCCGCCGGGGTAGCGCACGATGGTGGCGCCCAGCTCGCGGGTGAGCTCGATCACGTCCTGCCGGAAGCCCTGCTCGTCGGCGCTGGGGTGGCCGGGCTCGTAGATGCCGGTGTAGACGCAGCGGCCCATGTGCTCGACGAACACGCCGAACACGCGGCGGTCGAGCGGGGCAATGGCGAAGTCGCGGTCGACGGTGAGGGAGGCTTGGAACATCGGTGGTGCTTGGTTGGGGAGCTAATGGGTTGGGTCAGCGTTCTGTCTGGGTCAGCGTCCGGTGCCGGGGCGGCGGGCCGCCGGCTCAGCGCCGCGCCTTGCGCAGCGCCACGTTGACGCGCTTCTCGATGCTGGTGATCACCTGCTCGAGCGGCTTGCCGGCGATGATCAGGTTGGTGATCTCCTCGCCGATCAGGTTTTCGACGGTGCGCTGCACCGGCACCTCGGGCGGCAGGCCCTGGCCGTTGCGGGTGATCGACAGCAGACCGTCGCGAAACGGCAGGCTGGTGAAGGCCGGGCTGGCGGCCTGGGCGCGGCTGGTGGGCAGGTGGCCGGTGCGGGCCCAGGCCACGTCGTTGTCATAGAGAAACTTGAGCAGCTTGAACGCCGCGCGGCGCTGGCGCTCGTCCTGGTTGCCGTGGCGCATCAGCACCCAGGCATGGCCGTCGGCAAACAGCGCCGGCTTGGCATACAGCTGCGGAAAGGGCAGCACGTGGTAGCCCTTGTGCAGCGGCGAGTCGGCCTTCTCGGCCTCGGCCATGAACTGGTCGATGGTCCAGGTGCCCACCACGATGGTGCCGGCCTCGCCATTGAGCCAGGCGCGGTTGGCGCCGCCGTAGTCGGCATTGCGCTTGATGTGGCCTTCGTCGTACAGGCGCTTCATCAGCGCGAAGGCGGTGCGCGCCTCGGGGCCGCTGACCGAGATGCTGCGCCCGTCGGCCCCGAACAGCTGGCCGCCCTGCTGGTAGACGAGGGTGAGAAAGGTGCGCGTGTGGGCCACCGTCTCGTTGGCCACCGCCCACGCGAAGTAGGGCTTGCCGGTGGCCTGTTTGAAGCGCTGGGCCTGGGCCAGCAGCTCGTCGGGGTTGCGCGGCAGCAGCGGCTTGCCGTCGGCCTGCACCAGGCCGGCCTTGCGCATCAGGTTCAGGTTGATGTGCCACAGCCACGACCAGGTGTCGAAGGGCAGCGCATAGGTCTGGCCGGCCACTGTGACGCCGCGGTGGGCGTGCTCGGTGAAGTCGGCCACGTCCACGCCTTCGGCGCGCAGGCCTTCGTCCAGCGGCAGCACCAGCTTGCGGCGCACGTAGTCGCCCAGCAGCGATTCGTGCATCACCGAGAGGGTGGGCGCGTCCTTGGCCACCAGGCGGGCGTTGAGCTGGTCGTAGTAGGGCCCCCATTCGGTGACCTGGGTCTTGACCACGATGCCATCGGGATTGGTGGCGTTGAAGCGGTTGACCAGCGCGGTGACGATGCCGCACTCGCCGCTGGCCTGGCGCGCATCGGTGGTGCGGCCGTACTTGGCCTCGCAGCTGCCGAAAAAGCGCATCAGCGTGATCTCGGTGCCCTTCAGCGAGGGCGCGGCCGGGGCCGGCGTGGCCAGTGCAGTAGGCAGCGAGGCGGCGGCCACCAGGGCGGCGGCGGCCAGCAGGTTGCGGCGGTGGAAGGGGCGCAGGATGTTCATCGTGACGGCCCGCTCAATGCCGGCCCGTGCCGGCCACGGCGGTGACCAGGTACTTCTGGAAGAAGGCGTAGACCAGCAGCACCGGCAGCGCGGCGAACACCGCCTGCGCCATCAGAAAGCCCAGGCCCTCGGATTGCGCGTAGTTCGACTGCATCGAGGCCAGGCCGCGGGTCAGCGTGTATATCTCGGGCTTGGTGGCGATGACCAGCGGCCACACATAGTCGTTCCACGAGCCCAGGAAGGTGAAGATGCCCAGCGTGGCCTGCGCCGGCAGCGTGAGCGGCAGCGTGACCCGCCAGAACACCTTGAAGCGGCTGGCGTTGTCGAGCAGCGCGGCCTCTTCCAGCTCGGTGGGGATGGCGCGGAAGTACTGCGTCATCAGGTACACGCCAAACGGCCCGGCCAGGCCCGGCAGGATCAGGCCGGCATGGGTGTTCTGCAGATCGAGCGCCGACATCAGCCGGTGCAGCGGGATGAAGATGGCCTGGCCGGGCACCGCCAGGCCGATCAGCACCAGCGCATACAGCCAGCGCCGGCCCGGGAACTCGGTGCGCGCAAAGCCGTAGCCGGCCAGGCTGCTGAGCACCAGCACGCCGGCGGTCTGCACCAGCGAGACGATGGCGCTGTTGGCCAGCCAGCGAAACACCAGCGAGGCCTGCAGGATGTCGCCAAAGTTCTCCAGCGTGTAGGGCGGGCCGAGAAACACGTCGGCGCGCGACATCAGCAGCTCGTTGGGCTTGAACGAGAGCGCCAGCACCCACACCATGGGCGCCAGCCACAGCAGGGCCAGGGCCATCACGCCCCACAGCACCAGGCGGTCGGCCAGCGGCCGTTGTTGCAGCGCGGCCATCTCAGCGGCCTCCCTTCGGCGCCCGTTCCAGCCACAGCTGCAGCGAGACGCCGGCCAGCATGGCCACCAGCAGCACCTGGGTGGCGGCCGAGGCATAGCCCAGCGTCAGCGCCACGAAGCCCTGCTCGTAGATGAACTGCACGATCGGCCGGGTGCTGTTGCTGGGCCCGCCGGCGGTGAGCAGCATGACCTGCGGAAACACCTGGATCTGGCGCAGGATCTCGATCACCACCACCAGCACCACGGTGCGGCGCAGGCTGGGCAGGGTGATGCGCCAGAAGGTGCGCCAGCGGCCGGCGTTGTCGAGCGCGGCGGCTTCGTACAGCTCGTGCGGGATCTGCTGCAGCGCCGAGAGAAACAGCATCATCGGCAGGCCGATGACCCACCAGGTGGTCACGAAGGCCAGGCTGGGCATGGCCGTGCCTTGCGTGGTGAGCAGCGCCAGATCGTGGATGCCGATGGCCGCGGCCATCTGCGAGATCAGGCCGCGGTCGGGCATCATCGCCAGCATCCACACCAGTGACACCACGCTCACCGACAGCACCGAGGCGCCGAAGAACAGCGCGCGCAGACCGGTGTAGAGCCGGCCCGGACGGTTGAGCGCCAGCGCCAGGCCCAGGCCCAGCAGCACGCAGGCCGGCACCGTGAAGCCCACGAAGCGCAGGGTGTTGACCAGTACCTGGTGGAAGATGTCGTCGTCGAGCAGGTTGCGGAAGTTCTCCAGCCCGATGAAGTGGCTGTCGTCGGCCAGCAGGTCGTGGTCGTGGAAGCTGATGTAGATGCCGTGCAGCAGCGGCCAGGTGACCAGCAGCACGTGCGCGGCCAGAAAGGGCAGGACAAACAGCGCATTGCTGGCCTGGCTGCGGCGCACGCCGGCCTGCGTGGCGCTGGCCGGGTGCGCGCTGTCGGCGGCAGTGGCGGAGAGGGTGGCGGAGGCGCTCATGGCGTGGCGGGCGGGTCGGGCGGCGCGGCGTCAGGCCAGGCGGGCGCGGGGCAGCGCGATCACCGCGGCGGCGTCGCCCTCGGCGCTGGCCAGCGGCGCGGCGTGGCCGCGGCCCCGGGCGTCAAAGAGCTGCAGCTCGCCCAGCTGCGCGGCCAGGCCCACGGCCTCGCCGCGCTGCGGCTGGGCGCCGGCGGCGGTGGCGATCACCAGGCTGCCATCGGCCAGCGCCACGTGCACCAGGGTGCGCTCGCCGAGAAACTCGACCAGCTCCACGCGGCCGCTGAGCGTGCCGCGCGCGCCGGGCTCGGCCAGCACCAGGTTCTCGGGGCGCACGCCCAGGCACAGGTCCTGCCCGGTTAGCTGGTGGCCGGGCACGCGGGTGGCCAGGCGCTGGCCACCGGCAGCGACCACCTGGCACAGGCCCTGGGCGTCGTCTTCGAGGCGCTGCACGTTCAGCAGGTTCATGCCCGGCGTGCCGATGAAGCTGGCCACGAAGCGCGTGGCCGGGCGGCGGTAGATCTCGGCCGGCGTGCCCACCTGCTCGATGGCGCCCTTGTTCATCACCACGATGCGGGTGGCCAGGGTCATGGCCTCGAGCTGGTCGTGCGTGACGAAGACCATCGTGGCGCCCAGGCGCTGGTGCAGGCGCGCCAGCTCCACCCGGGTGCGGCCGCGCAGCGCGGCGTCCAGGTTGGACAACGGCTCGTCGAACAGGAACAGCGCCGGCTCCTTGACCACCGCGCGGCCGATGGCCACGCGCTGGCGCTGGCCGCCCGAGAGCTGGTCGGGCTTGCGCTGCAGCAGGGCGTCGAGCTCGAGCATGCGCGCGGCCTCGGCCACGCGGCGCGTGATCTCGGCTTCGGCCAGGCCCACGTTGCGCAGGCCGAAGTCGAGGTTGTCGCGCACCGTCATGTGCGGGTACAGCGCGTAGTGCTGGAACACCATCGCCAGCTTGCGCTGGCCGGGGGCGAGGTGGGTCACGTCCTCGCCGCCGATCAGCACGCGGCCGCGGGTCACCGATTCGAGCCCGGCCACCATGCGCAGCAGGCTGGTCTTGCCGCAGCCCGAGGGGCCGAGAAAGACGATGAACTCTCCCTGGCGCACGTCCAGCGACAGGTCGGCGATGACCTCGACCGCGCCGTAGCGCTTGCCGATCTGGTCCAGTTGCAGCGAACTCATGGCGGTTTGACTTCTTGTTCTCGGTGCGGCGTGCCGCTCAAGCCTGGGTGTAGGCGGTCTTCACCGTGGTGTAGAACTCGGCGGCATGGCGGCCCTGCTCGCGCGGGCCGTGGCTGCTGGCCTTGCGGCCGCCGAAGGGCACGTGGTAATCCACCCCCGCGGTGGGCAGGTTCACCATCACCATGCCGGCCTGGGCCTGGCGCTTGAAGTGCGTGGCGTGTTTCAGGCTGGTGGTGGCAATGCCGCTGGCCAGGCCGAAGGGCGTGTCGTTGGCCAGGGCCAGGGCTTCGTCGTAGTTTCTGGCGCGCATCACGCTGACCACCGGGCCGAAGATCTCTTCGCGGTTGATGCGCATGGCCGCCGTGGTGTCGGCAAACAGCGCCGGGCGCAGGTAGTGGCCGGGCGCCCCCGCGCCGCTGCTGGGCAGGGCCTGGCCACCGGCCACCAGGCGCGCGCCTTCGGCCTGGCCGATGGCGATGTACTCGAGGTCTTGCGCCAGCTGGCGCTCGTCGACCACCGGGCCGATGTCGGTGCCGGCCAGGCGCGCGTCGTCGACCTTCAGCGTGGCCATGCGCTCGGCCATGGCGGCCACGAAGCGGTCGTGGATGCCCTCGGTGACGATCACCCGGCTGCTGGCCGTGCAGCGCTGGCCGGTGCTGAAGAAGCCGCTGTTGATGGCGCAGTTGACGGCCACGCCCAGGTCGGCGTCGTCCAGCACCACGAAGGGGTTCTTGCCGCCCATCTCCAGCTGGTAGCGGGCGCCGCGCGCCACGCAGGCCTGGGCCACGCGCGCACCGGTGGCGGTGCTGCCGGTGAAGCTGATGCCGGCGATGCGGGCGTCGTCGAGCAGCACCTGGCCCACCTCCGAGCCGCGGCCCATCACCAGGTTGAACACGCCGGCCGGCACGCCCGCGCGGTGCAGGATCTCGGCCAGTGCCCAGGCGCTGCCGGGCACCAGATCGGCCGGCTTGAAGACCACGCAGTTGCCATGGGCCAGCGCCGGCGCGATCTTCCAGGCGGGAATCGCGATCGGAAAGTTCCAGGGCGTGATCAGGCCGACCACGCCGATGGCCTCGCGCGTGACCTCCACGCCCACGCCGGGGCGCACCGAGGGCATGGTTTCACCGCCCGGGCGCAGCGCCTCGCCGGCAAAGAACTTGAAGATGTTGCCGGCCCGCACCACCTCGCCGATGGCCTCGGGCAGGGTCTTGCCCTCTTCGCGCGCCAGCAGGTCGCCCAGCTCGTTGCGGCGCGCCAGGATCTCGCTGCCGGCGGCGTCCAGGATGTCGAAGCGCTGCTGCGGCGTGGAGAGGCTCCAGGCCGGGAAGGCGGCGCTGGCCGCGGCGATGGCGGCCTCGGTCTGGCTGCGGCTGGCCTGGGCGTATTCACCCACCAGGTCGCGCGTGTCGCTGGGGTTGATGTTGCGGCTGGCGCGCTCGCCGTCCAGCCATTGGCCGCCGATCAGGTTGGGCTTCATCGTCATCTCGTCGTGAAATTGGGCAAGGGCGGCGTGCTCAACGGCTCCAGCGCAGCACCAAGGGGTTCAGCGGCCGGGCCAGCGCCAGCAGCAGCTCGCGGGTGCCCGGGTGCATGGCCGGGAAGGGGTGGCGCGGCGCATCGCAGGCGATCACGCCGCCGGCCAGCATCAGCGCCTTGGCGGTCAGGATGCCGCCCTGGCGGTTCTCGTGGTTGATCAGCGGCAGCCAGCGGCCGTACTGGGCGGCGGCCTCGTCGTGGCGGCCGGCCTGCCAGGCGTCCATGATCTGGCGGATGCCGTCCGGGAAGCCGCCGCCGGTCATCGCGCCGGTGCAGCCGGCGTGCAGGTCTGCCAGCAGGGTGATGGCCTCCTCGCCGTCCCACGGGCCTTCGATGGCCTCGCCGCCGAGGGCGATCAGCTCGCGCAGCTTGTTGGCGGCGCCGGGCACCTCGATCTTGAAGTAGCGCACGTTCTCGGTGTCTTGCGCCAGGCGGGCCAGGAAGGCGGCCGACATCGGCGTGCCGGCCATCGGCGCGTCCTGCACCATGATCGGGATGCGCAGCGCGTCAGACAGGCGGCGATAGAACTCGCCCACCGCGGCCTCGCCCACGCGCAGCGTGGCGCCGTGGTAGGGCGGCATGGCCATCACCATGGCCGCGCCGAGGGCCTGCGCGCGCTGGCTGCGGGCGATGCAGATGTCGGTGCTGAAGTGCGTGGTGGTCACGATCACCGGCACGCGGCCGGCCACGTGCTCCAGCATCACGCGGGCCAGCGTGTCGCGCTCGTCGTCGCTCAGCACGAACTGCTCGCTGAAGTTGGCCAGGATGCACAGGCCGGTGGAGCCGGCGTCGATCATGAAGTCGAGCACGCGCTTCTGGCTGTCCAGATCCAGCGTGCCGTCGGCATGAAAGCTGGTGGGCACCACCGGAAACACGCCGCGGTAGCGGGGGTTGCTGCGGGTTGCGGTCATCTCGGGGTCTTGCGGCAAGGGGTGGACAAGGGGGCTCAGTGCGAGTGGCGCGGCACCGGGGCGCCGCGGCAGCCGACCAGGAAGTCGAAGTCGCAGCCCTGGTCGGCCTGCAGCACATGGCCCACGTACAGGCTGCGGTAGCCGCTGGCATCGGCGGCGTCGGGCTGCTGCTGCGCGGCCCACTCGGCCAGGCGGCGGGCCATCTCCTCGTCAGAGATGTCCAGGTGCAGGCGGCCGGTGTCGGCGTCGAGCTCGATCCAGTCGCCGTCGCGCACCACGGCCAGCGGGCCGCCGGCGCGCGCCTCGGGCGCCACATGCAGCACCACCGTGCCGTAGGCGGTGCCGCTCATGCGGGCGTCGCTGATGCGCACCATGTCGGTCACGCCCTGGGCCAGGATCTTGGGCGGCAGGCCCATGTTGCCCACCTCGGCCATGCCGGGGTAGCCCTTGGGGCCGCAGTTCTTCATCACCAGCACGCTGTCGGGCGTGACCGGCAGCTCGGGGTCGTCGATGCGCTTCTTGTAGTGGTCGAAGTCCTCGAACACCACCGCCGGGCCGCGGTGCCTGAGCAGGTGGGCACTGGCCGCCGAGGGCTTGAGCACCGCGCCGCGTGGCGCCAGGTTGCCGCGCAGGATGCGCAGGCTGCCGTCGGCCACCAGCGGCTTGCTGAGCGGGCGGATCACCTCGTCGTCGTGGATCTCGGCGTCGTGCACGTTCTGCCACACGGTGCGGCCGTTGGCAGTGAGCGCCTGCGGATGCGGCAGCAGGCCGGCCTCGCCCAGGCGGCGCAGCACCGCCGGCAGGCCACCGGCGTAGTAGAACTCCTCCATCAGGAAGCGGCCCGAGGGCTGCAGGTCGACGATGGTGGGCGTGCCGCGGCCCACGCTGGTCCAGTCGTCCAGGCCCAGGTCGACGCCGATGCGTCCGGCAATCGCCTTCAGGTGGATCACCGCGTTGGTGCTGCCGCCGATGGCGGCGATGGCGCGGATGGCGTTCTCGAAGGCCTCGCGGGTGAGCAGCTTGGCCAGCGTGAGGTCTTCGGCCACCATCTCGACGATGCGCATGCCGCTCAGGTGGGCCAGCACCTTGCGGCGCGCGTCCACCGCCGGAATGGCCGCGTTGTGCGGCAGCGAGGTGCCCAGCGCCTCGGCCATGCAGGCCATGGTGCTGGCCGTGCCCATGGTGTTGCAGGTGCCGGCGCTGCGCGACATGCCGGCCTCGGCGGCCATGAACTCGTTCATGCTGATGGTGCCGGCCTTGACCTGCTCATGCAGCTGCCACACCACCGTGCCCGAGCCGATGTCCTTGCCCTTGTGCTTGCCGTTGAGCATGGGCCCGCCGGTCACCACGATGGCCGGCAGGTTGCAGCTGGCCGCGCCCATCAGCAGCGCCGGGGTGGTCTTGTCGCATCCCACCATCAGCACCACGGCGTCGATGGGGTTGCCGCGGATGGCTTCCTCCACGTCCATGCTGGCCAGGTTGCGGGTGAACATGGCGGTGGGCCGCAGATTGCTCTCGCCGTTGCTGAACACCGGAAACTCCACCGGGTAGCCACCGGCCTCGATCACGCCGCGCTTGACGCTCTCGGCCAGCTCGCGGAAGTGGGCGTTGCAGGGCGTCAGCTCGCTCCAGGTGTTGCAGATGCCGATGATGGGCTTGCCCTGGAACACATGGTCGGGGATGCCCTGGTTCTTCATCCAGCTGCGGTACATGAAGCCGTTCTTGTCGGCGGTGCCGAACCAGGCGGCGGAGCGGAGGGGTTTCTTGGGCGGCAGGCTCATGGGCAGGGGATCTCGTGTTGGACTGAATTAAAGTATGACTAATCGATGTTTTGCATGAGGGACTACCCGAATAGTATGACTTCATTGCCTTTAATAGTCAGACTACTTATCATCAGCGCTCGCGGCCAATGCAGCCCGAGAACAGCCCGTACGGAGACATGCGCATGAGTTCAACACCTGCCACGGCCCACGCCAGCGCGGCCGCCCCGCCTGCTGCGGCCTATGCCCGCCACCCCAGCCTGCAGGGCCGCTGCGTGTTCATCAGCGGCGGCGCCACCGGCATTGGCGAGTGCCTGGTCGAGCAGTTCATGGCCCAGGGCGCGCGCGTGGGCTTTTGCGACATCGCGCTCGACGCCGGCCAGGCCCTGGTGCAGCGCCTGGCCGGGCAGGCCGCCCAGCGCGGCGGGGCCGGCCTGAACGGGCCGCTCACCACGCCGCTGTTCGTGCCCTGCGACATCACCGACGTGACCGCGCTGCGCGCCGCCATCGCCCAGGTGCGCGAGGCCTTCGGCCCGGTGCTGGCGCTGCTGAACAACGCCGCCAACGACCGCCGCCACACCATCGACGAGGTCACGCCCGAGTTCTGGGACAGCGCGGTGGCGGTGAACATGCGGCACGCGTTTTTTGCCGCCCAGGCGGTGGCGCCCGACATGCGCGCGGCGCACGCCGGCAGCATCATCAACTTCGGCTCGGTGAGCTGGATGCTGCGCCAGGGCGATCTGGCGGCCTACGCCTCGTCCAAGGCCGCGATGCAGGGCCTGACGCGCACGCTGGCGCGCGACCTGGGCACGCACGGCATCCGCGTCAACACCCTGGTGCCGGGCTGGACCATGACCGACAAGCAGCGCCGCCTGTGGGTGACCGCCGAGACCGAGCACGAGATCCGCCGCAACCAGTGCATCGGCGAGCCGGTGCTGCCCGAGCACATCGCCCACATGGCGCTGTTTCTGGCCGCCGACGACAGCCGCATGTGCACCGCGCAGACCTTCGTCGTCGACGGTGGCTGGGTGTGATGGCTCGCCGCCGAAGCGGCTTCGCCGCCTCGCCCTCGAGGGGGCGCCGCCCACGGCCCGGCAGAGCCGGTTCCGCGGCGGCCGCTGGGTTGGCCGGCACCGAACCACTGAACACGCTGCGATGGTCGTCACCCGCCGCCAGATGATGTCCGCGCCGCTGCTGGGTGCCGGGCTGGGCCTGGCCGCGCCCGCTGCTGCTGCGGCTTCTGCTGCGGCGGCGCCAGGCGGCGGCGCGCGCCTGTTGCCGCTGCAGGCCGTGCGCCTGCAGGGCGGGGTGCTGGGCGAGGCGCAGCAGCGCAACATCGCCTACCTGCTGGCGCTTGATCCGCAGCGGCTGCTGGCGCCGTTTCGGCGCAGCGCCGGCCTGGCCACCGCGGCCGGCTACGGCAGCTGGGAGTCCACCGGCCTGGACGGCCACATGGCCGGCCATGTGCTCAGCGCGCTGGCCCTGTCGTGGGCCGCCACCAGCGACCCGCGCCTGCAGGCGCGGCTGCGCCAGATGCTCGACGGCCTGGCCGAATGCCAGCAGGCGGTGGCCGGCGATGCGCTGATGGCCGGCTACCTGGGCGGCATTCCGGACGGCCGTGCGGCCTGGGCGGCGCTGGCACGTGGCGAGGTGCAGGCCGACAGCTTTCAACTCAATGGCCGCTGGGTGCCCTGGTACAACCTGCACAAGACCCTGGCCGGCCTGCGCGACGCCTGGCTGCAGGCCGGTGAGTCACGCGCCCAGGCCCTGCTGATGCCGCTGGTGGCCTGGGTGGCGCGCATCACCGCGCAGCTCAGCCAGGCGCAGATGCAGGCCATGCTGCGCACCGAGCACGGCGGCATGGCCGAGGTGCTGGCCGACGTGGCCGCCGCCACCGGCGATGCCCGCATCCGCGCGCTGGCCATCGGCTTTGTCGACCGCAGCCTGCTGCTGCCGCTGGCCGCCGGTGAAGACCGGCTCACCGGCCTGCATGCCAACACCCAGCTGCCCAAGGTGCTGGCCTACCAGCGCCTGGGCGAGCTGGGCGCGCTGCCCGAGGGCGAGGCCGCGGCGCGCTTCTTTTGGCAGCGCGTGGTGCGCCACCGCAGCGTGGCCCTGGGCGGCCATGGCGTGCGCGAGCACTTTCACGACAGCGCCGACTTCTCGTCGCTGACCGAGGCGGTGGAAGGCCCCGAGAGCTGCAACAGCGTGAACATGCTGCTGCTCGACGCCATGCTGTGGCAGCGCGCGCCCTCGCGCGAGCCGATGGACCATGTCGAGCGCACGCTGTTCAACCATGTGCTGTCGGCCCAGCATCCGCGCACCGGCGGCCTGGTGTACTTCACGCCGCTGCGCCCGCACCACCACCGCGTGTACTCCACGGTGCACGAGGGCATGTGGTGCTGCGTGGGCACCGGCATCGAGGTGCACGGCCGCCACGGCGAGCTGATCTTCGGCCACGACGCCGACACGCTGTGGGTCAACCTGCAGGCCTCGGCCACGCTGCACGCGCCCGGGCTGGGCCTGCAGCTGCGCCAGCGCAGCGACTTTCCAGACCGCGCCCGCAGCAGCCTCGAGTGGCTGGCGCCCAGCCACCGCGCAGTGGCGCTGCGCTTGCCGGCCTGGGTGGCGCCGGGCGCCTGGTCGGTGCAGCGCAACGGCCGCGACCTGCCGGCCGCCCAGCGCCCGCTGGGGGCCGATGGCTATGTGCGTCTGGCCGGCCCCTGGCGCGCCGGCGACCGCATCACGCTGCAGCTGCGCATGCACACCTGGCTTGAAGGCCTGCCCGACGGCTCGGCCCAGCGCAGCGTGCTGCACGGCCCCATCCTGCTGGCCGCGCGCAGCGCGCCGGCGCTGGCCGGCTTTGCGGCGCTGGGCGGGCCGGCGCGCAGCCATGCGGCCGAGGCTGCGGCTGCGCACACCCCTGCGGCCGAGGCGTCAGCCGCAGGCGGCGACGCTCCCGGCACACCCGGCACACCCGGCACACCCGGCACACCCGGCGCTTCCAGCCCCTCCAGCGCCCCCGCCACGGCGGCCGCCACGGCCGAACCCCGGCACTTTGGCGACGACACCCGCATGGGCCACATCGCCCACGGCCCGCTGAGCCGGCCCGAGGCCACGCTGGTGCTGCGCGATCCGGCCCAGCTGCTGCGCGACATCTACCCGCTGCCCGGCCAGCCGCTGCACTTCACCACCCGTGCGCTGGCGCCGGCCGGGGCGCGGCGGGGCGCCCGGGCGGCGGTCACGCTGGAGCCGTTCTTCCGCCTGCACGAGGCCCGCTACCAGCTGCTGTGGCCGGTGCTCGACAGCGCCGAGCTCGAGCGCCGGCAGGCCGAGCGGCAGCGCCAGGCCGAGGCCCAGGCCGCGCTGGCCGCGCGCACCGTCGATGCCGTGGCCCCTGGCGAGCAGCAGCCCGAGGCCGACCATGCCTATGCCGCCGAGGGCGGCGACACCGGCCTGCACCTGGGCCGGCGCTGGCGCCATGCCAGCGCCTGGTTTGGCTACACGCTGCGCGATCCGCAGCGCCAGGCGCGCACGCTGCAGCTCACCCTGCACACCGGCGACGCCGGGCGCCAGTGGCGGCTTGAGCTCAACGGCCGGCCGCTGCCGCGTCCGCCGCTGCGCCCCGATGCGCCCGAGGCCTTCTACCTGCTGGATGTGCCGCTGCCGCCCGATGCCACCGACGCGCAGGGCCGCCTGGTGCTGCGCGTGATCGCCGAGCCCGGCTCGGTGGCCGGCGGCCTGTACGGCCTGCGCCTGCTGAAGTGAGCGCGCCGCCGCCGCCGCGGCCCGTGCCCCCGCCCACGCTGTGGCGCCTGGCCTGGCCGATCTTCACCGAGCACCTGCTGCATGTCAGCACCGGTGTGGTGGCCACGCTGATGGTGGGCCATCTGTCGGACGGCGCGGTGGGCGGCCTGGGCAGCGCCGGCCAGGTGCTGTGGCTGCTGATGATGGTGTTTGGCGCGCTGGCGGTGGGCGCCTCCACGGTCATCAGCCACCACCTGGGCCGCGGCGACACCGAGGGCGCACGGCGCCTGGCGCGGGGCGCGGTGGCCACCAGCCTGTGGCTGGGTGGCGCCATCGGCCTGGCGCTGCTGCCGGCCGCGCCCTGGCTGCTGCGCCTGGTGCAGCTGCCGCCGGGGCCGATGTCGCATGCCCTGCCGTATCTGCAGTGGATGGCGGCCACGCTGTTTCTCGAGTCGATGAACTTCGGCCTCTCGGCGGCGCTGCGTGCCCACGGCGCCACGCGCACCGTGATGGTGGTGATGGCGCTGCAGAACGCGGTCAATGCCGGCGGCATTGCGCTGGCCCTGCACGGCCCCTGGGCCGACTGGACGGCGCATGCCAGCGGCGTGGCCATCGCCGGTGCCGCCAGCCGCGCGGCGGCCTGCGCGGCGCTGTGGTGGGCGGCCTCGGGGCGCATCGGCCTGCGCCTGCGCTGGGCCGACCTGTGGGCCATCCGCGGCGACGACCTGCGCCGCCTGCTGGCCTTTGGCGTGCCGGCCACGCTGCAGAACGCCAGCTGGTTCGGTGCCTTCATGCTGGTCACCGCGCTCAGCGCGCGCATGGGCGAGGGCCCGCTGGCCACGCAGAACTACGTGATGCAGGTGGCCTCGCTGGTGATCCTGTTCTCGGCCGCGCTGTCACAGGCCAGCGAGCTGCGGGTGGGCCGGCTGGTGGGGGCCGGCCAGCGCCGCGCGGCGCGCGACGAGGTCTTGCGCAACCTGCGCCTGGCGCTGCCGCTGGCCACGCTGGCAGCGCTGGCCGGCGGTGTGCTGGGCCCGCGCGTTTTGGCGGCCTTCACCACCACGCCCGAGGTGCTGCACACCGGTGCGCTGCTGCTGTGGCTGGGCCTGCTGCTCGAGCCCGGCCGGGCCTTCAACCTGGTGCTGGGCGCCTCGCTGCGGGCCGCGGGCGATCTGCGTTATGCGCTGCGCCTGGGCCTGGTGTCGCACTGGCTGGTGATGGCCGGCGGCGGCTGGTTGCTGGGCACCCGCCTGGGCGGCGGGCTGCTGGGCCTGTGGTGCGCCTTCATCGTCGACGAATGGTTGCGCGGCCTGCTGCTGCTGCGCCGCTGGCACGGGCTGGGCTGGGTGCGTGCGGCCAGGCTCAGCGCGCGGCATTAGGCTTGGCACCCGCGCGGCGACCGCGCAGATGTTTCACGCAGGGCCATCACCGACCCTGCCACTTCCGGCGGGCTGCGGCCCGAGGTTTTTTTTGTCCAACTTGCCGATGACTGCCACCACCATCTCCTGCCGCGATGCCGGCACGCTGCCCGACGGCCGTGCCGTGGCGGCCTACACGCTGCAGCGCGGCGCGCTGTCGCTCACCGCCATCACGCTGGGCGGCATCGTCACCCGGCTCGAGGTGCCCGACCGCGCCGGCCGCGTGGCCAACGTGGTGCTGGGCTTTGATGCGCTGCAGGACTACGCCACGCGCAACCCGCACTTCGGCACCCTGACCGGGCGGCTGTGCAACCGCGTGGCCGGCGGCCGCTTCATGCTCGATGGCCAGGCGGTGCAGCTGAGCTGCAACGACGGCCCCAACAGCCTGCACGGCGGCCACCAGGGCTTTGGCCAGCGCCTGTGGCAGGCCGAGGTGGAGACCGGCGCGGCCGACGTGGGCGCCGTGCTGTGCCTGCGCTACCGCAGCCCGGCCGGCGAAGAAGGCTACCCCGGCGCGCTGCTGGCCGAGGTGCGCTACAGCCTGCCCGACGCCCACACCTGGGCGGTGGACTATGCCGCCACCACCGATGCGGCCACCGTGGTCAGCCTCACCCAGCATGCCTACTTCAACCTGGCCGGCGGCGGCAGCGCGCTGGGCCACCGGCTGCGCATCGCGGCCAGCCGCTACGACGCGGTGGACGCCACGCTGATTCCGCAGCAGGTGTGCGCGGTGGCGGGCACGCCCTTCGATCTGCGCCAGGGTGCCATCGTGGCCGATGGCCTGGCCGCCGGCGCCGCCGCGGGCGACGCGCAGATGGCGCTGGCCAGGGGCTACGACCACCACTGGCACCTGGACGCGCCGGCCGCGGCGGGCTCGCCCGAGCCGGTGGCGGCGGCCTGGCTGGCCGATCCGCTGAGCGGGCGCACGATGTGCCTGCTGACCACCGCACCGGGCCTGCAGTTCTACAGCGGCAACTTTCTCGATGGCAGCCTGCCGGCGCCGGGGGGCGGCCGCCATGCGCGCGGCAATGGCCTGTGCCTGGAGCCGCAGCACGCGCCCAATGCCATCAACCGGCCCGACATGCTGCAGCCGTTGCTGCGCCCGGGCCAGGTGTGGCGCAGCCGCACGCTCTACCGCTTTGGCACCGAGCCGGCGGCGGCACCCGGCGTGGCCGCGGCGACCGGCCCGCAGGCGGCCTGATGGCTTTCGCGCCGATCGAACGCCAGCGCCTGATGGTGGCGCGCGGCCTGGGCCCGCGCGTGCTCGAGCGGCTCGAGCAGGTGGGCCTGGATTCCCTCGACAAGCTGCGCGCCGTGGGGGCCGAGCAGGCGGTGGAGCGCATCTGCGCGCAGCAGGCCGGCACCGCCTGGCGCAACCGCCGCCGCGCGCTGGCGCAGGCATTGGCCGGCACGCTCGGGTAGCGGGGCAGCCGGCGCGCCGGCCGGCTGGATCGGCAAGCCGGCGTGCCGGCGCGGGATCAGCGCGTGGGCATGTGCGCGTCGGCGGCGTCCAGCACCGCTTCGGGCGCCTCGCCGTCCAGCGCGGTCTCGTGGCTCAGCTGGTGATCCAGGCGGTCGCTGTCCAGCTCGCCGCACCACTTGGCCACCACCAGCGTGGCCACGCCGTTGCCCACCAGATTGGTCAGCGCGCGGGCCTCGCTCATGAAGCGGTCGATGCCCAGGATCAGCGCCAGGCCGGCCACCGGCACATTGCCCACCGCGCTGAGCGTGGCCGCCAGCACGATGAAGCCCGAGCCGGTGACGCCGGCCGCGCCCTTGCTGGTGAGCAGCAGCACGGCCAGCAGCGTGAGCTGCTGGGTCAGCGTCATCGGCGTGTCGGTGGCCTGGGCGATGAACACCGCGGCCATGGTCAGGTAGATGCTGGTGCCGTCGAGGTTGAAGCTGTAGCCGGTGGGCACCACCAGGCCCACGGTGCTCTTGCCCGCGCCCAGGTTCTCCAGCTTGGCCATCATGCGCGGCAGCACGCTTTCGCTGCTGCTGGTGCCCAGCACGATCAACAGCTCTTCCTTGATGTACTTGATGAAGCGCCAGATCGAAAAGCCGTGCGCGCGGGCGATCAGGCCCAGCACGCCGAACACGAACACCAGGCAGGTGGCGTAGAAGGTGGCCATCAGCTGGCCCAGTTGGGCCAGCGAGCCCACGCCGTACTTGCCGATGGTGAAGGCCATCGCGCCAAAGGCACCGATCGGCGCCACCTTCATGATGAAGCCGACGATGCGAAACAGCACATGCGAGGTCTTCTCGATCAGGTCGAAGACCAGCGTGCCGCGGCCGCCAAAGGCATGCAGCGCAAAGCCGAACAGCACCGAGAACAGCAGCACCTGCAGGATGTCGCCCTTGGCGAAGGCATCGACCACGCTGCTGGGAATGACGTTGAGCAAAAACTCGGTGGTGCCGGTCATCTTGCCCGGCGCGGTGTAGGCGGCGATGGCCTTGGTGTCGAGCGTGGCGGCGTCGATGTGCATGCCGGCGCCCGGCTGCACCAGGTTGACGATCAGCAGGCCGATCACCAGTGCCAGCGTGCTGACGATCTCGAAGTACAGCAGCGCCAGACCGCCGGTCTTGCCCACCTTCTTCATGTCTTCCATGCCGGCGATGCCCACCACCACGGTGCAGAAGATGATCGGCGCGATGATCATCTTGATCAGCTTGATGAAGCCGTCGCCCAGCGGCTTCATCGCGGCGCCGGTGTCGGGCCAGAAGTGGCCCAGCAGCACGCCGGCGGCAATGGCCGCCAGCACCTGGGCATACAGCGAGCGGTAGAAGGGCGTGCGCGGGGCCGCGGCGGCAGGGGTGGGCAGGGGGACGGCGGTCATATAGGGTTTTCCACTACGGGCGCGCATGATGCGCGGCCGAAGAGGCCCTTGGCGTGCGTAGTTCCCACAGGCCGGCGCCGGCGCGGGCCGCTGCGCTCAGGGGCCGGCGCCGCTTTGTGCCGGGCGCTTGACCTGGATCAGACCGCGACCATGCCCGCCAGCAGCGCCAGCACCTGCGCAGCCGTCTCGTCGGGCCGCTCCATCGGGTACAGGTGCGTGCCCTCGATCCAGGCCAGGCGCTCGCCGGCCAGGCGGCGGGCGGTGTCCAGCCCGCCCTGGCGCACCTCGCGCGAGCGCGTGCCGGCCACGAAGCCCAGCGGGCAGCGCAGCGGGTGGCGGCGCAGCAGGGTGCCCAGGTGGTGCGGCAAGGTGTTGTAGATGCGCGTTTCGATCTCGCGCGTGAAGGCCAGGGTGACGCCGCCATCGGCAGCGTCCACCAGGCCCTCGCTCAGGTAGTCGGCCAGCACGCCCGGCGCCCAGCGCGCGAACTTGCGCTTGGCCGCGTAGTGCGCAAACGCCGCCTCGCGGCTGGCCCAGGCGATGCGGCGCGACTGCGAGACCTTGCCGGGCGACACCCGCGGCATCAGCCGGCTGGCCTTGAGCACCTGCACGCTGTGCGCGCGCCAGCCGGTGACCACCGGCGAATCCAGCAGCACCAGGCCACGCACCCGATCGGGGTACTTGCAGGCCACCATCAGGCTCAGCAGCCCGCCCAGCGAGTGGCCCACCAGCCAGGCGCCGGCCGGCGCCTCGTGCAGCATGAAATCGGCCAGCTGGTCGCGCAGCCGGCCCCAGTTGCTGGCCACCGGGTAGGCCGGGTCGTGGCCCAGCAGCGGCGGTGCCACCACGCGCCAGCCGGCAGCGCGCCAGGCCTCGAACAGCTGGCGGTAGCTGCAGGCCGGAAAGCCGTTGGCATGGGCAAACACCAGGGTGGGGGTGTCGTGGGGGGCGTTGGACAGCGGCACGGGCGGGGGCAGGGACATGGCCGCCCATTGTCGCGGCAGGCCGCCGCGGCACTTTGGAGTGCGGCGTCCAGGCGCCCGGCCGGCCGCGGCGCTGCATTGGCTGGCAGATGTGGGATGGGCGTGCGCCGGCCGGCGCGTCAGCATGCGCGCTTCGCACCGGATGGCGCCTTGTGCATGGCGATCAACAACCCGGCGCTGCGGCGACCCGGGCCACCGACCGGCCTGGCCGGGCCGCTGCGGCGCCGTATCGGCCGCCGCAGCGGTGTCCAGATTCTTTCGACCACGGAGACCCCGTCATGACGCTTCAACGCCTGAGCGCGCACCTGGCCCTGTCACTGACCTGCGGCCTGGCCGCCGGCCTGCCGCTGCCGGCGCAGGCCACCTACCAGCTGTATGGCATGGCGCGTGCCCATGCCACCACCACCGCGCCGGTGCCTGGCCTGGGCGGCACCGATGATTTGGACGTGAACCTGCTGAACAAGCCCGGCGCCGGCCAGCTGCAAGCGCTCGACACCCACGCCAGCAACGACCACGGCAGCGCCACGGCCAGGTTCCTGGGCCGCATCGGCCTGCTGAAGGCCTATGCCACGTCCGATTACGCCTATTGCTGCATCGGTGGCACCACGGTGCACGACGGCTATGCCGATGCCACGGTGCAGGGCCGCTTCTACGACGAAGTGCTGGTGCAGGGCGCCGGCCTGGCCGACGGCACGCCGGTGAGCTACCGGCTCGACCTGCGCTTGTCGGGCACGGTGACCCGCCCGAACTTCGAGAGCGGTGGACGCTACAGCGCCGATGCCCTGGCCGAGGCCGGCCTGCGCGACCTGAGCACCGGCGCCGCGGCCAATTTCAGCTGGGATGCGCGCCGGCAGGACACCGGCGTGTTTTCGCTCACGGTGCAAACCGCGGTGGGCCACAGGCTGGCCATCCTGGGCATGCTCTACGCGGGCACCTACGTGGCCGCCGGTGCGCTGGTGGCACGCAGCGCCGAGGTCGACTTCTACCACTCGGCGGGCTACACCTTGGCGCCCTCGGTGGCCGGCCTCAGCACGCTGGGCGAAAGTGGCTACGACTTCAGCGCCGCGGCCGTGCCCGAGCCGGGCACCTGGGCGCTGCTGCTGGCCGGCGGCCTGCTGCTGGCGCTGCGCGCACGGCAGGCCAGGCGCTGAGCGCGCGGCCGGGCAGGCGCCGGGCTTCAGCCCATCATCATGTCGGCGCCGGCGGTGGCCAGCGCGTGGCTGGGCAGGTGGGTCTCGACCCACGCCAGATCGAGCTGCAGGTGTTCCACCAGCGCGGGCTGGGCGGTTTGCAGGCCTTCGCTGGCGCTGAGGCCGCGGTCGCGCGACTCGGTCACCACGCAGGCCAGGCGCAGCACCGCGCCCATGCGGCAGAAGGGGCGTGCGGCCAGCGGATCGGCGGCGGCGTCGAAGGCCAGGGCCAGTGATTCGGGAAACTTCCAGTGCCGCGCCAGGGCCGCCGTGACGGCCGGATGCGCGCGGCCGATGATCGACTGCTCGAAGCCGATGCGGCTGTCCAGCTCGACGGTGTGGCGGGCCACCTCGGCCATCGGCCCGGGGCTCACCATGGCCATCAGCACCTGGCCGGTGCGCAGCATCAGGCCGCCGAGGTAGGCCACATCGGCATCCACCGACAGGGCATGGGCCAGGCCCTGGGCATAGGCGGCATTGGCCAGGTTGTCGCGCCAGAAGGCCAGGCGGTCAAAGCCCGGCAGGGCCGGGAAGGCGCCGGTCATCGAGGCCGACAGCGTCAGGTCGCGCAGCGTGCGCAGGCCCAGGCAGGCGGCCGCGTCGGGCAGGGCGGCGATGGTGCGCGTGGGCGCGTAGCGGGCCGAGTTGGCCAGGCGCAGCACCTTGGCCGAGAGGGTCTGGTCCTGGCCGATCAGGCGGGTGAGCTCACCGATGGCCAGATCGTCGCGGTCGAACGAGTTGAGCAGCTTGCGCGCCACCTCGGGCATTGCCGGCATCGCGGCAGCTTGCTGCAGATAGGGGTCTTGTCGGTCCATGGCGGTCCTTGGCGGGCATTGGGTGCAATGTGCGCCGACCCACTTCAACCAGCTTCAGGCCCGGGCGCTGGTGTTCCTTCGACACCGGAGCGCTGCAGCATGATGGGGGCAAACCCGAAAACTGCGACGCCTTACACGATCCGGTCGCCTGGCTGGGTGATCTTGCGCATCGGCTCGTAGCGGGCACTGCCGCCCATCAGCGGATGGGCGGTGTCGCCGCCGTCCCAGCGCGGGTCGTCGATGGCCTCGAACACCTCGTGCAGGCGCTGGCCCCAGGTGTTGCGGATCATGCGGAAGTAGGCGTTGTGTTCGTCGATGCACACATGCTGGGCGCTGCGGAAGCTGCCTTGCTCGTACACCAGCAGGTCCAGCGGCAGGCCCACGCCCAGGTTCGACTTGAGCGTGGAGTCCATCGACACCAGGGCGCACTTGGCGGCTTCGTCGAGCGGCGTGTCGGGCGTGAGGATGCGGTCGAGGATGGGCTTGCCGTACTTGCTTTCGCCCACCTGGAAGTAACAGGTCTCGCGCGTGGCCTCGATGAAGTTGCCGGCCGAATACACCAGGAACAGGCGCATGGCCTCGCCCTTGATCTGGCCGCCGAAGATGAAGCTGGCGTTGAAGTCGATGCCGGCATTGCGCAGCGAGGTCGCATCCTGCTCGTACACCCGGCGCACCGCGGCGCCCAGCACGCGCACGGCGTCGAACATGCTTTCGGCGTTCCAGATGGTCAGCGGCGGCAGGTCGGGGCCGCGGTCGAGCTTCTCGAGCTGCAGGATCTCGCGCACGCTCTGGCTGATCGACAGGTTGCCGGCCGACAGCAGCACCATGAAGCGGTCGTGGCTGGCGAGCGGCTCGGGCGCGGCCGGGTCTTGTGCCGGGCGCGGCGCGCTTTCATAGACCATCATCTTGCGGAAGGTGCTGATCTGGTCGATGCCGGCGTTGGTGCGGCTGTCGCTGAGGAACACCAGGCCGGCGTTCAGGCGGATGCCGATGCAGTAGGTCATGGCGGGTCAGTCCGGGTGAATGCAGGCTCAGGGCTGCAGGTGCTTGAGACGGTACAGCGCGTCCAGCGCTTCGCGCGGGGTCAGGCTGTCGGGATCGATGGCGGCCAGGGCGGCCTCCACGCGGCTGGGTTCGGGGGCCGCCGCCTCGGGCGGCGCGGCAAACAGGTCGACCTGCGCATCGCCGGCACGGGCCTGGGCTTCCAGCAGCTCGAGCGCATGGCGTGCCTGGCGCAGCAGCGTGGCCGGCATGCCGGCCAGGCGCGCCACCTGCACGCCGTAGCTGCGGCTGGCCGGGCCGGGCTCGATGGCATGCAGAAACACGATGTCGTGCCCGCTTTCCACCGCCGAGACATGCATGTTCTGGGCCTGCGTGTGCCTGGCCGGAAACTCGGTCAGCTCGAAGTAGTGCGTGGCAAACAGCGTGAAGGCGCGGTTGCGGTCGTGCAGGTGGCTGGCGATGGCGCCGGCCAGCGCCAGGCCGTCAAAGGTGCTGGTGCCGCGGCCGATCTCGTCCATCAGCACCAGGCTGTGCTCGGTGGCGGCATGCAGGATGGCGGCGGCCTCGGTCATCTCCAGCATGAAGGTGGATTGCGCGTTGGCCAGGTCGTCGGCGGCGCCGATGCGGGTGTGGATGGCGTCCACCGGGCCCAGCCGGCAGGCCTGCGCTGGCACGTAGCTGCCCATCGCCGCCAGCAGCGCGATCAGCGCCACCTGGCGCATGAAGGTGCTCTTGCCGCCCATGTTGGGGCCGGTGATCACCAGCATGCGGGTGCGCGCGTCCATGCGGCAGTCGTTGGCGATGAAGTCGGGCCCGCCGGTCTCGGCCAGGCGCGCCTGCACCACCGGGTGGCGGCCCCGCGTGATCTCGATGCACGGCTGCGGCACGAACTGCGGGCGGCACCAATCGAGCGTGGCCGCGCGCTCGGCCAGCGCGGCCAGCGCATCCAGCGTGGCCAGCGCGCGGGCCAGCGTGCCCAGCACCGGCAGGTAGGCCTGCAGGCCGTCCAGCAGCTGCTCGAACAGCCACTTCTCACGGGCCAGCGCGCGGTCTTGCGCGCTCAGCGCCTTGTCTTCAAAGGCCTTCAGCTCGGGCGTGATGAAACGCTCGGCGTTTTTCATCGTCTGGCGGCGCTGGTAATCGGCCGGCACCTTGTCGAGCCCGCTGCTGGTGACCTCGATGTAGAAGCCGTGCACGCGGTTGAACTGCACGCGCAGGTTGGTGATGCCGGTGCGCGCGCGCTCGCGCTGCTCGAGGTCGATCAGGAAGGCGTCGCAGTTCTGGCCGATGGCGCGCAGCTCGTCGAGCTCGGCATCGAAGCCGGTGGCGATCACGCCACCATCGCGCAGCAGCACCGCCGGTTCTTCGGCAATCGATGTGGCCAGCAGCGCGGCCAGCGCGGCTTCAGGCGCCAGGCCGGCGTGCACGCTGTCGAGCAGCGGCGCCCCGCGCGGGGCCAGATCGCGCAGCGCCGGCAGCGCCAGCAGCGTGGCGCGCAGGCCCGACAGCTCGCGCGGGCGCACCTGGCGCAGCGCCAGCCGGGCGGTGATGCGCTCCACATCGCTGATCTGGCGCAGCGCCTGGCGCAGCGGGCCGTCGCGGGCCTCGCCGGCGGCGATCAGCACCGCAATCGCCTCGTGCCGCGCGGTGGCCGTCTGGCGCTCGCGCAACGGATGGGTGAGCCAGTGGCGCAGCGCGCGGCTGCCCATGCCGGTGCGGCAGCTGTCCAGCAGCGACAGCAGCGTGGGCGCCTCTTCGCCGCGCAGGGTCTGGGTGAGTTCGAGGTTGCGGTGGGTGGCGGGCGGCAGATCCAGCAGCTCGGTGGCGCGCTCCACGGTCAGCGCGGTCACATGGGCCAGTGCCTGGCCCTGCGTGTGCTCGGCATAGGCCAGCAGCGCGGCGCCGGCGGCCTGGGCCACCGGCAGATCCTGGGCATTGAAGCCCTGCAACGAGGCCACCTTGAGCAGCGCGGTGAGCTTGCGCAGGCCCAGCGCGGTGTCGAACTGCCAGTCGGGCCGCACGGTGCGCGCGGCGCGGTGCTGGGTGATGGCGGCCGGCAGCGTGCCGGGGTTGGCCGCCAGCTCCTGCGGCAGCAGCAGCTCGGCGGGGTCGAGCCGTGCCAGCCAGCCGGCCAGTTCACGCTCGCCGCACTCTGTTGAGCCCAGGTGGCCGCTGGCCAGGCCCAGCCAGGCCAGGCCCCAGGTGGCGCGCTGCCTGGTGATGGCCAGCAGCAAGGTGTCCACCCGGTCGGCCAGCAGCTCGCTGTCGGTCACGGTGCCGGGCGTCACCACGCGCACCACCTTGCGCTCGACCGGGCCCTTGGCGGTGGCCACATCGCCCACCTGCTCGGCAATGGCCACGGCCTCGCCCAGCTTGATCAGGCGCGCCAGGTAGTTCTCGACCGAGTGCACCGGCACGCCGGCCATCACCACCGGCTCGCCGGCGCTCTGGCCGCGGGTGGTGATGGTGATGTCGAGCAGGCGGTTGGCCTTGCGCGCGTCGTCGAAGAACAGCTCGTAGAAATCGCCCATCCGGTAGAAGACGAGCGTGTCGGGAAACTCGGCCTTGATGCGCAGGTACTGCTGCATCATGGGAGTATGTTCCCCCGAGGCCTGGCACGATTTGGCCTGTTTCCCTCGTAGGGCGCTCTGCGAGTCCCTTTCCTCGCCTAGCCCCTGCCCGTCTTCGCCTACACTTTCGGCGTAACTTTTCGGGTCGGCTGGCGCAAAACCTACGCTGCCGGCCGGCGTAGGTTTTTGGGGGTGGGGTGCAATTCGATCCACGTGCGGCGCGGCTGCTCAAAGCTGGCGATCATATGACGGTGGCAGATGCGCCCGGGCTGCGCCTGGTGCGATCGGCTGCGGGCTGGGCCTGGACGTACCGGTTCAAGAGCCCGACGGACGGCAGGATGCGGCAGCTGAAGATCGGCGCCTGGCCGGCGGTGTCGGCGGCGGCGGCCGGCGGTGAGTGGGAGCGCCTGCGGGCGCTGCGCGATGCGGGCCATGATCCGGCGCAGGAGCGGCGCCAGGCTCGGCATGAGCAGCAGGCCCAGGTAGCCGCTGAGCGCGACGAGGCCCGCCACGGCCGCTACACGGTCGGCCGGCTGCTGGCTGAGTTCCACGCCGCCCAGCAGCGCGCGCCCAAGGGCATGGCCGAGCTCAAGCGCACGCTGGACAAGGGCGCGGCCAGCATCGCCGACAGGCTGCCGACCGAGGTGACGCGCTCGGTGGCTTATGACCTGATCGACGCGCAGAGGGCCGCGCCGGTGCAGGCCCGGAGCCTGCGCCGCGAACTGGGTGCCGCCTGGGACTGGGCGCACGACAGCGGTCGGCTGAGCGAGGACGTGCCGAACTGGTGGCGGCTGATCTTGCGCGGCAAGCTGCCCAGCGCGGGCAAGATCGTCGGCGGCCAGCACCAGGGCGTGGTCAAGCGCGCACTGTCGCTGGAGGAGGTGGGGACAGTGGTCCGCTTCCTGCCGCACACCTCGCGCCTGGTGGCGGATCTGCTGACGCTCTACCTGTGGACCGGCTGCCGCGGTGGCGAGCTGGTGCAGATCGAGGCCGGCGAGGTCGCCGAGGAGGCGGATGGCTGGTGGTGGACGCTGCCGAAGGCGAAACAGAAGATGCGGCGCCACGAGCTCGTCACCGATCTGCGGGTGCCGTTGGTGGGCCGTGCGATGGAGGTGGTGCGCACGCGCATGGATGTGCACACCGGCCACCTGTTCCCGTCGGTGTCGGGAGAGGCGGCGCACGTCGATCAGAAGGTGGTGGGTGTGGGCGTCTACTGGCACATGCCGCGTTGCACGATCCGCAAGCAGCAGGTGCGCGCGCGCTGGCCGGTGGTGGACTGGGCGCCGCACGATCTGCGGCGCACGGTGCGCACGCACCTGGCCGCGATGGGCTGCCCTGATGCGGTGGCTGAGGCGGTGCTGGGCCACATTCCGCCCGGCGTGGCCGGGGTCTACAACCGGCACAGCTATGACGCCGAGCGGCGCGAGTGGATCACGCGGCTTGCCGCGCGCTGGGAGTCTGCTGCAGCGCGGTGATCAGGCCGACAAGCGGTCCAGCGGGCTGAGTGCGGCGTGGCTGCCTCGATTGAGAACGTGCGTGTAGACCATTGTGGTGCTCACATCGCTGTGCCCGAGTAGTTCCTGCACGGTGCGGATGTCATAGCCTGCCTCCAGCAGGTGGGTGGCAAAGCTGTGGCGCAGCGTGTGCACGGTGGCGCGCTTCTGGATGCCGGCCAGCTGCACGGCTCGCCGCATGGCGCGCTGCACGTTGACCTCGTGCAGATGATGCCGGCGGATCGCGCCGGTGCGTGGGCATGTGGCGTAGTCGGGCGAGCAGAACACAAACTGCCACGGCCACTGCTGGCCGGCGCGCGGGCTTTTGGCCTCCATGGCATGCGGCAGTTCCACATCGGCCATGCCGCGCGCTCTGTCAATGTCATGCAGCCGGCGCCGATGCTGCAGCACGTCATGCAGGGGCTGAACCAGGGATTCCGGCACCATCGTCGTGCGGTCCTTCCCTCCTTTGCCCTCGCGGACAGTAATGGTGCGGCGCTCCAGATCAAGATCCTTCACGCGCAGGCGCAGTGCCTCCATCATGCGCATGCCGCTGCCGTACAGCAGGGCCAGGATCAGCCGCGGCGTGCCGCTGGTGTGTGCCAGCACGGCCTGCACTTCGCGCACGCTCAGCACCACCGGCAGCCGCGGCTGGCCGCGCGGGCGGGCCAGGTCATTCAGCCAGGGCAGATCGGACCCCAGCACGTGACGATAGAGAAACTGCAGCGCGCATAGAGCCTGCTTGCAGGTACTCGGCGCGCAGCGCTTTTCGACAGCCAAATGGTTCAGGAAGGCCTGCACGTCGTCGGCCCCCAGTTTGGCCGGGTGCACACGGCCATGCCACGCGGCGAGCCGCTTTGCCCAATGCACATAGCTGCGCTCGGTGCTCAGGCTGAAGTGCCGTGCTCGGCAGGCAATGGCGATGCGGTCCCACAAGTTCGGGGCGGACGTAGAGACCGGCCGCGCCGTGTCGTGTATCTGCGCCAGACCTGTCGTGATAACCGGCACGCTGTCGGCTGGTGCTGGGGTGTCCATCGCATTCGATCCTGGATACATGACTTGGTGGGTCATGTGGGTGTCGTAGAAATTGCGTTAGCCGGCCTGCTGCGGGCGAAGATCGGGGTTGTAGTGCGCCGGGATGTCGGCGCGCTTCGCGTCCCACCGATCCATCAGGCTCTTCAGCAGCTCGCGCCCGTCATGGCGGCTGGCGTTGCTCACGTACTGCGCGGCCTGGTCGGCCTGCAGTACCAGCACAAACGCTATGGGCTCGCCGGCCACCTCGTCCAGCACTTCGGCCAGCGACTGTGCAATGTCCTGCAGTCGCACGCTCAGGCGGGCGCTGGCGCTCATCGCTGGCTGGCCTTCGCCAGTTCAGCACGCAATGCGCTGTCGCTCGCCTTCATCCTGCGTTCCAGCTTCTCGGCCCTGGCGCGATCCACTTCAGCATTCCAGGCGGCCACCTCGGGGTCAGCCGGCGCAGCAGGAACGGCGCCGGCCTCAACCTTCTGCATCATGTCCTTGAACAGTGCGGCGCCATCAATAGCGCGGTTCATCATTTCCATGTCATTCCTCGGTTGTGCCGGTTTTCACGGGGCCGGCTAACCCGTCGCTGCACCGGACCCTGCGGGCCGGTGAGCTTTTGCGTTAGGCCACTAAAGCCCATCCAGATTGATCGTCCTCGTCGCAGCCGCAGTTCATCTCGATCTTGGGCGCGCGGTACTTCTCAATCAGGCCGTCGGCGCCCACCTTGAGAATGATGTAGTCGCCGTAGCCGTTGTCACCGTGGCACAGGAAGTCGCCCGGCACATAGAAGCCGGCCCACTTGGCAACGCGCTTGCGCTCGTCGTCCAGCAGCCAATACTCGCCAGCGTCGCACACCTTGTAGTGAATGTCAGCCGTTGTCCCCTGCGGCCAGTCCATCACCAGCCCATCGGCCAGCCGGATCACCGGGCGCCAGCTTTCATTCACGCGCGCAGGTATCAGCGTTCCCTCTGTGTCTTCGGCGCCGTTCACTGTGGCGTCTTCCCAGTAGCGCACCTGGGCGCACACTTCCAAATACGTGGCTTGCATATTTCCTCTCAGTTTTCAACCAGTGGCCTAACACTGCGCTCCAGGCGAGCCCCTACAGCTACGCCTTCGGCTCCGCTTACGGGGGCGCCTGAGCTTGGGCGTTGGGCGTCATTCCTTGACCCGGTCCAGCCAGTCGCGCAGCCGCTGCGGCCCGATTCGTTGCAGCTTGGCTTTTTGCGCATCGGTCAGCCGCACAGGGACAGGCTTCAGCTTTTCTTCGGGGGCCTTTTCAGGCCGCCCGGTCTTCTTGGCGGCCTGCTCGCTCACTTGACTTCGACCGCGACCAACTCGGAGTCGCGGCCCATCGCCGCTTCTGCGGCGGCCTTGCTGTCATAGCCAGCGTCTTTACATGCGGCTTCGATGGCGGCTTCGGCGCTCTCGGCTTCGTACACGCCGAAAGAGTGGGCCGACTTGCTGTTGCTGACTTCGTACTTGCTCATGGTGCTCTCCTTGGGTTGCTGCGGCGTCTTGCTGCAGTGGTGTTACTGTAATACCGAAAGCAGCAGCACACAAGCACTTGTGGTAATACCTAAACGCGGCGTGTGGTCTTTCGCGCTCCGGCTACAGCCGCCCAACAGGCCGCTCAACCGGATCGCCCCTGGCGTGGCTCCCGGTTAGCGCCAGTGTTAGGCCCCAATGCGGCTGTCCAGCACTTCGCGCGCCCGTAGGATGGCCGTTCGTAGTGATGCGCTCGCTGCAATTTCCTCGCCCGTGCGCCGGAGCTGAATCACCCACTGGTCATTGACGTTCTTTGCCCAAAATGTCCCGGCCGGAATGTCTCTCACCGTCGGGTGCTCTGCAAGCTTCGGCCACGTCATCGCAGCCCCACCACATCGCGCAGTCTGCCAATGGCCGCATCAGCCTCCGGGCTCCAGCCGAAGCGGTCTCTGGCGGCCACAGCCTGGCGCGCCACGTCAACGACGCCCCGCAGCCTGGAGACCTCGGAGGCCGCAACATCGAGCGCGGCATCTGCGGCCTCCACCTCGGCTCGGGAATCTTCACGCGCATCCCTTGTGGCCGCTCGTCTTGCCGCGTCAAGGTCTGCTTGCGTGTAAATCATTGCTTCAGCTTGGTTGCTCATCGTCTGTCCTTTCGTCTTCGGTGTTCAGTTCAGCCATCTTGTAAGTCCTTCTTACAGGTTCGCGCCCCGGAAACATGGGGCCTAACTGGTCGCTCAAGGCGACCTCCTACGGGCCTGCGGCCCTACGTCGGCGCCTTAGCTCCAACGTTAGGCCCCGCAATCACCACTAGGGCGTGCGAGCCTAGAAATTCAGAGTACGCGGGCGGTATCGCGTTGTTCGTGTCGCCTGTCTCGCCCCGCTTCCGCGAAGCGCCGCCGCTGCTCGGCATCCAGGGCGTGCCCTGCGCCGCGCGCATCTTGTCTGCCGTGCGGCCTTTGCCGTGCCACGGGTCGTACAGGTCGCGGTGGTCGCAGGGCGGCATCAGCAGCGGAAGTTCAAAGCTAGCCTCAAAGAATCGGTGCTTCGCAATCCGCAGCCCGAACATCGAGCCGCAGAGCATCAGGCTTTCGCGCAGCGGGCTACCGGCCACGTTCTCCATGATCCACAAGCCTCCCCACGCTTGCAGCTTCGCCCGCATCGGCGCCACCAAGTCCTTGTGTGCGGCGCTGTTCTTGTGCATGCGCTGCATCTCGGTGTACGCCTGGCACGGCGGCGAAGCCCACACCAGATCAAACCCCTCTAGGTCTGCGTCCAGCGCGTCACCCTGGCGGAACGTGAAAGGGTAGTAAGGCTGCGGGTGAATGTCCACGCCCACCACTTCAAAGCCGGCGCGGTGCAGGCCCATGCCAGCACCGCCAGCGCCACAAAACAAGTCCAGGCAACGTGGCGCGCGGCGGGGCATAACACGTCGGTCAAGCAGAGCGCCAACGGCGGCACCGCTGGTGGCTTCGTCTTGCATTTGTAGCGCCGTTGTCACCTGCTTACCTCAGCGTTAGATGCTCGCCTCTTTGCTGCGGCGGTTCTCCTAGCCGCGACAGCAAGCGGATGTTGTTCCGCCAAGTGGCAGGCTCGGCAGATCAGCCGAGCCGACTTGGAGTCAACGACGGGGATGCCGTATTCATCCAAGGTTGCAACGAGTCCACGCACGAACAGTGGGGCATCAACCAGCCCGCACCCACTGCAATGGTGTTGGCGGGCGCGCAACTCGTCAGCGGCAGCAAGGTAGGCGGCAGACCCACGCAGTGATGGGTTGGGTCCGCGCTTGTTCGCGGCAGAGCAGATGCGGCAGCAGGTGACCTTCTTGCCCAGTTGGCTGGGCGTCAACATCATCGGCGTCGAGCAAATCAAGCAAGTCACCTCAGTGTTGTACATGTGGCGTATTGCCGCAGCGCACGCTCGACTGCAGGTCGCCGGGTAGGTGAGGTTTCTCCCCTTCACATGGCATGCGTATCGCTCAAACCCAATCCCGCACTCTGCGCAGTCAAGATGCACTTTCCCAGTGGAGGCCGTCAGGGGCCTCGTGGTGCTGGCGTGTCCAGTCATCCCACCAGCTGGTGGGGCTGTGCCGGCGCGGCGTCTGTTGATCCTCTCGGTCGAATTTCTCATTGCTTCCTCTCAAACGCGTCTAACTCTGCGTTGCAGCGCGACCCGCTACGCGGGCCGCTGAACTTCGGTGTTAGGCCCCACGGAACGGCACCACGTTGTCCAGCTCGCGCTGCACCCCGCCGCTGTCCCGGTAGGCTTTCCACATGCCCAGGTGCGCTGCGCAGTAGTGCAGGTCTGGGCCAATATCGTTTGCGTGCGTCTCACACAGCGGGCGGTCGCAGGTCTTGCCTTCGCCAACTGGGTAGTCGCACAGGTACTCACCAACCCAGCCGCATTCGGCGCAGTGGTCGCCCAGGTCGCCGCAAATGAACATGCGGCCATCTGGCTGGTCTTTCATGTAGCAGGGCATCAATGCTTTCTCATTCTTGTGGTCATCACAACCAGCAGCACATCAGGGCGCGCAGTTTTGCAAACGTGCGGGTGCGCCGCGATGCTTTCGCAATATCGCCGCGCAAGCCACCGCACCGCAAACAGCGGCATTAGTTCAGCCCACCATGCAAGCATTTGTTGTCCTCTCAGAAAATACGGCCTAACAGTGCCAATGCAGCGGAGCCGCCCTGGCGGGCGTCCCGCTAATTGCCGGCGTTCGGCTTCAGGTGGTGGCGGGCCATGCCTTGACCTCTGCGCCGTCCAGCTCGCAGCCGCCGGCCGTCGCGTTGATGCCTCCCCACTGCTTGAAGAAGAACGCAACGCCGCAGCGAGCGCACTGCTCGCGCAGTAGGTCAACCCACTCGCGCCGGATCGGCCTGGCCTTCGGGCCGCTCTCGCCGCCGGCAATCACCCAGTCCAGGCCCTCGATCAACTGGTGCGGGCCGTCCTTGGTCATCACCATGTCGAACAGGTCAAGTTCGCCCAGCGCGGGTTCGTAGCTCACCCAGCGCACCGTGGCGTCCAGCCGCGCCAGCTTCGGCAGGTCGCGGCGGGCCTCGTCCTGATTCACGGCGCTAATTCCCTGCCACACGTTCACCGGCAGGCGCTCGCGGCCAATCTCCAGCAGCATCGGCAGCACGTTGCCCACGCGCTTCGTCAGCAGCAGCCAGTCCAGGTGCGGCGTGCGGTCAATCAACGCGAACAGGTCCGCGCGCCACTGGTTCGGCACCTCGTTGTCGAACACGTCCGCCAAGCTGGCACAGAACACACGGCGGCGCCGTCCGTGCGCGGCCTTGAACGCCTCGTGCTGGCTGTTCCAGAATTCGGGCGTCTTCCAGTTCTGCGCGCTGGTGCGGTGGCGCGGCTGGCCAGCGCCCCATACGATGCGCATGCTGCGCGCCGGTGTGCTCACCGATGCATAGCAGTTGTCGCAGCCCGGGCTTACCTTCGTGCACCCGATCCACGGATTGAACGTGCTGTCAGTCCATGCAATGCCTGTCGTCTCTGCCATCGCTGGCCTCCTTCTGTTGCGTCTTCCGCCAGCCGAACTGGCGGTTCAAGCCGAGCCCGCACGGCGGGCCGGCTTAACCTGGTCGTTAGGCTGCCTGCGCACTCGGCGGCGGTAGCAGGTCGCTCACCGGCAGCGCATGAGCGGCCTGGCGCAGCTCGTCCACCAACCACAGTGCGCGGCCGCCCAGCTGCCGCGGCCGCGGCAGCGTGCCTCGGGTCACGTGAGCCTCAAACGTGGAGAGGCCGATGCCCAGCAGCAAGGCGGCATCGTCGCGGCCCACGCCGATGGGCTCGATGCGGACGATGGTGGCGGCAGTCGTGGGGGTCTTGGTGGCCATGGTCAATCCTCATCCGCCGGGCTAAATTCCCACTGCGCCAGCAGCGCCAGCGCCTGCGGCGGCAGAGGGTTCGCCACCAGCTCAGCGCGCACCCGCACCCAGCCGGCGCACAGCTGGCCATTGCGTGGCGCGTGGCACTGAAACGGCTTGCCCTCGGCCGCAGCCTTGAGCAGGTCCATCTGCGTCTGCAGGCATCCGTTCGGCACGGCGCCCAGGCGGCATGCGCAGCTCTTGCACATCTCGTCGCGCAGGCCGGGGCCCTTCACGCCATCCAGGCCCAGCTCGGCCAAGCGCGCGAGGCCCAGATCCGCGAGGCGCGCCGCGCTCTTGCCCATCGCGCGGCCTTGCGGGCTCACGCGGCTGTGGTCGTTGGTGGGGTCGGTCATCAGAACATCTCTTGCTGCACCGGCGCCGGCAGCTTGTTGATCGCGCCGCCGCGGCGCGCCAGCCAGTCGGCCTGCCTCTCGAACACCTGGTGGCCGTTGGCATCACGCACGGCGCGGCCGTCGTCGTGGTAGCGGGCCAAGCGCCAGCGGCTGAACGGCTGGCCCAGTGCGTCCAGGTGGCCGGCGGCGGCGTGGGCGACGAACTCGGCGTGCTGGTGGTCGGGGTCGGGGGCGGGGGCGGGGGCGGGGGCGGGGCTCAGCATGCCCGGCTCCCCGCCGGCATGTCTGCCCACGCGATCACCTGCGTGCCGTCGCGCTCCATGCGGTCGCCGGTGGCCACGCTGTCTTTGCCCGCACCGGCGTGGCCGGTCAGGCCAATCAGGTCGGCGCTCATGCGGCGGCCATCCAGCCCTGCGCCGGCTCATAGCGGGCGCGGCGCCGGTCGGCTGCCAGCGCAACGCTGCCAAAGTGGTAGGTGTGCGGCTCGCCGACGCGCTTCAGCGTGGCGCTGCCGTGGTAGCGCTGGCCGATCTGCAGCGCGCTGAAGGCCTGCTCGCTGCGCCGCGCGGCATCTGCGCCGCGGCCGTGCACCATGTAGGCGATGTGGCTGGTGCCGTCGTCGTCGATCAGGCGCACGCTGAGCTGGTGGATGCCATCCAGGGGAGTGCAATCGGCCTCGACCAGCTGGCCGACGAAGTGGTGCGTGGTAGGCATCAGGCGGCCTCCTGCTGGTGGGTGGCGCTGAGCGTGGCGCCCAGCGGGATGGAGCTGAACGACGGCCAGCGCGGGTCGGCCGGCAGCTGCAAATACTGGTGCCGCGCCGTGTACGGGATGGGTGCGGCGCGGGTGATGTGGGCGCGGCTGGTGTCGGCCTCGCCTTGCAGCCGGGCCGGGCTGATGCTCATGGGCGCGGGCTGAGTGCGGCGCAGCGGATCTTCGGGGTTGAGGCCCCAGCGCACGCAGGCGCTAGCGCGTCCGTTGGCCAGCACAGCGGCATCTACCTGGCGCTGCAGAGCGGACACGGCGGCATCGCTGGGCACGACCTTGCCTGGCCAGCACAAGCGGCGCATCTTGTACACCTGGCACAGCACCAGCCCGTCCTGCTGCAGCGTGGTGAGCGCGGTGTAGACCTGCGTGCTGGTCAGCCTCAGCGCATGCCGCAGCTGAGTGGAAACTGTCCCGACCGCGCCGGCGGCCGCCACGGCCTGGCCCACGCGGTGAATGATGGTGGGCGCAGCCTCGCGGGCCGCACGGGCGGTAGCGCGCTCGGCGGTTCGCTGCGCGCGTGAACGCACCGGTCGGTGCGCCAACGCCGGATTGGCCGCAGCCCATGAGTCGGCCTGCGCCTGCGTGGCAAAGTAGCGCGCATACCGCGGACAGCTGCCCACCACGATGCAGAGCTGCAACGTCACCATCTTGCCAAGGCGCTTGGATGCGGCACCGGCCTTGATCTGCAGCGCCGCTGCCAGATCCTTGCAGATGTAACCTTCGGGCCGGCTGGCCAGCACCGCACGGGCTTCGATCAGCGCTCTCATGCCAGCCAGTCCCGCGCTATGCCCAGAACATCCCCTGCGGCGCGCGCGCCGGTGCACAGGCCCAGCAGAACCGCCAGCGGCGCCAAACGCCACAGCCACGGGTCGCTGTCAGCCTCAGCCAGTGCGGCCTGCTGCGTGGGCGTGAGGCCCGCGCCGGCCGCGACGGCCGGCTGGGCGCCCTCAGGCGCGCAGAACTGGTCGCACAGCGCGGTGGTGAGGGGGGCGTCAAGGGCCATGGCGCCGTGCGCCATGTGTGCGGACACGGCCGCGTCCAGTGTGCTCAGGTTCATCGTGTGCTCCAGGCAGGCAGTTGGGGGAGGTCAGATGCCGGCGGCCTGCAGCGCGCCGACGATCAGGTGGGCCGCCGCCGCGGCCAGCCAGGGCAGGGCGGTGCGCATCAGGCGCACAGCTCGGGCCGTGCCTTGCAGTCGGGCGGGCCGATCTGCTTCTCGGGTTCGGGGTCGCCGCCGCCGCAGGCGGTGAGCGCCATGCAGGTGGCCAGGGTCAGCCGCCGCAATGTCTTGTGCGCAAAATGAGCCACGCCGCCGCGGTGGCGGCGAAAGGAGAGGTCATGAACGACTGGAGATTGCGCGCGGCCCTGGCCGGCTTTGCGCTCGTTGCGCACGCTGGGTGCTCGACCGCGCCACACCAGCTCGCGGAAAAAGGCGAGACAAGGATGGTGGTGGTGGCGGATCAGCCCGAAATCGCGTATCGCAAAGTGGTGCAAGGCATGCGCACCTGCTACTCGCCCTGGGAGATCGTGGCCGACTTCTTCCCGGCCGAGCGGGTGGGGCGCGTCTCCTTCTCCAGCAAAACGTCGCTGAGCATTCAAGCGCTGCTGGTCGTCGACGTCAGTCCAGGCCCCGAGGGGGGGGCGCAGTTGCAGATCGCCCACCTGCGCGGTGTGCCCGCCTTGGCGGATGCAGTTCAGTCCTGGACGCGCGGCGAGGCAGCATGCCCGTTGACCTGATTGCCCAGTGACGGCGCTCATTGGCCCGCCCTCAGCACTGCTGGGCACGCTGGCCATCAGGGCGCGGATGCCGCAGCCGAAGGTGCGGTGCACCTCGCTGCGGCCATGGAATCGCACGCGGTCGATGACGCAGGTGATGCGGCCGCGGTCCATCGGCGACAGCAGCGGCGGGCGCGGCAGGCGATAGCCGCCTGCGCCGTGGCGGTGCGTGCAGCCCTGATCGATGGCGCCGTTGGACATGGCCGCCCAGCGCGTGCCGCCGGTGCCCAGGTTGTGCCGGCGCGCCATCAGGGCCAGGTGCAGGTGGTCGACGCTGATCGTGCGGCCGGCATCCACAGCCGAGGGGATGCCCGGCGCGGGGCTGGATGCCTCTACAGCACAGATCTGAGGGGGTGGCTCGGTTTCTGAGCCAGCGGCGGAAATAGCCTGTAGCGGTTGAAACACCTTGTGCTCCCACGCCGAGCCGTGCGTCGGCGGTGAAGCTATTCAATCATGCTTCAATGAAAAATACAAGCATGGTTGAAGCGAGGTAAGATTTCAGCACACTTGGGGTGGTCGCGTTGCGTTTCTGACACGGGTTGGCGAGTACCGCCCGGCGATACCAGCGGCCGTCGTATCCCACAGCCGAGAGGAACGGATGTCGTCGATTCAGGTGGCCATGGCCACGGCGCGCTACCAGCGCCTGCACTCAGGGGTCTTGCTCGTAAGGGCTGGAGGCGTGGTGACCATGTCAAGCATGTCGAGCATCCACGCGGCAATCATTCAGCGCGAGGGTGCGTGCACCACGGCCGCTGTCGTGGACTACACGGGCGCAGCCGTGTTTGTGACCGGTGGCCAGTTGGCTGTGTGGGCGCGGCAGCTGCCAGAGCCCGCGCAAAGGTTGCCGGTGGCCTTGGTGGCAACGGAATTGCAGGAAGAAGTCTTCCTGCGCTATGCCGGAGAAGTAGCTACGGCCGCAATCAATCGCCAGGTGTTTCGACACCTGGAAGATGGGCTGCGCTGGGCTGCGCGGCACGCTGAGCGTAGGAAATCGACACAGTTGCGCGGTCGCCTGATGGGCCTGTGAAGGCGTCGACGACCACGATGAGCATGTCCAGCTGGTAGCGGTTGAGCGTGCGCATCTTCTCGACGACATATGCCTGGTCTGGATCCAGTGACTGTGGATCCTGGCGCTTGGCGTGGCCAACACCCGTGGCCAACCAATACCCATCCACCCCAAGGAAGCGCGCAGCGCGTGCGCAGTTCTCCGCGGTGAAGGACTTGGTCGTGCCCTTCAGGGCGGCGTAAACGGCCTGTTCAGACGCGCCAAGTTGGCCATCCCCGTTGATGAGCACTCGCGCCAGATCAGCGACCGGCGGTGACCCGGCCAGCGCAATGGCGTCCTTCAAGCGATCGGCGAACTTACTCACACCGATGACGTTAAGTGCGTCGAAGTCAAGCATGGTTGCGATGTGAGTTAAAGCATGGTTCAATAGAAGGGTGCAAAAGCAGACCGCCCTTCGCTTACTTGGTGGCTCGCCCGCCCTTGTGGCGCGTGAAGTCGGTGTTTCGGTTCAGGCCGTAAACCAGTGGCCTGACCCGTTGCCCGCTCGGATCGCAGACCGGGTGTTGGCGGCGCTGGCGCGCAAACACCTGCCCACCAACATTCTGGCCGAACTCGAAAGCATGGTTGATCAGCAATCGACCGGAGGCGGCGCAGCAGGCGCCAGCACTCCCCACGCTATCGGCACCCCGGGTGCCCAACTTGAGGTGGTGCGCGATGCGGCGTGAACATGTCTCCCGCCGCATCGCGTTGGTGGCGCTTGGCGCTATTGCGCTGCGCCAGGCGGCCGACGCAGATGGTCGAGCCCGCCTTGCTGCGACAGGGCTTCCAGCAAGTTCAGCAGGTACAGCGCATCCAGCAGCGGCATCGTGGTCGAGTACCACGTGCCGGCGTCTGGTCCTGGGCCGGTGTATTGCAGCTCGACCTTCAGGCGGCTGGGATCTGATCCCTGGCCGAGCAGTGACACGCCCTCGATTCGTCCAACTTGGGGAAGTGTCTTGACAGTCATGGTCGCCCTCCTGTGGCGTTGGGTGGGTGTGAGAGCCCCCAGCGTACTGCAGGCAGGGCGGCCACCCATCTGCCAGCAGGGCAGCGCCCTCCACGCACTGGTGCCGGCCGATCCGGTGAGCGGCGTCTCCTCGTGCTCGCGTGGTTTCGTGGCCCGGCTGGCCGTGGCTGGCCGGGCCCGCTTCTTCCCGCGAGATCGGACTGGTGTGCGTCATGCCGCCAGTCTCTTTTTTTTGCCTTTCGCAGCACATGCGAACGGCTGCGAAAAATTCGCAAGGGTTCGCAATGCCTGAAATGCAGACACTGACCGAGGTGCTGGTGGAGTGTGTGGCGGCCGCCGGCGGCGCCAAGGTGGTGGGCGCGAAGCTGTTTCCCGATCTGCTGATCGACCAGGCTCAGCGCAAGCTGCTCGACTGCCTGAACGACGACCGTCCGCACAACCTCACGCCCGACAAGGTGCTGCAGGTGGCCTTGTTGGCCCGCCAGGCTGGATGCCATGCCTACATGGAGCACTGCGCCCGCCGGCTGCACTACGCCACGCCGGTGCCGCGTGAGCCGCAGCAAGAGTTGGCAGAGCTGCAGCGCGCGTTCCACGCATCCCTGAGCGAGCAGGCCGCCATGCTGCAGCGCATTGAGGCCTTGATGGGCTCGCTGCCGCCGGGCAGTACCGGCCTGAAGGCGGTGGCCTGACCATGCGCCCACAGTCCGAGATCCGCGTCACCCTGGCCGCCGCGCTGCTGGACGGCCCAGGCACCACCCGGCAGCTGGCGCAGCGCACGGGCTGGAGCATCGGGCTCACGCGCATGGCGCTCGACAACATGTGCAAGGCGGGCGATGCCCGCAAGGGTGCGCCAGTGCGTGTGGCTGGCGTGCGCCGGCCCGTGCCGGTGTACCACCGCGCCATCCGCCGGGCCGATGCGGCCGCGGCCAACGATGCCGCGCCGCTGATCAGCCTGATCGCCGCCTGGGTGCGCCCGGCGGCCATCGCTGCTTGACCGCCATGGAGCAGACGATGGAGGCCGCCATGTAGCCCGCCTGAACTGCGCTGCCTGGGCCGACCGAGGGGCAGCGCGACCGTCACAAGCCAGCGAACTCGGGCACGCAAAGCTGGCAGGGTGGGCTCAGAGCCCAGAGCCCGCGGGACACCGCGGCGGGATGGCTTTTGCCATTCGCGCTGCGGTGCAAGTCTGGGCGACGCGATGCGACGGCACGGCTCCGATGGGCATGCACCTCGCAAAAGCGGTGGCGAACCTGTGGCGCGTGGCCACGGGAAAGGCCCCGCTTTGCTCAAGCACTCACCAATGGGCACAGATCAAGGCAAGGGACAGCAGGATGGCACTACACCAGCTCAGAATTGTGGATTCACAGGCACCAGGCTTCAATCTCGGCACCACCGACCCCGCGCGGCGCGTGTTCGAGCACTGGCTGTTCGTCAACAGCCGCAACCCGCGCCGCTGCAAGATGGGCCCGACGCGGCGCATGGCCATCCAGGCCGCGCTGGCGATGGGGTACGACACCGAAATGCTGATGGCCGCCGTGGAGGGCATGGCGGCCGACCCGCTGGACGCTGTGGGCGGCGAGTCGCAGGCCGCGCGTGACCGCATGCGCGACGCCATGCGCGAGATCGAGTGGCTGATGGCACGCGAGGCGCGCATTGAGCGCTGGGCCGAAAAGGGCGACGCGCTGCGCGCCCTGGTGGCCCTGCCGCCCCCGGCCGCCGAGCCGCTGGCGCCGGCTGTGGATCCGGCGGCGGAAGCCGCGGCGCGCGCCCGGCTGCTGGCGCGCATCCAGGCGCAACGGCAAGGCGGGCGCCATGGCTGAGCTGCGCGTCCCCCCCCACAGCCTCGAGGCCGAGCAGAGCGTGCTGGGCGCGCTGCTGCTGGATGACATGGCTTTCGACAAGGCGGCGGCCGTGCTCAACGCGGCGGCGTTCTACCGGTACGAGCATCAGCTGATCTGGGACGCCATAACGTCGCTGGTGATGGCCAGCAAGCCGGCCGACGTGATCACGGTCTTCGAGGCGCTGCAGCGCACGGGTCGGGCCGATGATGCGGGTGGCCTGGCCTACCTGAACGATCTGGCGCAGAGCGTCGCCAGCGCAACGAACGTGCGCGGCTACGCTGACATCGTGGCTGAGCGTGCGCGTGCGCGGCGCGTGATCGCGCTGGCCGATGAGATGGCGGGCGCGGTGTGGCGTGGCGATGATGCGCTGGTGGCCATCGACTCAGCCATGGTGGCGCTGCTGGCGCTCAGCCAGGGGCGCGGCGAGAACGACCCGCGACCGCTGGATGACCTGCTGCCGGTGTGGGTAGAGGAGTTGCAAGCGCGCGAGGCTGGCGAGCTCGATGCCATCCCGACTGGCCTGGGCGATGTAGACGAACTGCTGGCCGGCGGGCTGCGCCGCGGTGAGCTGATGGTGATCGGCAGCCGGCCCAGCATGGGCAAGACGGCGCTGTGTCACATGCTGGCGCGCAACATGGCGCGCACCGCGCCGGTGCTGGTGCTGAGCATGGAGGACAGCTTGCAGATGCTGGTGAGCCGGCAGGTGGCAGCCGCCGGTCTGGTGAACCTGGCCGATCTGCGCAACCCGGCGCGCGCGCGCGGCCCGCTGTGGGATGGCGTGACGCGTGGCCTGGACGCGCTGCGCGGCCTGCCGATCCACGTGGATGACCAGCCAGCGCTGAGCTTGGAGACGGTGCGGCGCAAGGCCCAGGGGGTGGCTGCACGCCAGGGCGACCTGGGCGTGATGATCGTGGACTACCTGCAGCTGATGGAAGGCAAGGGCAACGACGAAAGCAGGGCCTACGAGCTGAACCGCATCGCACGCGGCCTGAAGCGCCTGGCCAAAGAACTTCGGTGCGCGGTGGTGCTGCTGAGCCAGCTGAGCCGCAAGGCCGACGAAGGCGGAGGCCCGCCACGCATCGACCATCTGGCCGAGAGCGGCGGCATTGAGCAGGCGGCTGACATCATCGGCCTGCTGTGGCGCGCGGGCCGGGCCAGGCCCACACCCGAGAACAAGCACCACGCTCAGCTCGAGCTCGCCAAGAACAAGAATGGCCCGTGCGACACGGTACAGCTGTGGTTCGATGGTGCCACCCAGCGCATGGAGGGCGCGGGCCATGCGTGACGCGACCACGGTGGATGTGATGGAGCAGCGGCTACTGGCCTGGGCTGCGTGGGTGAAGGGTGGGCACACCAGCGCGGGCTACCCGACCAAGAGCGTGCTGCACGAGAGCTGGATGCCACCGACACCAGGGCAGACGCCCACAATGCGCAGCGCTCCCAGCTGCGGCGATGTCCAGCAGCAGCAGACGCATCGCGACATCCTGGCGCTGAGCGTGCGCCTGCAAAACACGCTGGTGGTGGTGTACCTCGACCGGGCCAGGCCCGACGAGCAGGTCTACCGACTCGACTGCCAAGCCAGCACGGTGCGCGCGCGGGTGGTGGAGGCGAAGCGGCTGCTGGCGCGGATGGCTGAGGGCCTCACCTGAGCGACGGGGGTTTTACGAGTTATCGCGAACCCCTACAGTTCAGGCACGCTGGTTTTTCCTGCGCGATTCTGACTCCCTCTTGATCCTGTCCACGCCCACGAAGCCCGCCACCGCAAGGTGCGCGGGCTTTCGTTCGTATGGCCCGCTCCGACTACCACCACCTCTACAAGACAGCCCGCTGGCAGAAACTGCGCAAGCAGCAGCTGCAGCTGCACCCGCTGTGCTGCTTCCACCTGAAGCTTGGGCGCACGGTGGCCGGTGGGGTCGTTGACCACGTGCGGCCGCATCGTGGTGACCTCGAGCTCTTCTTCAGCGACGGCAATCTGCAGACCCTGTGCAAGCCCTGCCACGATGCGCACAAGCAGGCGCAGGAGCACAACGCCGACGGAGTGCTGCGCGGCGCTGGCCTCGACGGCAAGCCGCTGGACGGCGCTCACCCCTGGCACCGCCCCATCACCCAAGGGGGGGCGGGTCAGAAGTCTGGAGGCGATGCCTGCCGGACCGCTCCCCTCCCTCCGTTTGCAGAACCGCGAAATGGATAGGGGGGAGGCGTTCGAGGGTATGGAGGTGCAGGCAGTCGACGACGCCGACCTCTTCGCGGATCTGTCGGAGTTCGACGATCCCGAGCTGAGCGCCAAGCGCGCCGCCCGCCGGGTGATCGCCCGGGCCCAACGCACCCGTACCCGCATCAGCGTGCGCCGCGCCAAGTCGGAAGCCCTGCTGGCCGACCTGCTGCCGCCCTTCGTCGAGGCTGGCGACAGCTGGCACGTGATCAGCGGCGGCGACATCGACAGCCTGTCGTTCGCCAAGCACCTGATGGAGCATGAGACCTTCGACCGCATGCTGGTGTCGACCTGGTGCATGGCCATGGACGATGTGCGCCAGCTGGCCGAGTGGCTTGACACCGGCAGCCTGAAGCACCTGGACGTCTACACCGGCGAGATTTTCCCCAGCCAGTACGCCGATGCCTTCGCCCTGATGTGCCAGGCCGTGCGCCGCCACAGCGGCCGCGTGGCCACGTTCCGCAACCACAGCAAGGTGATGCTGCTGCAGAACCGCGCCTTCCATCGCCATCTGGTGATCGAGAGCAGCGCAAACGTGAACACGAACCCGCGCACCGAACAGACCACCGTGACGGCCGACGCGGGCCTGTTCTGGCACTACGCCGACTTCTTCGACGCCGTGCACTCGTTCAACGACAACTTCACCGGCTGGGCACCCTATGGCCGGTAGACCGCCGCTGCCGTCGAACGTGCACCAGCTGCGGGGCAACCCCGGCAAGCGTGCACGCAACGACAAGGAACCCGAGCCCGACGTGCTGCAGGATCTGGCCGCGCCGGCTCACCTGCCTGCAGCCACAGCCGCCGTGTGGAACCAGCTCGCGCCGCAGCTGAAGAAGGCCGGCGTACTGACCACCATCGACACGCCCGCGCTCGAGATGGCCTGCGATGCCATCGCCACCTTCCGCCTGTGCATGGAGAAGACGGCCGAGGGCCGCCTGCTGCAGAAGAACGCCGAGACCGGCAGCATCAGCCTCAGCCCCTGGGCCATGGTGAAGTCCATGGCCTACAAGCAGGCCCTGGCCGTGCTGCGCGAGTTCGGTGCCACGCCTTCCGCCCGTTCCCGCGTCACCATCGACCCGCAGGGCGAGCTATTCGGAAAAGAGCCGGCCGGCACCGGCACCGACGGCGGGCACTACGACGCATGAACGAAGACCGCGTCACCACCTACGCCCAGCGCGTGCTGGCCGGCGAGATCATCGCCGGGCCGCATGTGCGCGACGCCTGCGCCCGCCACATGCGCGACCTGGTGGAAGGCGAGGCCCGCGACCTCGCCTTCGACGCCGGCACCGCGGCCAAGGCCATCGCCTTCTTCGAGCAAGAGCTCTGCCTGAACGGCGGCGAGTTCGAGGGCAAGCCTTTCATCCTCGATGGCTGGCAGGCCTTCATCGTCGGCAGCATCTACGGGTGGATGCGCTTCGACGAAGAGCACCAGGCGTGGCTGCGCCGCTTCCGCGTGGTGTACGTTGAGACCGGCAAGGGTTCCGGCAAGAGCCCGCTGGCCGCCGGCGTGGGCATGAAGGGCCTAGTGGCCGACCGCGAAAACCGCGCCGAGATCTACGCCGCGGCGACCAAAAAGGACCAGGCCATGGTCCTCTTCCGCGACGCGGTGGCGATGTACCAGCACAGCCCAGGCCTGCAACGCCGGCTCACCACCAGCGGCCGCGGCGAGGCGGTGTGGAACCTGGCGTTTCGCGCGCAAGGCAGCTTCTTCCGCCCCATCAGCGCCGACGAAGGCCAATCTGGCCCGCGGCCCCACGTGGCGCTACTGGACGAAGTGCACGAACACAAGACCGCCCAGATCGTCGAGCTGATGCGCGCCGGTACGAAAAGCCGTCGCCAGGCGCTGATCTTCATGATCACAAACAGCGGCGCCGGCAAGAACACGCCCTGCGGCATTTACCACGACTACGCCGCCGACGTGGCCGCCGGCAGCCGCGTGGATGACGCCTTCTTCGGCTTCGTGTGTGGCCTGGACAAAGGCGACGACCCGATGGTCGACGAATCGTGCTGGGCCAAGGCAAACCCGTCGCTGCAGTTCAACAGCCTGCCGGGCCTGCAATACCTGCGCGAGCAGGTGACCGAGGCGCGCGGCATGCCGGCCAAAGAAGCCATCGTGCGCCGGCTGAACTTCTGCCAGTGGACCGCCGCCATCAATCCGTGGTTGTCGGCCGCCGTGTGGGACCCGTGCCAACGCGCCTTCACCGCCGCCCAGTTCCGCGGCCGCCGCGCCTACGCCGGCCTGGACCTGTCGAGCACCACCGACCTGACTGCCTTCGTGCTGCTGATCGAGCCAGTCGAAGCCGGCGAGCCCTGGGCGATCTTGCCCTGGTGCTGGCTGCCAGAGGGTGGGCCCGACATGGACCTGCGCAAGCGGTCAGAACGCGACCGCGTCGACTACGCCGCGTGGAAGCAGGCTGGCCACCTGGAGACCACGCCCGGCGCCGCCATCAGCAAACGCGCCGTTCTGCAGCGCGTGGCGCTGATCTGCGCCGAGTTCGATGTGCAGAGCATCGCCGCAGACCGCTGGCGCCTCGAAGACTTCCGCCAGATCGCCGACGACGAAGGCATCACGCTGCCGCCGCTGCTGGACTTTGGCCAGGGCTTCAAGGACATGTCGCCGGCCATCGACGAGTTCGAGACCGCCATCCTGAACCAGACCGTGGCCCACAACGGTCACCCGGTGCTGACCTGGTGCGCCGCCAACGCGGTGACCGACTCTGACCCGGCCGGCAATCGCAAGCTGAACAAGGCGAAGGCCACCGGTCGCATCGACTTGATGGTGGCCACCGTGATGGCCTACGCCAGCGCGGCGAAGACACCCGAAACACCGCCGCTCGATGACTTCCTCTCAGCCCCGCTGATCGCCTGATGTCCTTCCTCACACGACTGATCAGCAGCTGGTTCGGCACCGGCCTGGCCGAACACCGCGGCCCGCAGCGCGGCACGCCCGGCCTGCAGCTGGTCGACGATGCCCGCAGCCTGACCGACGACCAGGTGCTGCAGCTGTCCACCGTGTGGGCTTGCGCCGAGCGCCGCGGCCGCATCGTGGCCACGCTGCCGCTGTTCGCCTATCAGCGCCAGACCAACGGCGACAAGACGCTAGCCCGTGACAGCCGCCTCTACCAGCTGCTGCACGACTCGCCCAACAGCCGCATGACCCCCAGCGAATTCTGGATGGCCATGATGCTGAACCACGATCTGCGCAACGCCGCGTATGCGCGCATCGACCGCGATGTCCGCACCGGCGAGGCGGTGGCCCTTTGGCCGATGCCCACCTCGCAGGTGACGCCGGTGCTGCTCGACGACGGCGCCATGGTCTACGAGTACCGCATCGGCGCCGACGTGGCCGTGCTGGCCGAAGAGAACGTGCTGGCCATCAAGGGCCTGGGCAACGGCACCACGCCGCTGGACAAGCTCGCCTTCATGCGTGCCACCGCGGCCGAGTCGGCGAACGCCATGGAAGCGGCCAGCAAGCTGTTCGGCGCGGCCGGCAAGCCCACAGGCGTGCTGATGGTTGACTCGGTGCTCAAGGCCGACCAGCGCGCCGCCGTGAAGGAACGCTTCGGCGAGATGGCGACCGGCAGCACCGCGCGCCTGTACGTGCTCGAAGCCAACATGAAGTACCAGCAGCTAAGCCTCAGCCCCGAGGACCAGCAGCTTCTGGAGACCCGCCGCTTCGGCGTGGAAGAGATCTGCCGCTGGTTCGATGTGCCGCCGGTGCTGGTGCACCACGCCAACGTCACCAGCTGGGGCAGCGGCATCGAGCAGCTGACCCGCGGCTTCTACACCTTCACCATCCTGCCCATGCTGGTCAGCATCGAGCAGGCCGTCACCAAGCGTGTGCTGACCCCTGCCCAGCGCGCCCGCCTGGCCGTCGAGTTCAACGCCGACGCCCTGCTGCGGGGCGACACCGCCGCGCGCTCAGCCTACTACTCCCAGGCCGTGCAGAACGGCTGGATGGATCGCGACGAGGTTCGCCAGCTGGAGAACCTACCGCAGCGCCGCAGCCGCGGCAGCCAGATGCTGACGGCGCAATCGAACCTTCTGCCCGTGGATTCCCTGGGCCTGCAAACCGGAGGCAGCAATGCTCCTGCACAAGCACCTACCGCTCAGTGACGTGAAACTGAAGGCCGAAGGGCCGGCCGGCACGTTCAGCGGCTATTCCAGCGTCTTCGGCGGCGTCGACTCAGTCGGCGACACCATCGTGCGTGGCGCGTTCGCCAGCACCCTGCGCCAGAACGGCATGCCGAAGATGTTCTTCAACCACGACTGGCGCAGCATCCCCGTGGGCAAGTGGACCAAGGCCGTCGAAGACGAGCATGGCCTCTACGTCGAGGGTGAGTTCACGCCCGGCCTGGTCGCCGCCGATGCCGTGTACGCCGCGATGAAACACGGCACGCTGGGCGGGCTGAGCGTCGGCGGCTTCGTGAAGCAGGGCGACTACGACGCCACCGAGCAGGGCCGCGTGATCCGCAAGTGGTCGCGCCTGGTCGAGATCTCGCCCGTGGTCTTCCCGGCCGACGGCGCCGCCCGTGTGCAAGAAGTGAAGGGCGCCGACATGCTCGACGCTCTGGCCGAAGTGGCCACCATCCGTGAACTGGAGCAACTGCTGCGGGATGCAGCCGGGCTCAGCAAAGGGGCCGCCTCCGCGCTGGTGGCCCGCGTCAAGGCGCTGGCGCTGCAGGGGGAGCCTGCCGCAGTCAAGGCCGACGACGAGGCGGCGCAGGTCCAGCAGCTGGCCGCACGGCTGCAGCGCCTGGCCCTCGCCTGAACGCGCAAACCCCCACCCCGCAGCAATCCTGGAAGGAAACACCATGTCGTTTGAACAAGTCACCAAGGCGCTGGACGCCCTGGAGGCCCGTCTGCAGAAGATGGACGAGAAGGCCACCGGCGAAGCCGCCACCCTCGGCAAGGTCACGACCGACACCAAGTCGGCCATCGACAACCTGGGCGTGCAGCAGCGCGAGCTGGCCGACCGCCTGCTGTCGCTGGAGCAGAAGGGCCTGACCCCGCCCGCCAACGATGGCGCGGGCGAATCGATCGGCCAGCAGTTCGTGAAGAACGCCGCCTTCGAGAACTTCAACCGCGGCGCCAAGTCGGTCTCGGTCGAGCTGAAGAACACCGTCACCAACACCGTGGGCAACACCCAGCCCGAGTTGCGTCCGATGGTCGGCGGCGCTTTCCGCCAGTTCACGCTGGAACGCCTGCTCGCCAGCGTGCCCACGAGCTCGAACGCCATCGAGTACGTGCGCGAGAACGTGTTCACGAACAGCGCGGCGGAAGCGACCGAAGGCAACGCGCTGCCCGAGTCGGCCGTCACCACCACGCTGGTGACCGAGTCGGTGGCCACCGTCGGCCACTTCATCAAGATCAGCCGGCAGTTGGCCGCCGACCAAGCCGCGCTGGCCCGGTACATCGACCTGCGCATGCGCTACGGCGTCGACCTGCGCGTCGAAAACCAGATCTTCGCCGGCAATGGCACCGCGCCGAACATGAGCGGCCTGACCAAGTCGGGCAACTTCACCGCCCACGGCTACACCGCGGCCAGCCTGACCGGTGCCGGCCTGCTGAACAACCGCTTCGACCTGATCGGCAAGATGCTGGGCGACAGCCAGGCCGGCGACTACCCGGCGGACGTGATCTGTCTGAACCCCACGGACTGGTGGACGATGCGCCTGGCCAAGGACAGCCAGAACCGCTACCTGCTGGGCGACCCTGGCCAGACGATCGCGCCCGCGCTGTTCGGCGTGCCGGTGATCCTGTCGAACGCCATCACGGCCGACAACGTGCTGACGATGAACACCACCCAAGCCGGCACGTTCTACAACCGCGAGGCGATGGAAGTCGGCATGTCCGAACAGGACAACGACAACTTCCAGAAGCTGCTGGTCACGCTGCGCGCCTTCCGCCGCTGCATGCTGGCCGTGGAGCGCCCGGCGGCGGTGCGCTACGGCGACCTGACCCCGGCCTGATCGTCAACCCCTGAAGCGAGACGGGCGGCGCTGGCAACGGCGCCGCCCTGCAGCCCATGCGCAAGATCGAGTTCACCACCTACGGCAGTTCGCCCATCGTGGGCGGCTTCGCCCCTGGCGACACGGCCCGCATCGACGACGAGATGGCCCGCCACTTCGTCGAGGACGTGGGCTGCGCCCGCTTCGTTGACACCGTGCAGGCGTCTGCACCTGTCGAGACCCAGGAAACCGCGGCCAAGCCCGCCGCCAAGCGCAGCAAGCGCACCGGAGAACAAGCATGACCATCCAGATGCGGGCCCAGTGGAACGGCTTCGAAGCCGGCCAGGTGGTGTCGACCCTCAGTGGCAGCGAAGAGACCCGCCTGATCGGCCTGGGGCTCGCGCGCAGCTACACCGCCGGGATGGACGGCTACACACCGACGTTCAGCGCCGCAGAGAAGATCGCCGGCAAAGGCTTGGTGTCAGCACATGGGATTGCGGGGGGCGCCGGCAAGCGCGGCGTGGCCCAGGTCGGGCAGAGCAATGAGCGCAGCGGCGCCCGCAACTGGGCCGGCCCCGGCAGCGTGGCCACCGACGTGACCTTCGACGGGCTTGGCCTCGCGGACCCTATTGCCCCGTCCGTCAGCGCCCTGGGCAGTGTGATCCCGCACCTACACGCCCGGCTGCGCAACCGCGGCTGGTCACTACAGTGGCGCAACTGTGCCGTCGGCGGATCGTCGTTCATCAAGCAGTGGGCGGGCCAGGCTACGCAATGGGCGGCCAATGCCGCATTCTTCGGCCAGCGGGCCAGCCTGGGGACTGGTGACGCGGGCGATTACGGCGATGTGATCGTGGACAGTGGGCGCGTCTTTCGCTGCAAGGTCGGTCGGCCACGCTACGCCACGAACGCCAGTGGCGTGGCCATCCCTTCTGGCAGCGGCGCGACCAATATCGACTACATCATCACCCCGACTGCCACCCAGGTGACGGGCGCCACAAAGCCGGCCGCATTTGCCACCGCTGCGGTCAATGACGACATCGTGGACAACACGATCACCTGGACGTGCGTCGCTACCTCTGTGGGGTCGATGGCGGCATTCAAGGTGCTGCGGTCGGGGGATTTCGGCTTTGATCCACTGGGCCTGCTGGCTCGCACCAAGACCAATCTGGACGCCATCAGCGGCGTGAGCGAACGCTGGGTCTTCATGGCCAACGGCCAGTCAGACGCCCAGGCGTCCCTGGCCAACCAGCCGACCATTCGCAGTTGGTACAAGCAGGCCGTCGAGTCGATGGTGGACTACTTCGTGGCCCAGGGCTACAGGGTGGCGCTGGGCTTCACCTGCTTCAGCCCGAACTACACCGTGTTCGCTGACCCGACCTACCCTGACCAGTTCGCCACGTTGCAGCTCGCCATCAATGACGCGCTCACCGTCACCTATGCGGGCAATGCGTCAGTCATCGCGGGCGGCGACCTGTACGACTATTGGGGGCGCACACCTCCCACCTACCCGGAACCGCCTGCGACCTCCATCGTGGGCGCCAATGCGCCCCACCTGCTGGCATCCGCGTACCCCGAGTACGCCCAGGTGTGGGCCGACGCGCTGGCCGCGTCTGGCAAGTGGTGATGTGCCGCTGATTCCCATACCTTGCCGGTGAGCCCGACATGACCCCCCCGACGATTGATGCGGCCCGCGCGATGGGCGCCACCGGCGGCCAGGTGTGCGACGCAGAGCGCCTGGCGTTTGAGGCATGGATGGAGGGCCACTGCTGGAAGCCCGGCCAGTGGATCGCCGGTCACTACAACGATGTCACCACGCGCATGCTGTGGGCGGCATGGCGTGATCGCGCGGCGCTGGCCGCGCTCGCAAGCACCCAGAGGTGAACCGACGATGAGCAAATCGCACACCCCCGGGCCGTGGCGCCTGTCGCTGGTGGAGGATGGCGGCATCCGCCACCTGGTGCCCATCGACGCCACCGGCACGTCGCTGCTGACGGTGGTCCACGAGGGCGGATACGACGGCGGTGAGGCCACGCCATTCGGCGCGGTCTACACCGACGAGGACGCTCGCCTGATCGCCGCCGCGCCCGAGCTGCTGGACGCGTTGCGGCTGCTTCTCTCCGAGGTGGTGTTCACCGGCACGGCCGGCACCGATGCCGCGCAAGCCGCCATCGCCAAGGCCACCGGCCAGGCGCACTGACCAGCACCCAGAGGTGAACATGGAAAGTTCCGCAGTCATCAGCCCGTGCAGCCTGTACCGCTATCGGCTGTCGCGCGACATCGACCCCGCCGTGCTGGAAGCGCTTGGCCGAGGCGGCTCGCTGCAGGGCAAGACCGTCGCATTCTTCGGCGTCAACCCATCCACCGCCGATGCCACGCTCAACGATGCGACCGTCCGAAAGTGGATGGGCTTCTGTGCCCGGTGGGGCGCGCCGCGATTCATCGTCGGCAACGTGTTCGCCTTCCGTGCCACCGATGTGCAGGTGCTGGCTGCGGTCGATGACCCATTCGGCCCCGACATCGGCGACCACACGACCGACATCATCAACGCGGCCGACATCCTGGTGCCCTGCTGGGGCAACACCGACAAGGTGCCGCCGAGCCTGCGCTTCGCGTTCGATGTGCTGATGGACGCACTGGTGTCGTCAGGCAAGCCGGTCATGACGTTCGGCTTGACCGCTTCGGATGATCCGAAGCACCCGTTGATGCTGGGCTACAGCACGCCGCTGGTGCCGTGGGCCGAGGCCGCCGCGGCCTGAATCCCACCCTTCAGACCGGCACATTGCCATGTACCTCCTGAACCCACCCACCGCCGAGCCCGTCACCACGGCCGAGGCCGCGCTCGCCGCGCGCATCAGCTCGGGCGACGCTCTGGAGCCGATGCTGCCCGGCCTGATCGCCGCCGCCCGCCAGGTGGCCGAGCAGGAGACCGGCCGGCAGCTGATGGAGCAGACCTGGCGCATCGAGCTGCCCGACTGGCCGGCCGCCGATGACCTGCTACACGCGCACCGCGCCACGGCCTGCGCCATCACGTACTGGACTGGCAGCACCTGGTCGCAGGCGATGTCCGCCAGCGCGTTTACCTTCTACCCGCTCAGTACCGGCACCGGTGTCGCGCCTGCTGTCGGCGCCAGCTGGCCCACGCTGGGCGCCGTGGCGGGAGGCCCGCGCGTCCGCATCGACTTGACGGCCGGGGCTGACGACGCAGCCGACGTACCCGAGTGCGTCAAGCTGTTCATCAAGACGCTGGTTGCTCACTGGGCCTACAACCCGGCCGCCGCCGCACACAACAGCCTGGCCGAGGCACCGTTCCTGCGCGCGCTGCTCGACCCGGTGCGGCTCTGGAGCTGATCATGGGCAAGCTCGTATCCGCCGCAGACCTCACCGAGCAGATCACGCTGCAGGCACCAGCCGCCGGCATCGACAGCCACGGTCAGGGCTCCACCAGCTGGCAAGTCATCGCCACGCTGTGGGCCAAGTGCGAACCACTGCGCGGGCGTGACTTCTTCGCGGCTGCTGCGGCCGGCGCGTCGGTGTCGGTGCGCTTCGCAATCCGATACCGGCCGGATGTGCTCAGCGCCACTCGTGTGCTGTGGCGCGGCGTGGCATATGACGTGGCTGGCGCGCCGATCGATGTGGATGGCCGCCGGCACACGCTGGAGCTGATGTGCGAATCGGGCGTGAGGGACGCGAGATGATCTCCGCCAAGGTGCAGGGCATTCCGGCGCTGAAGGCTGCACTGGCTGGCCTGGTGCCAAAGCTGCGCCGCCAGGTGCTGCGCAACGCACTGGCGGCCGGTGCGCGCATCGTGCGTGACGACGCTCGCCGACGTGCCCCGGTGCTGCAGCCCACGCTCAAGACACCGGTGCGCAAGCCGGGCACGGTACGCGCTGCCATCGTGGTGCGCACCAGCAAAGCGGCGCGTCGCGCAGGCGATGTCGGCGTTTTCGTCAACGTCAGGCCTGCCAAGCGCGGCCAACGCGGCGCCAAGAGCCCGCACGATCCGTACTACTGGCGCTGGCTCGAGTTTGGCACCAAGAAGATGGCGGCCATTCCGTTCCTGCAGCCAGCCAGTCAGCGGCTGAGCGACGCCCTGGAGAAGTTCAAGCAGGTGGTCGGTCCACAGATCGACAAGATGAACCGCAAGGGCGGCACGCAATGAGCATCGAGACCGACTTTCGTGCGTTGCTGGCCGCTGATGCCGGCGTGATCGCCCTGGCCGGTACGGCCATCGCGCACAACGCCATTGGGCAGGGCGTGGCACCGCCTTACGTGGTGTTCACGGCACAGCACGACCGACTGCTGGGCCTGGACAACACCGTGCTGGCCGATCAGTGCGTGCTCACAGTGCAGTGCTGGGCCCGCAAAGTTGCCGAGGCTGAAGCGCTGGCCGATGCCGTGGTGGCCGCGGTAGCCACGGCACCTGCTCGCCACGGCGCCTGCGTGACCGCCCGCGCCAGCGCGTACGACGAAGAAACCGGCCTCGATGCCACGGTTCTCACCGTCGAGTGGTGGGCCTAGGCCGTACAGACGTCTGCTTTTCTCCCACGAGGCCCGCCAAGCGCGGGCCTCGTCGTTTCTGAAACCGCGGCCCGCGCCGCACACATGACAGGAGCCAACAATGGCACAAGGCGATCTCATCATCGGGCGCGGTGTCCGCGTCGAAGTCGGCAAGACCGAAGGCACGGCCAAGACCGTGACCGGCATGACCCTGGCCGACCCGTGCGTGGCCACGTCCGTGGCCCACGCGCTCACGGCCAAAAGCGTGGGCTACTTCAACAACGTGGGGGGCATGGTCAACATCGAGGGCCAGGCTGTGCGCCTGGCGGCCGTCACCACCGACACGTTCACGCTGGGTGACCTTGACACCACCGACTACCCCGCATTCACCAGCGGCAGCTTCGTACCCATCACCGCCTGGGCTACGCTGGCCAAGAGCACCAGCATTGCCGAAGGTGGCGGCGAGGCCGACAAGCTGAATACCACCACCCTGCTCGACAACATCCGGCAGGAGCGAAACGGACTGCTGGCCGCCGAAACGCTCAACATCGGCCTGCTGGCTGAGAGCCTGGCCAGCGAGGCCCTGCAGATCATCCGGCGCGCAGCCCGCAGGAGCCAGCTGCTGGTGTTTCGCGTCACCTGGAACAACGGCGACGTGATGGTGTTCCGCGGCGAGCCCAGCAAGCCCGGCCGGGATGTGCAGCAGGGCCAGGTGGGTACCGGCAGCATCAGCGTCACCGTGAAGGGCTTTGTCACCGAGGGTGCCGCCTGATGGAACAGCAGGCCCTCATCGCCGCGCTGCGCAGCGCGCGCCAGAGCTGGGTGGCGCTGCCTCTGCCGGGCAATCCCGAGGTGCGCATCCTACGCCCGGCCGAGGCCGAGTTTGGCCGCTTTGCCCAGGGCATCACGGTCGATCATGTGGCGGCGGCTGTCGACGGATGGCGTGGCTTCACCGAGGCCACGCTGCTGGGTGCCGGCATCGGCGCCGAGGACGAAGTGGCGTTCTCGACCAGCGTGTGGGCCGAGTGGGTGCGCGACCAGGCCGAGTGCATCCAGGTGGTGGCCCGGGCCATCGGCCAGGCCATCGAGAGCCACCTGCAGGCGCGCCAGGCCGCAGCGGGAAACTGACTGCGGTACTGGATGCCCAGGCCGGCGTCCAGTACCGCAGCGAAGCACCAGCACAAGCCAGCACCGATGACCAGATCGCCATCCGCGCCTGGAACCTGCTCACCAACGGCATGGGCGGCATCGACTGGGCCGGCCTGCCCATGGTGGTGGCCTGGCTCGGCGTGGTTGATGTCGATGGCCTGATCCACCGCCTGCTGGTCATCAAACAACACAGCCCGCCCGACGCGCCCGACAAGGCAGTCGCGCCCAACTGAAGCACCCATGGCACTTGCCACTCTCTCAATCGACCTCGTCGCGCAGCTGGCCAGCCTGCAAGCCGGCATGGACAGGGCCGGCCGCCTGGCCGAAAAGCAAGCGGCCGACATCGAGGCCCGCTACGCGCGGCTCAGCGCCGCGGCCAGCGGCGTGGGCACTGCGCTGGCCGGCGCGGTGTCGGTGGCCGGCCTGGCGGCGTTCTTGCGCACCACCATCGATGGGGTCGATGCGCTGAATGACCTGAAGGACTCCACCGGCGCCAGCATCGAGAACCTGAGCGCGCTGGAAGACATCGCCGCCCGCACCGGTACCAGCATGGAGACCGTGGGCGCGGCACTGCTGCGCTTCAACAAGGTGCTGGCCGAGGCCAAGCCCGGCAGCGACTACGCGCAGATGCTCAAGGCCATCGGCCTGAACGCCGAAGAGCTGCGCCAGATGGACCTGGCCGAGGCGCTGCACCGCACGGCAAAGGCGCTGGCCGGCTTCGAGGACGGCGGCAACAAGGCGCGCTTCATGCAGGAGCTGTTGGGCAAGAGCGTGAAGGAAACCGGCGCCTTCATGGTCGACCTGGCCGACGCCTCGGAGCTGAACGCCAAGCTGACTGCCCAACAGGCCGAAGAAGCCGAACGCTTCAACAAACATCTGGCTGCCTTCGGCGCCAACATGGCTGCCGCCGCGCGCGCCATCACCGGCACCATGCTGCCAGCGCTCAATGAGTTCTTCGCCAAGTTGCAGGCACTGAACAAGGCCGGCGGCTTCTGGGCCAGCATCGGCAAAGAGCTGCGTGCCAACCTGATCAGCGATCGCCTGCGCGTGGTGACGGCCGAGATCGAATCCCTGCAGGCCACGATGGACCGCCGCGGCGGTGACGCCTACATGACAAGGAAGATGCGCGGCCTGCGCGCTGAGTTCAGTGAGCTGCAGCGCGAAGGCGCAGAGGTGAACCAGTGGCTGAAGCAATGGGCCTCTGGCGCCAGCCTGCCAGACCAGGCTGATAGCCCCGCAAAGCGCCCGCAGATCCCGACGTTGCCTGAAACGCCCAAGGGCAAAGCCGGCCGCGCTGGCCCACGTACCGCGGCCACCGACATCGGCCCTGTGATCCCGGCCGAGCGCCTGGCCGCGCTCAAGGCGCTGGAGCAAACCGACACCTACAAACTGACTGTCCTGCGCACTGAGCTCGAAGAGCTGCTGCTGCTCAGCAAGGTGCCCGACGCAAACCAGCCAGCCATCGCCCAGGCCATCAAGGCCACCATCGATCAGATCAACGCGCTCGATCCGGCCGCCAAGGCCATGACCGAGCGCATGGCGCGCATGAACGCCGCCCTGGCGGCAACGCCCAGCACGCGCAACCTCGAGGGCCGGCAGCTGGTGGATGACCTGAACGCCGAGCTGGCCCGCACGGAAGACCCAGCCCGCCTGCGCCAGATCCAGGAAGCGATCGACGAGGTCTACCGCGGGTTGGGCGCCATCCCTGAGACCGCTGAACCCGTGTTCGCGCAGCTCGACCAGTTCACGGCCGAGTTTGCCAAGAACACCCAGAACGCCTTGGGCGACACGCTGCGGCTCACGCTCAAGGGTGACTTTGACGGCATCGCCGCCCTGTGGGCCAACATGGTGCTGCGCATGGCCACCGATGCCGCCGCGGCAGATCTCACGCGCATGCTGTTCCCTGATGCGGGCAAAGGCGGTGCGTCCGCACTGGGCAGCCTGGCATCAGCGTTCACCGGTGGGCTCAGCAGCATCTTCGGCGGCGGGCGCGCCACCGGGGGCGGCACACAGCCCGGCGGCATGTACGGCATCGTCGAACAAGGGCCTGAGCTGCTGCGCGTAGGCAGTCGGCACATCCTGGTCATGGGCAAGCAGGGCGGCCAGGTCACGCCAGCCACCGCAGCTTCATCGGCGGGGGCCGGCGGCCTGCACATTGACATGAGCGGCGCAACCTACAACACCGGCCAGGGCGTCAGCCGTGCCGAGATGTACTCGGCCACAACTCAGGCATCGCAGGCTGCAGTGGCCGAGGTGTTCAAGCGTCTGCACAAGCTGGGAGTCGTCACGCGATGAGCATCTACGCCTGGTTGGGCGAGACGCCCAGCGCCTTCGAGTTGCGGTTGCGGGCCAACACGGTGATGTTCGCCTCGCCGTACAGCACCGACACCCAGACGCTGGATCTGCAGGGCGAGCGGTGGGTAGGCATGTTCAGTCTGCCGCCGGCCATCACGCAGCGCCAGGTTCGGCAGCGCGAGGCCTTCTTTGATCGCTTCAAGGGCACATCGCACCAGGTCGAGATCTGGCACTTCGCCGCGCCACAGCCGCTGGGAACCATCGGCGCCACCGCGCCCGTGTCATGGACCGGCGCGCCCGGGACCGTGGCCTGGACGGATGGCAGCGGCGGGCCCGTGGCCTGGACCGATGGCACGCCCGTGGTTGTCGCCGCGGTGGCGCAGTTCGCCAACACCGCGCTGTTGCAGGTGCTGCCCGGCGCCACCGTGCTGGCCGGCGACATGCTGGGCCTGGCCGGGCAAACAGTGCGGGTGATGGCAGACGCCACGGCCGACAGCGCCGGCCGCGTGACGGTGGAATTCCAGCCGCGTGCGCGGCGCTCCTGGGCGGCGTACAGCCCTGTCGTCACCGATCGCCCGCGCATCACCGTGATGCTGAAGGACGGCGGTGTTCCCACCACCTGGCAGCCCGGCCGCGTCGCCGACGGCTGCAGCGTTGAATTTGTCGAGGTGCCCTGATGCCAAGAACAACACTGGCCGGCCGCGCCAGCGTGCCGATTTCCGAGGTCGACACCATGACTGCCGAGCTGTACGGCTTCGCGGCCAACTTGATCAGCCATGTCGGCGGCGAGGTGTCAATCGGCACATCGGATGTGTCCACCACGCCCCAGGGCTTTGCCTGGGTGCTCAACGCCGGGGGCAGCTACTCGCGCACCGGGCACGCCTCTGGCACCGGCGCCGGCACGGCTTACGCCGTGTGGCAGTACGCCGGTGGTGTGATTGGTTCGATCACGCAGAGCGGCACCACCGGGGTGCTGTACAACACCACGTCCGACGAACGGCTCAAGACCAGCATCACCGCCGCAGGCGAGGCTGGCGCCACGCTCGATGCCGTGCAGGTGCGGCGCTTCCACTGGCGGGCCGATGGCGCGCTGACGCGCTGGGGCTTTGTGGCCCAGGAGTTGGTGCAGGTGCTGCCCGAGGCTGTGCACCAGCCGATCAACCCGGATGAAATGATGGGCGTGGACTACAGCAAGCTGGTGCCGTTGCTGGTGGCAGAGGTGCAGGCGCTGCGCCGTCGCGTGGCCGCGCTGGAGGCGGGTGGCGCCTGATGCGCATCCTCTCCGCCGACGAGCTGGCCGCGCTTCAGGCCCCGGTGGTGCGCATGGCCGTGCTGGTGCAGATGGAACTGACCAGCACCGTGCGGCTCAACACCAGCGGCCTGGATCTCGAGGTGGGCGGCGCCGTGTGGTACGGCACACGCGGCCTGGGCCGCATCGACGCGGTGACTGAAGCAGTGGCCGACATCAAGCCGCTTGGCTTCGAGCTGAGCGGCGTGTCCAGCGCTGCCGTGTCCATGGCGCTGAACGAGCCGGTGCGCAACCGCGCCATTTCCGTGTACAGCCTGCTGTTTCACCCGGTCAGCAATGCGCCGCTCACCCCGCGCCTGCGCTGGCAGGGCCGGGGCGACGCGATGGTGCTGCGTGAAGAGGGCGGTGCCGCAGTCATCCAGGTGTCGGCCGAGCACTGCGCCATGGATCTGCTGCGCGGGGTGCCCAGCTATTGGAGCGACACCGAGCAACGCCGCCTCTACGGCAATGACCCCAGTCTGCAGTACATGAGTGACCAGGTGGACCAGCAGATCCAGTGGCCCGCCGCCAGCTTCTTCCGCAAATGAGCGCCGACCCCGCGCACGCTCTGGCTGATGCTGGCCTGGCGCGCTTCTTTGCGCTGATCGAGGCACGCCGCGCCGCGCCGTTCGTCTGGGGTGGGCACGACTGCTGCCTCTTCGCGGCCGATGCCGCGCTGGCGCTCACCGGCAAAGATCACGCTGCCGCCTGGCGGGGGCGCTACCACTGTGCTGCCGGCGCTGCGCGCCTGTTGGCCCGGTTGGGGGGGCTGAGTGCGCTGGCCAGCAATGCGGGGCCGCAGATCATGCCGCTTGCTGCCGGGGTGGGAGATGTGGGCTTGCTGCATCACGGCGGGCGGGAGCTGCTGGGCGTGTGCGTGGGTGATGTCTGGCTCAGCCCGGCCGCAGGGGCCGGCTTGGCTGCACAGCCGCTTGGTGCGGCGCTGGCTGCGTGGAGGGTGGGCAATGCCTGATGGTGGAGCGGCAATCATCTCGTGGATCGGCGCTGAGATCGGCGGCACGATGGGCGCGGCCATGATGATGTATTCCGTCGAAATCGCGGCCACCGTCGCCGTGGTGTCGTCGGTGGCCGTCACCGCAGACCAGCAGCGCAAGCAAAAGAACCAGTCCCGCGACGCCTACAACGCCAGCCTGCGCGACCGCTACGTGATGGTGCGCGGCGCCACCGAGCCCAGGCAGTTTGTGCTCGGCCGGCAGCGCGTTTCGGGGCCCATCGCGTTTCTTGGCAGCACCGGGGCCCATCGCGAAAAGCTGTGCATGGTCGTGCTGATGGCCGCGCACCAGATCGATGGGTTCGAGCGCTACTACATCGGCGACGAGGTGGCCACCGTCGATGGTGCGGGCAATGTCATCGCCCTGCAGCGCACCGACGAATTCGCCATCAGCACCGCTGCTGCCACCGTCACCATCACCGCAGAGCCGGCCTCGGGCACCGTCAGCGCAGAGGCGGTTTACGGCAGCACAGCCGTGCCGCTCACCGTCACGGCTGTCAGCGGCACCAGCATCAGTGTGGCCGGTGCCACTGCAGGCACCGTGGGCACCCTGGTCATCACGTACCAGCCGGCCAGCAACCCGTGGATGCAGCAGGCGACCGGCATGGATCTGCAGGCCAGTGGTGTGCTGGACAGTTCGGGCAACTGCACCATCGCGCTGGCCGGCGAGCCCGTGGTGGACAGCGTGCGCGCCGTGCTCAGCAACAACCAGACCGGGCAGGACTACCAGGCCACCGACGTGCTTGCGAATGTGTCCATCACCGGCGCAACAGCGTTTGTCAGCGGCCTGTCGGGTGCCATGGCCGGGTATCCGGTGCACATCACCTATCGCACCGAGGCCAGCAGTGCCAGCGTCCCGCGCATGCGCATTCGTGCCTACACCGGCGCCCCCGGGCAGGCTGCCGATGCCGCGTTGATGGCGGCCTTTCCCGGCATCTGGACGGGCTTGCACACGCTCACCGACACCGCGGCGCTGGTGGTCGAGTGCGACTATGACCCTGATGCGTTCCCCGGCGGCTTGCCCAACATCAGCGCCGTGCTGCGCGGCGCACTGCTGTTCGACCCGCGCGACGGTGCCACCCGCTGGAGCGAGAACCCCGCGCTGATGTGCCGCTACGTCGCCACGCACCCGCTGCTGGGCATGCAGCCCGGCAGCGCGGTGGCTGATGCCAACATCGCTGCCCAGGCGACCGTATGCGATGAGGTCAGTGCATACGTGCTGAGCGGCCGCGTGCACACCCGCCCGCGCTACACAGCCGGCCTGGTGGTGAAGGCCGGCGCCAGGCCGGCCGACTACCTGAATGACCTGTGCGACGCCATGGCAGGCGAATGGGTGGTGGTGGATGGCCAGCTGCGGCTGCGCGCTGGCGCGCCAGTGACCCCGCTGCAAACGCTCGATGCATCGTGGTTGGCAGACGGTGAGATCACCGTGCAGGGCCATGCCGCACTGGCTGCCTCGTTCAACGCTGTCACAGGCAAGTTCATCGACGAGGATCGGCACTACCGAGAGCTCGACTATCCCGCAGTGCGCAGTGCCACGTACATCGACGACGACCGTGCCGAGCTACCGCGCGAGATGAGCCTGCCCGCCGTGCCCTTCTCGGGCCAGGCGCAGCAGGTGGCGGCAGTGCGCATGCGGCGCCAGCGCTGGGGCCGCCGCCTCAGCCTGCCTTGCAACATGCGCGCCTTTGCTGTCGAGCCCTTCGACGTGTTGCAGGTGCAACTCGACCGGTTTGGCCTCGCAGGTCAGCAGTTCGAGGTGCTGGATGCGCAGTGGACGCCCGGCGGCATCATCCGCCTCGAGCTGCAGGAGACCGATGCCAGCATCTGGGCCCTCGGATCCAGCTTTGCCGCGGCCGATCCGCAACCCCGGCCCACGCTGCCGTCGCCGTGGTATGTGCCCAGCGTGCAGGGCCTGGCCGCCTACAGCGGCACTGCCGAGCTGCAAACCCAGGCTGATGGCACCGTGGTGAGCACGCTGCGCATCACCTGGACGCCGATCGCTGATCGCTACGTGGTGGAGAGCGGCGGCGGCGTGGAGGTGCGCTACGGCCTGGCCACTGAGCCCGAAAGCACCTGGCGCACCGTGCGCGCGCCCGAGGCGACAGGCACCGTGCGCGTGGCCGATGTGTACGACGGCCGCATGTACCTGATCAAGGCCCGCGCGTACAGCGCCATGGCCAAAGGCCCGTGGTCGGCCACGCTGTTGCATGCCGTGGTGGGCAAGCAGGCCCCGCCCAGCAACGTGGCCAGCTTCGCGGCCAGTGTGTCCAAGGGCCGGGCGGTGTGGAGCTGGGCAGTGCCCGTGGATGCCGACTGGGACGTGATCGAGATCCGTGCCACCAATGCCGACTGGGGCGGCGCCAGCGCGCCGCTGTTCCGCGGCCGCGCCAGCCAGTGGGCCGAGGTGGTGACCGTGGCCGGCACGCTGACGCGCTATGCCCGGCATGTCGACACCACCGGCAATGTGTCGGGCGCCACCGCCACAGCTGTGGCCACTGTGCTGGCCGGCGATCTGGTGCAGGACGGTGCCACCACCTACACCTGGATCGCCTACGCCAACAGCTCGGACGGATCCAGCGGGTTCACCACAGGCGCCTGGAGCGGCCAGACATACCTGGGCGTCGCGACCAACAAGACCAGCGCCACAGAGGGCACGAACCCGGCGGATTACACCTGGAGCCTGATCAAGGGCGAGCAGGGTGATCCCGGCACGCCAGGCGGCACGCTGGTCTACAAAAACACCGTGGCGGGCCCCGTCACGTACAGCACGATCGGCTGACCATGGCAGCAAGTGGCAGACCCAACACCGTGATTTTCACGCCGCCGAGCGCGGGGGTGGTCAAAGTCACCGCCAGTTTCAGCGCGGGCGCCAGTGGTAGCGACTGGGGCGCGGCAGCCCAGGCCATGGTGTTCCTCGAGCAAGGCGGCACGACCACCTACGACGGCGCCACGCCACTGGGCGCTGGGCGCCTGCCGTACAGCCTGGTCGGCACCTTTGCCGTAAGCGCCGGCAGCCCGGTGATCTGTGGGCTCTACGGTGCAGTGACCGGCGCCAGCACCGCCACGTGCTACGACATCACCGTGGTGGCCGAGTTCAACCCGACCTGACAGGACCACACCATGCTAACCACCCTGACCATCGCCGCCACCGCCGCCGCCTACCGCGGCGCCCTGGCCTGGCTCAACAACGCGCCTGCCGGCACGCGGCGCGCCCGCGCTGCCCAGCTGCTGGGCGGTGGCGGCCCCGGCCCGAAATGACCGCCCGGCGCGAGCTGCTGGCCCTGCTGGCCGTGGTGGCCACCTTCTGGGGCTACTACGCACTGAGCGACGATCTGGCCCGCCGCTGGGCCTACTACGCCGCCCAGGGTGCGCTGCTGGCTGGCGCCGGCTGGCTGCTGCGCTGCCGCGCCCGTACCTTTTTTGGCCTGCTCGCCTGCTGCGTTATGCAGTTCGAGGGGGCACAGCAGGCCGCATGCGGCGCGGCGCACATGGCCATGCCGCCGGCCGGTGACGCCTGCGTCAATCTCATCGGGGCTCAGCCGTACCAGGCCCTGCTATCCCTGGCCGCGGCGGCCCTGATCGCCCGGCGCCTCTGGAGACGGCCCCATGACGCCCCAACCGCCGCCGAGTGACGAATCCATCCTGGCCGCGCTGCTGACTGCGGCACTGGGCAGCCTGGCCGCCGTGTACCAGGACGCGGCCATTGTGCTGGTCGGCGCCGTGTTCGGTGGCCTGCTGAGCCTGCAGCGCGCGCCCACGCGGCAGTGGTGGCTGGGCGTGTGGCACCTGGCGCAGTGCCTGGCACTGGCGCTGCTGGTCAGCAACATCGGCGCCACCATCGTGCTGGCCGAGATGCCGGCGCGTTGGCCCGTCGGGCGGCACGATGTGATGGCGCTGGTGGCGCTGGCCATCGCCTGGGCCTGGCCCGACCGGCTGGGCGTGGCCGGTGAGTGGGCCGTGGGGCAGATCAGGCAATGGCTCGAGCGTCGCAATGGGGGCAGTACATGATCCACCTGATCCTGGCGGCGCTGGGCGTCATTGGCCTGGCCCGCGCGCTGTACTGCGCCTGGCAGATGGATGGCCCAGCCGCCGGTGTGCTGCGGCGCGCCAGCAATGCGGCCATGGGTGCGGGATCTGTGGCGTTGCTCTGGGCTGCCTGGGCCGGCCGCCAGTGAGCCAGCATGCCGGGCCCCCGGCATCGGGGTGCATCAGGCGGTGGCCAGGCGGTAGCATTGCCGCGGGCCCCAACGCCCCGAGCGCACCTCCCTGAGCTCGTCGGCAGCGCCGCACCCGCTGCCGTTCCAGCCCCGGCGCCTCATGGCCCGGGGCTGTCTTCTTTGCGGCGGCGCCAGACGCTGGTGGCGCCGTCGTACAGCGGATCGTCGGGCACCTGGCGCTCCTCGCGCGACCACTCCACTGGCTCCGCGTCGGGGTAGGCGGCGCGGGCATCGGCCTCGGTCACGCGGTGGCGCGTCACGCGCCAGTCGCCGGTGGCGGGGTCGCGGATGCGCCAGCGGTACAGGACTAGGGTGCTCATGGCCGGCAATGTGCGCCGGCGGGTGGCTCAGATTCTGCGCCACCTGTTCAGGTGATTGGCGTAGGTTTTGGCGTGAGTTTCAAGAAAACCGCGCCAACTCCCTGGCATATACCCTGCTGCATCATGGGCGTGTGGGCCGACAGGTCGGGCAGGGCGCGGTCAGGCGTGGCGGGCGTGCCAGTCATCTAGGACAGCAAAGCTTGAGGAAGAGGCGGCGTTGGAGAAAACGCGCGGGTTCAGCGCAGTGTCAGCGCAGGTTCGGCACGGCGCAGGGCCAGGGCGTCAGTAGCCGCCCGAGCCGCCACGGCTGCCGCCGCCACCACCCTGGCCGCCGCGGCCGCCCGGGGTCTTGAAGCCGGGCTTGCCGCCCGGGCGCGGGCCGGCGCCAGTTTTGGCCGGCGGACGCCGGTCACCCTGCGGTGCGCCGCGGGCCGGGCCGCGCGGGCCGCCGGGGCCACCGCGATCGCCACGGTCGCCACGGTCACCAAAACCGCCGGTGCGCGGGCCGCGCGGGTCGGCCGGCTTGTGCGTCACCGTGGGCACCGGGCGCGGCGCGCGGGGCGGGCGCTCGGCGCCGGGCTGGGCGTCGCCGTCGGCCTGGCCTTCGGCCGCCGCGGCCTCGGCCTCGACATCGGCCTTGCGGATGCGCACCGGCTTGCGCTCGCGCACGGCCGGCGCGGCGGCGTCGGCCGGCTCGGCGGTGGCCTCGCCGCCCACGCCCAGGGCCGCGGCCAGCGCGGCGGCGGGCTGGTCGGCCGTGCCGTGCTCGCCGGCCTCGGCCGAGGTTTCGTCGTCACGGCTGATGGCGCGCGAGTACGGTGCCAGCAGCGTCACCAGCTGGGCATAGACCTTCGGGTTGCCGGCCACCAGCTCGCGCTGGTACAGGAAATCGGCCTCGCCGGTGAAGTTGCCCACCAGGCCACCGGCCTCGGTGATCATCAGCGAGCCGGCGGCCAGGTCCCAGGGCGACAGGCCGGTCTCGAAGAAGCCGTCGTACCAGCCGGCGGCCACGTAGCACAGGTCGAGCGCGGCCGAGCCCGGGCGGCGCAGGCCGGCGCAGGCCTGCATCACGCTCTCGAACATCTTCAGGTAGCGCTGGAAGTTGTCGCCGCGGCGGAACGGAAAGCCCGTGCCCACCAGCGAATCGGCCAGGCGCACGCGCTTGGACACGCGCAGGCGCCGGTCATTGAGGAACGCGCCACGGCCCTTGGAGGCGTAGAACAGGTCGTTGCGGTTGGGGTCGTACACCACCGCCTGCTCGACCTTGCCGCGGTAGGCGAGGGCGATGGACACCGCGTAGATCGGCAGGCCGTGCAGGAAGTTGGTGGTGCCGTCCAGCGGATCGATGATCCACACATAGTCGCTGTGCTTGGCGCCGTGCTCGCGGCCCGACTCTTCGGCCAGGATGCCGTGGCCGGGGTAGGCCTCGAGCAGGGTTTCGATGATCACGGCCTCGGCCGCGCGGTCGACCTCGCTGACGAAGTCGTTGGGCCCCTTGGAGGTGACCTTCAGCAAGTCCAGATCCTGCGAACCCCGGTTGATGATCGCGCCAGCCGCACGGGCGGCCTTGATCGCGATGTTGAGCATGGGGTGCAGGGATTGCGACATGGGAGATCCTGGAATGCCTGGCGCGCCGTGGATCGCACGGGCGGGCCGGAAAGGAGAGGGGGCCGACGGAAGGAAAGAGCGTTCGCCCGGGTGAAGGCCGACAATCATCGGCCTTGCCCACCCACGAAAACCCGCATTTTAGCTGCCCGTGACCGCCAACACCGATACCCCGCCGCTGCCGCCGCCCGTGAATGGCACACGCTTCGTGCTGGTGCGCACCAGCCACCCCGGCAATGTGGGTGCCGCCGCCCGGGCCATGAAGGTGATGGGCTTTGCCGATCTGGTGCTGGTGCAGCCGCGTTTTGCCGATGTGCTGAGCCAGGAAGAGACGGTGGCCATGGCCAGCGGCGCGGCCGACATCCTGGCCCGCGCACGCATCGTCGACTCGCTCGACCAGGCCCTGGCCGGCGTGACCCATGCCTGCGCCACGGCCATGACGCCGCGCGACTTCGGCCCGCCCACGGTGGCGCCGCGCGCGCACTTCGCGGCGCTGGCCGCGCCGCAGGCACCCGCGCAGGCCGTGGCCTTTGTCTTTGGCAGCGAGCGTTTCGGCATGGCCAACGAGGACGTGTGGCGCTGCCATGCCTGCCTGAGCATTCCCACCCACCCCGATTACGGCAGCCTGAACCTGGCCCAGGCGGTGCAGCTGATCGCCTACGACTGGCGCATGGCGCTGGGCGGCTACCCGGTGCAGCCACGCACCGCCGACGCCGCGCTGGCCGGCGCCGACGAGGTGGCCGGGGCGCTGGCGCACTGGCAGCACACGCTGGCGGCCATCGGCTTTCTCGACCCCGCCGCACCCAAGAAGCTGATGCCGCGCCTGAACCAGCTGCTCAACCGCGCCCAGCTCACGCGCGAGGAGCTGCACATCCTGCGCGGCATCGCGCGCGCGGCCGCCGCAGCGGCCAATGCCGCCGCCAGCAAGGATTGAGCCCCGCCGCTACACTGGCCGCGACTCCTGCTGGAAACGCATCATGTTCAGCCGCCTTCGTGAAGACATCGCCTGCATCCGTGAGCGCGACCCCGCCGCGCGCTCGAATTGGGAGGTGCTCACCTGTTACCCAGGCCTGCATGCGCTGATCTGGCACCGCCTGGCCCACCGCTTCTGGCTGCGCGGCATGCGCTGGCCGGCGCGGTTTCTCTCGCACATCGGCCGCTTTCTCACCGGCATCGAGATCCACCCTGGCGCCACCATCGGCCAGCGCGTGTTCATCGATCACGGCATGGGCGTGGTGATTGGCGAGACCGCCGAGGTCGGCGACGAGTGCACCATCTACCAGGGTGTGACGCTGGGCGGCACCTCGCTCGAGAAAGGCGCCAAGCGCCACCCGACGCTGGGCAGGGGCGTGATCGTCTCGGCCGGCGCCAAGGTGCTGGGCGGTTTCACGGTGGGCGATGGCGCACGCGTGGGCAGCAATGCCGTGCTGCTGCAGCCGGTGCCGGCGGGCGCCACGGCGGTGGGCATTCCGGCGCGCATCGTGCAAAAGAGCGCCGAGGCCACGCGTGAGCAGGTGGCGGCCAAGATGGGCTTCTCGGCCTATGGCGTGACCCAGGGCGACGACCCGGTGGCCCAGGCCATGAAGGGCCTGATCGACAACGCCGCCGGCCACGAGCACCAGATCGCGCTGCTGTGGCGCGCCATCGAGACGCTGTCTTCCGGAGCACGTGAACTGCCAGCCGGTGACTGCGTGCCGCAGGACGCCCACACCACCGAGCGTTTTGACGCTGACGGCCTGAACCGCCTGGTCAAGTAGGGCGCCGATGGCGCGAGGCCAAGGCCGTCGGGTACCGGGCTGACTCCATGCCAGAGCGCAAGCGCTCTGGCGCTCACCAGGCGCAAACAGTCCACTGGACTGTTTGCGTCCGGGTTCGCTCCCCCGGGCCTGCGGCCCTCCTCCTTTACTTACGTCAGCCCGGCACCCGACGCCCTTGTCCCGAGACGGCAGTGACCTGCCTCAGGTGCGTTGGGGCCTCACCGCCGTCTTCGGCCGCCAGGCCTTGGTGAACTCGTCGTCGCACTCGAGGTACGGCCCGCCGATCAGGTCGATGCAGTAGGGCACGGCGGCAAAGATGCCGTGCACCGGACGTTCGGCATGCGGCAAGCCCTGCAGCGTCTCGGCAATGCTCTTGGGCTGGCCGGGCAGGTTGATGATCAGCGCCTTGCCGCGGATCACCGCCACCTGGCGGCTCAGGATGGCCGTGGGCACGAAGTTCAGGCTGATCTGGCGCATCTGCTCGCCAAAACCGGGCATGGGCTTGTCGGCCACGTCCAGGGTGGCTTCGGGCGTCACGTCGCGCGGCGCCGGGCCGGTGCCGCCGGTGGTCAGCACCAGGTCGCACTTCACCTCATCCACCAGTTCGCGCAGCGTGGCGGCAATCGTCTCGCGATCGTCGGGAATCAGCCGCGGCTGCCAGGTGATCGGGTTCTTCAGCGCCTTGCCCAGCCAGTCCTGCAGCGCCGGGATGCCCTTGTCCTCGTAGATGCCGGTGGAGGCGCGGTCGCTGATCGAGACCACGCCGACGGTCACCGCATCGTGCTGTTCAGTCGTCGTGCTCATCGTCGTCTTCGCTCGATTCTTCGGGGTTGGCGGCGCCATCGGCGGCGGCCAGGTACGGCTTGATGAACTGGAACAGCGCGCGGTAGCCGCGGCCGTTGCGTTTTTCAGGCGCGGCGGCGGCGTCGGTGCGCGCGGCGCGCACCAGGCTGCGCAGCTGCTGCAGGTCGCTGCCCGGGAACTCTTGCGCCCAGCGGGTCACGGCCTCGTCGTTGGCCACCATCTCGTCGCGCCAGCGTTCGGTGTTGTGCAGGCGCAGCGTGTCCTTGGCCGAGCCGAGCTTGTAGGCCGCCACCGCCTCGCGCAGCGGTGCCTCGTCGGCAAAGCGCATCTGCTTGCCCACGTACTGCAGCTGGCGGCGCCGGCCCTCGTGGCTGCGCGTGCGGCGCAGTTCGTCGAGGGCGTTGCGCAGGCCCTCGGGCATGTCGAGCGCGGCCAGGCGGCTGGCCGGCAGCTCGGACAGCTCGACGCCCAGCTTCTGCAGATCGTGGGCCTGCTGCTTCAGCCGGGTCTTGCTGGGGCGGCCGGTTTCGATGGCGATGCCTTCGAGGCCGGCGGTTTCTTCGGGGAGGGCGTCGGTGGGACGTTGCCGCATGGGGCTCTGGCAGGGTGGGTGGGGTGGCTATGATTGTCTCTTACCTCCGCCGCCCCCCCAACCGCCGCGCCGCGCGTCAACAAGAGTCACCAAGAACACCCCATGTCCGGATCCACCACCTCCCAGGGCTTCGCCTTCGACCGCGAGCAGTTCCAGCAGATCATCGAGGACACGCTGGACATCGCGAAGGGCCTGGGGGCCAGCGACGCCGGCGCCGAGGTCAGCGAGGGCGCGGGCCTGTCGGTCTCAGTGCGCAAGGGCGAGCTCGAGAACGTGGAGCGCAACCGCGACAAGAGCCTGGGCGTCACCGTCTACCTGGGCCAGCGCCGCGGCAATGCCAGCACCAGCGATTTCTCGCGCGCCGCCATCGAGCAGACGGTGCGCGCCGCCTACGACATCGCCCGCTTCACCGCCGAAGACCCCGCCGCCGGCCTGCCCGAGGCCGAAGACCTGGCCACGCCCGATGTGGCGGGCATGGACCTCGACCTGTTCTACCCCTGGGCGCTGAACGCCGACACCGCGGCCGAGCTGGCGCGGCGCAGCGAGGACGCGGCCTTTGCCACCCATCCGCGCATCAGCAACAGCGAAGGGGCGGGCGTGTCGGCGCAGCAATCGCACTTCTGGGCCGGCAACTCGCGCGGCTTTCGCGGCGGTTATGCCAGCTCGCGGCATTCGATCTCGGTGGCGCCGATCGCCACCCACCGCCGCGACATGCAGCGCGACGCCTGGTACACCTCGGTGCGCGACCCGCTCGAGCTGGCCGCGCCCGAGGCCGTGGGCCGCTATGCCGCCGAGCGCGCGCTGTCGCGCCTGAACGCCCGCAAGATCGCCACCTGCGAGGTGCCGGTGCTGTTCGAGAACACGCTGGCCGCCGGCATGATCAGCGCGCTGGTGCAGGCCACCAGCGGCGGTGCGCTGTACCGCCGCGCCACCTACCTGCTCGACAGCCTGGGCCAGGCGGTGATGGCCGATCACCTGGATCTCGACGAGCAGCCGCACATCCGCAAGGGCAAGGGCAGCGCGCCTTTCGACGACGAGGGCGTCACCACCCGGCAGCGCCGCGTGGTGCAGGCCGGCGTGCTGCAGGGCTACTTCCTGTCGAGCTACTCGGCGCGCAAGCTGGGGCTCAAGACCACCGGCCACGCCGGCGGCTCGCAGAACCTGCGCCTGTCGAGCCGGCTCACCCAGCCGGGCGACCACCTCGAGCAGATGCTGCGCAAGCTGGGCCGCGGCCTGTTTGTCACCGAGCTGATGGGCCAGGGGGTCAACGGCGTCACCGGCGACTACTCGCGCGGCGCGGCCGGCTTCTGGGTCGAGGGCGGCCGCATCGTGCACCCGGTGCACGAGGTCACCATTGCCGGCAACCTGAAGGACATGCTGCGCGGCATCGTGGCGCTGGGCGCCGACGAGTACGTGTCGGGTGGCAAGCGCGTCGGCTCGCTGCTGCTCGAGCGCATGAAGGTCGCCGGCAGCTGAACGGCCAACGCATCCAGCCGGCGCTGGATCAGGGCTTACCCTTGATTCCGCGCTGCGGCACGGCCATCTTCAGGTAACTGCAAGCTGGCCTGGCCGAGACTCCCGCCCGACTCGGCGCCACCTTTGCGGCGCTGCCATTCAGACGAGGAGATCCCGCATGGAACGCCGTTCATTCGTACGCAGCGCTGGCCTGGCCGGCATCCTGGCCGCTGGCGCCGCACCGGCCGTGGTGCAGGCCCAGGCCCAGATCCGCTGGCGCCTGGCGTCGAGCTTCCCGAAGTCGCTCGACACGATCTACGGCGGTGCCGACGAGTTTGCCAAGAAGGTCGGCGAGCTGACCGGCGGCAAGTTCCAGATCTCGGTGCACTCGGCCGGTGAGCTGATGCCCGCCTTCGGCGTGGTCGATGGCGTGCAGAACGGCACCGTCGAAGCCTGCCACACCGTGCCGTACTACTTCTTCGGCAAGGACGAGGCCTTTGCGCTGGGCGCGGCCATTCCGTTCGGCATGAACAGCCGCCAGATGACGGCCTGGATGCTGGAAGGCAACGGCCTGAAGCTGATGCGCGAGTTCTACGCGCAGTACAACATCATCAGCTTCCCGTGCGGCAACACCGGCGCCCAGATGGCCGGCTGGTACCGCAAGGAGGTCAAGAGCGCGGCCGATGTGAAGGGCCTGAAGTTCCGCATCGGCGGCTTTGCCGGCAAGGTGCTTGAGCGCATGGGCGGCGTGCCGCAGAACATCCCCGGCGGCGAGATCTACCAGTCGCTCGAAAAGGGCACCATCGACGCCGCCGAGTGGATCGGCCCGTACGACGACCAGAAGCTGGGCTTCAACAAGGTGGCGCCGTACTACGCCTACCCGGCCTGGTGGGAAGGCGGCCCGCAGATCGACCTGTTCGTCAACCAGAAGGCCTATGCCGCGCTGTCGGCCGAGTACAAGGCCGTGGTCGAGTGCGCGGCCACCTACGCGCACGTGGACATGCAGGCCAAGTACGACGGCAAGAACCCCGGCGCGCTCAAGCAGCTGGTGGCCAACGGCACCAAGCTGTACCGCCTGCCCAAGGACGTGATGGAACTGGCGTTCAAGGAATCGATGGCCCTGTACAGCGAGCTCAGCGGCAAGAACCCGAACTGGAAGAAGATCTACGCCGACTTCTCGAACTTCCGGCGCGATCAGAACCTGTGGTTCCGCTTTGCCGAGTCGGGTTTCGACGACTTCATGCAATCGCAAAAGCTCTGAGGCAGCGCGCGGCTGGGCGCCCCTGACGGGTGCCTGCACCAGCCTGATCGTTGGCCCCTTCGCAAGCCCCGCCGGCCGGCAACGGCCCCGGGGCTTTTGGCGTTTTCGCGCCTGGGGCCGGGGCGCCAGCCAGCGCCCGTCCGGCGTGGCCGAACCAAGGGCTTTCACCCCGTCGGACGCCCGGAACGGCTCCCTAGAATGTGGCGACCGTGCAGAACCGTTCTGCATTTCTACCCATGTCCTCGAGAGGAGACCGATCAATGGAACGTCGTTCGTTTGTTCGTGGTGCCGGCCTGGCCGGTGTGCTGGCTGCCGGCGTGGCGCCGGCCGTGGTGCACGCCCAGGCTCAGGTGCGCTGGCGCCTGGCCTCGAGCTTTCCGAAGTCGCTCGACACGATCTTCGGCGCGGCCGATGTGTTTGCCGCCAAGGTGAAGGATTTGTCGGGTGGCAAGTTCACCATCTCCACCCATGCCGCCGGCGAGCTGATGCCGGCCTTCGGCGTGGTGGATGGCGTGCAGAACGGCACCGTCGAGGCCTGCCACACCGCGCCGTACTACTTCTTCGGCAAGGACGAGACCTTTGCGCTGGGCTGCGCCGTGCCCTTCGGCCTGAACAGCCGCCAGATGACCGCCTGGATGTACGAAGGCAACGGCCTGAAGCTGATGCGCGAGTTCTACAAGCAGTACAACATCGTCAACTTCCCGGCCGGCAACACCGGTGCCCAGATGGGCGGCTGGTACCGCAAGGAAGTCAAGAGCGCGGCCGACATGAAGGGCCTGAAGATGCGCATCGGCGGCTTTGCCGGCAAGGTGGCCGAGCGCATGGGCGCGGTGCCGCAGAACATTCCGGGCGGCGAGATCTACGCGGCGCTGGAGAAGGGCACCATCGACTCGGCCGAGTGGATCGGCCCGTATGACGACCAGAAGCTCGGCTTCAACAAGGTGGCCCCGTTCTACGCCTACCCCGGCTGGTGGGAGGGCGGCCCGCAGCTCGACGTGTTCGTCAACCAGAAGGCCTACGACGCGCTCTCGTCCGAGTACAAGGCCATCGTCGAGTGTGCGGCCACCTTCGCCCACGTCGAGATGCAGGCCAAGTACGACGCCAAGAACCCGGCGGCGCTCAAGCAGCTGGTGGCCGGCGGCACCAAGCTGTTCCGCTTCCCGAAGGACGTGATGGACCTGGCCTTCAAGGAGGCGCTGGCCCTGTACAGCGACCTGAGCGCCAAGAACCCGAACTGGAAGAAGGTGTACGAGGACTACGCCAACTTCCGCCGCGACCAGAACCTGTGGTTCCGCTTCGCCGAAGCCAGCTTCGACGACTTCATGCAGGCCCAGAAGCTCTGAGCGGCGGCCATGAAAAAGGGCCCTGCCTCGCGGCAGGGCCCTTTTGCTTTTACTTTCGCCTGTGCGTTGGCGGTTGCTTCGGCGGCGGCGCCCCGGGGCAGGGCGCCGCGGCACCGGTCAGGGCTTCTTGTCCTGCTGCAGGCTGCGCTTGACGGCCTCCATCGGGTCTTCCTCGGCGGCGGCGGGCGCGGCCGCCGATGCGGCGCCTGCCGGAGCCGACGCCGCGGCCTTGCCGGCCGGGTCCAGGCCGAACAGCTCGCGCACGTTCTCCTCGGCCTTGGCGCCGGGCGCCTGGTCCTGGCTCATCTGCTCGAGCTGGCTGTTGGCCTTGTCGATGTCGACGACCTGCGGCTTGTCGAGGAAGGCGGTCACCGTCTCGGGCACGAAGATCACCACCACCACCAGCACCAGCTGCATCACCACCCACGGAATGGCGCCGAGGTAGATGTCCTTGGACTCGACCTTGCGCGGCAGGGCCTTGTTCTTGAACAGCGTGTCGGAGATGCCGCGCAGGTAGAACAGCGCAAAGCCGAAGGGCGGGTGCATGAACGAGGTCTGCATGTTCACGCACAGCAGCACGCCGAACCAGATCAGGTCGATGCCCAGCTTGTCGGCCACCGGTGCCAGCAGCGGCAGGATGATGAAGGCGATCTCGAAGAAGTCGAGGAAGAAGGCCAGGAAGAAGATGAAGATGTTGACCGCGATGAGGAAGCCGGTCTGGCCGCCGGGCAGGCCCGAGAGCATGTGCTCGATCCAGATCGCGCCATCCACGCCCTGGAAGACCAGCGAGAACACCCGCGAGCCGATCAGGATGAACACCACCATGGCGGTGATGCGCATGGTGCCGAGCATGGTGTCCTTGAGCAGCGACCAGCTCAGGCGGCGGTGGATGCCGGCCAGCACCAGGGCCCCCACGGCGCCCATCGCGCCGGCCTCGGTGGGCGTGCAGATGGCGGTGTTGATGCCGGGCAGGCCGCCCATGCTGCCCAGCACGGCAAAGATCAGGAAGGCCGACGGCACGATGCCGCGCAGGCACTTCTTCCACAGATCCCAGCCCTGCAGCGTGCGCGCTTCCTTGGGCACGCCGGGCAGGTAGTCAGGCCGCACGCGGGTGAGGATGAAGGTGTAGAGCGCGAAGATCAGCACCTGCAGGATGCTGGGGCCCCAGGCACCCTTGTACATGTCGCCCACGCTCTTGCCGAGCTGGTCGGCCAGCACCACCAGCACCAGGCTGGGCGGCACCAGCTGGGTGATGGTGCCGCTGGCGGCCAATACGCCGGTGGCGTAGCGCATGTTGTAGCCGTAGCGCATCATCACCGGCAGGCTGATCATGGCCATGGCGATCACCTGGCCGGCCACCGTGCCGGTGATGGCGCCGAGGATGAAGCCGACGATGATCACCGAGTAGCCCAGGCCACCGCGCACCGGGCCGAAGAGCTGGCCCATCGAATCGAGCATGTCCTCGGCCAGGCCGCACTTCTCGAGGATGGAGCCCATCAGCGTGAAGAACGGAATGGCCAGCAGCAGCTCGTTGCTGAGGATGCCGAACACATTGAGTGGCAGCGCACTCAGGAACTCGGGCTGGAACCAGCCCATGTGCACCGCAAAGAAGCCGCAGCCCAGGCCCAGCGCGGCCAGCGAGAACGCGACCGGAAAGCCAATCAGCAGCGTGACGATGAGCCCGCCGAACATGATCGGCGCGAAGTTCTCCATGGCGATCATTGCAGGGGCCTCTCGTAGTGGAACTCGCCGTTGTATTTATGGGCCAGCCAGGCCACCCGCTTGATGATCTCGGACACACCCTGCAGCAGCACCAGCGAGAAGCCCAGCGGCAGCAGCAGCATGGCCGGCCAGCGGATCAGGCCGCCGGCGTTGCTGGACATCTCCTTGCTGATGAACATCTTCATGAACAGCGGCCAGGAGTAATGGATCATCACCAGCATCACCGGCACCAGGAACAGGCAGAAGCCGGCCAGGTCGATCAGCGCCTGGCCCTTGCCGCTGAAGCGGCCGTAGACCACATCGACGCGCACATGCTCGTTGACGCGCAGCACCTGCGCGGCGCCCAGCATCACGCAGGCCGCGAACAGGTACCACTGGATCTCCAGCAGGCCGTTGGAGCTGTTGTCGAAGGCGTAGCGGAAGGCGGCGTTGCCGGCACTGATCAGGCACGACAGCAGCACCGCCCACTTGGCCAGCACGCCGAAACGATCGGTCAGCCAATCGATCGCTTCGGAAAGTCTCAGAAGTGGGGACATGTCACCTCCAGAAAATGTTGTTGGTTGGACGTCTTGCGACGCGGCACGGGTGGGCGTGGCCAGGCCCCTGCGTCGCTGCAGTCGGCAAATGTAAGGATGCAAGCCTGAACGACAGTTGAAAGTTCACGGCCGCTAGGGAAAGCACCAGGGGCCGGGGCGCTGCCGGGCCCAAGGGCCGACACCGCGCTGTGGCGGGCGATGCGAGGTCAATCGCAGCGGTCGCCGGCCATGGCCAGCATGCGGCCGTCGGCGGCCTCGATCCAGCCGCGCGCGCGCAGGCGCTCGGGCTGCGCGCCCGCGGGCCAGCGCAGGGCCTGCAGGTGGCTCAGCGGCTGGCCGGCGCGCAGGGCCTGCAGCGGCAGCGGGCCGGCCACGCTGCGCACCAGCTGGCGCGGCAGGGCCGAGCCCTCCTGGCCGGCCGGCAGGTGCTCCACCAGCGCCAGCCAGGCCGTGCTGCCGGCCGGCAGCCGCGTGGCCTGGGTCACCGCCACGCGCAGCTGCAGGCCGAAGTAGCCCTGCCAGGCCGGGCCCGAGCTCACGCGCAGCGCCAGGCCCGGCCACGGCCGCTGCGCGCGGCGCTCGGCTTGCCGCTGGTTCGGGCCCGGCGCAGCGGCCTCGGCCGGCAGGCCGGCGCGCTGGCTGCGCTCGCTGGCCTCGGGCAGGGCGGCGGCGGCCATCGCCGCGTCGGCGCCGCGCGGCAGCAGCCAGTCCAGCGTCCAGCGGCGGGCAGGGGCGGGGGCGGCGGCAAGGCTGTCGGGGCCGGCCCCGTCGCCCCCGCCCAGCGCCGCGGCCCAGCAATCCGCACAGTCGGCGGTGATGAAGCGTTCGATGCCGCCCGCCGTGGCGGCCGGGCAGGCCCGGCGGGCCAGGGCCGGGGCGGGCGTCCGGGCGGCCAGGGCCGGCTGTGCAAGCGCGGCGGCCAGCAGCCACCCCCCTCCTAGAATCCACCGATGCATGCGCCGCCCTTTCACGATGATGTTCCCCCGACCTCCGGTGCGTCCGGCACCGGCTCGCTGCTCAAGGGCCTGAACCCCGAGCAGCTGGCGGCGGTGACCCTGCCCGCCGAGCCGGGGCTGATTCTGGCCGGTGCCGGCTCGGGCAAGACCCGCGTGCTCACCACCCGCATCGCCTGGCTGATGGCCACCGGCCAGGTGGGCCCGGGCGGGCTGATGGCCGTGACCTTCACCAACAAGGCCGCCAAGGAGATGCTCACCCGGCTGAGCGCCATGCTGCCGGTGCCCGTGCGCGGCATGTGGATCGGCACCTTCCACGGCCTGTGCAACCGCTTCCTGCGCGCGCACTGGAAGCTGGCCGGCCTGCCGCAGGGCTTCCAGATCCTGGACACCGGCGATCAGCTCTCGGCCGTCAAACGCATCATCAAGGCCATGAACCTGGATGACCAGCGCTTCGTGCCCAAGCAGGTGAGCTGGTTCATCGCCGCGCGCAAGGAGGAGGGCGAGCGCCCCGGCGACGTGGATGCGCACGACCCCAACACCCGCACCATGGTCGAGGTGTACCGCGCCTACGAAGACCAGTGCCACCGCGAGGGCGTGGTCGACTTTGCCGAGCTGATGCTGCGCACCTACGAGCTGCTGCGCGACAACCCCTCGCTGCGCGAGCACTACCAGCACCGCTTCGCGCATGTGCTGGTGGATGAGTTTCAAGACACCAACCGCCTGCAGTACCGCTGGCTGAAGATGTTTGCGCCGCCCGAGAACAGCGGCGACCGCGCCCGCGGCAGCCTGCGCCAGAGCGTGTTTGCGGTGGGCGACGACGACCAGAGCATCTACGCCTTCCGCGGCGCGCAGGTGGGCAACATGGCCGACTTCGAGCGCGAGTACCGCGTGCGCCACATGATCAAGCTGGAGCGCAACTACCGCAGCTTCGGCAACATCCTCGACAGCGCCAATGCGCTGATCGCCCACAACGCCAAGCGCCTGGGCAAGAACCTCAGCACCGAGGCCGGCCCCGGCGAGCCGGTGCGCGTGCACGAGGCCACCAGCGACTACGCCGAGGCCCAGTGGCTGCTGGAAGAAGCGCAGGGCCTGCACCGCGGCGGCCTGGCGCGCATCGAGATCGCCATCCTGTACCGCAGCAATGCGCAGAGCCGGGTGCTGGAAAGCGCGCTGTTCAATGCCGGCGTGCCCTACCGCGTGTACGGCGGCCTGCGCTTTTTCGAGCGTGCCGAGGTCAAGCATGCGCTGGCCTACCTGCGCCTGATCGAGAACCCCAACGACGACACCAGCTACCTGCGGGTGGTGAACTTTCCCACCCGCGGCATCGGCACGCGCACCATGGAGCTGCTGCAGGACGCCGCGCGCCAGAGCGGCCGCAGCCTGTACCAGAGCGTGGCCGCGGTGGCGGGCAAGGGCGGTGCCAACCTGCTGGGCTTCAACGGCCTGATCGACGGCCTGCGCGAGCGCACCCGCGGCCTCACGCTGCGCGAGATCATCGAGCAGATGCTGGCCAGCTCGGGCCTGGTCGACTTCTACCGCACCGAGAAGGAAGGCCAGGACCGCATCGAGAACCTCGATGAACTGGTCAACGCGGCCGAGGCCTTCGTCACCCAGGAGGGCTTTGGCAAGGATGCCGTGGCCCTGCCGGTGGACGAGATCGGCCCCGGCACGCTGGCCGCCGGCAGCGATGGCGCGGCGCCGGCCCCGGCCGCCCCGCTGGCGCCCGATGCCGAGACCGGCGAGATCATGTCGCCGCTGGCGGCCTTTCTGACCCATGCGGCGCTGGAGGCCGGCGACAACCAGGCCCAGGCCGGGCAGGACGCCATCCAGCTGATGACCGTGCACTCGGCCAAGGGCCTGGAGTTCGACGCGGTGTTCATCACCGGGCTGGAAGAAAGCCTGTTCCCGCACGAAAACGCGATGAGCGACACCGACGGCCTGGAAGAAGAGCGCCGGCTGATGTACGTGGCCATCACCCGGGCACGCAAGCGCCTGTACCTCAGCTACAGCCAGACCCGGCTGCTGCATGGCCAGACGCGCTACAACGTCAAGAGCCGCTTCCTGGACGAGCTGCCCGAGGGCGCGCTGAAGTGGCTGACCCCGCGCCACCAGGGCTTTGGCTCGGGCTATGCCAAGGAGTACCAGCAGGCCTGGCAGCGCGGCAGCGGCCCGGGCGGCATCGTCGGCGCCGGCCGGCAGGACGCGCGCTCGAACGCCCGCGACGGCGACCGCCCCGCCTGGGGTGGCCGCGACGGCTACGGCGCCGGCCGCGACGCGCCGATGATGGGCGGCGGCCCGGTGCCCACCGCCATGGCCAACGCCCAGGCCGCCAAGTCGGGCCACGGCCTGCGCGTGGGCCAGTCGGTGTTCCACACCAAGTTCGGCGAAGGCGTGGTGATCACGCTGGAAGGCTCTGGCGCCGACGCGCGTGCCCAGGTCAACTTCGGCCGCCACGGGCCGAAGTGGCTGGCGTTGGCGGTGGCGAAGCTGACGCCGGTGGATTGACCGGCGGCGAGTCGATCAGGCCACGCCGGCCGCCCGCGCGCGCTCTTCTTCCTGCAGCCGCAGCACCCGCCGCTGCACCTTGCCGGTGGTGGTCATCGGCAGCGCGTCGATGAACTCGATCTCCTTGGGGTACTCGTAGGGCGCCAGCCGGCCTTTCACATGCTGCTGCAGGGCGGCCACCAGGGCGGCATCGCCGGTGCAGCCGGGGGCCAGCACCACATAGGCCTTGACCACCGCGCCGCGCGCGGCGTCGGGCTTGGGCACCACGGCGGCATTGGCCACCGCGGGGTGCTTGACCAGGCAGTTCTCGACCTCGCTGGGGCCGATGCGGTAGCCGGCGGCCTTGAACACGTCGTCGCTGCGGCCCTGGTACCAGAGGTAGCCGTCGGCATCCATCACCGCGGTGTCGCCGGTGCGGCACCATGAATCGGCCGGATCGCCGGTGAACTTGGCGGCCGTGGCCTCGGGCTTGTTCCAGTAGCCGAGAAAGAACACCGGGTCGGGCTGGCCATGCACATCGCGCCGGTGCACGGCCACGTCGCCGGGCGTGCCGCGCGGGCATTCGTGGCCGCTGTCATCGATCACCGCCACGCGGTGGCCGGGGTAGGCGCGGCCCATGCTGCCGGGCCTGGCCGGCCAGCCGGGGGCCGGGCGGCCCTGGGCATCGAGGCTGCGGGTGCAGTTGCCGACGATGTAGTTGATCTCGGTCTGGCCGAACATCTCGTTGACCGTCACGCCCAGCGCCTGCTGGCACCAGGCAAACACCGCATCGCCCACGGCCTCGCCGGCGCTCATCACGGCCCGCAGGTGCAGCCTGTAGCGCTGCTTCGGTTCGGGCACGGCCTTCATCATGGCCTTCAGCGCGGTGGGGAACAGGAAGCTGTGCGTCACCCGGTACTCGGCCATCAGCGCCAGCGCCCGCTCGGGGTCGAAGCGGCCCTGGTAGGCCACGATGGGCTGGCCGAAGTACAGCGTGGGCAGCAGCGCGTCCATTAGCCCGCCGGTCCAGGCCCAGTCGGCTGGTGACCAGAAGACGCAAGGCGTCTCCTGATCCCCAGCCGCTGGGCTTTGCCCTGAACTGTGGCCCCCCACCCCCGCTCCCCCCGCCCCGGAGCGGGGGCTTTGCACCGAGCACGGCGGGGAACCAGTTCTGGCTGCAGACAAAGCCGCTGAGGTTGCCGATCAGCGCGCGGTGCGGCATCAGCGCGCCCTTGGGCGGGCCGGTGGTGCCGCTGGTGTAGATCAGCATCGCGGGTTCGTCGGCGCCGGTGGCCACCGGGTCGTGGCGGTCGGGCTCGGCGGCCAGGGCGGCCGCCCAGTCCACATCGCCCTGGCCGGCCGCCTGGCCAACCGCGACCACGCAGGCCAGGTCGGGGCAGGCCGGGCGCGCGGCGCACAGGTGGGCGATGGCGCTCTCGTCGGCGATGGCCACGCGCGCGCCGCTGTCGCGCAGCCGGTATTCCAGCGCCTCGGGGCCGAACAGCATCGACAGCGGCATGGCCACCGCGCCCAGCTGGTACACGGCCATGTGGGCCACCGCGGTTTCCACCCGCTGCGGCATCACGATGGCCACGCGGTCGCCACGCTGCACGCCGCGGCGTGCCAGCGCGTGGGCCAGGCGGTTGGCCAGGGCCTGCAGCTGGCCGTAGCTGAGCGTGCCGCGTTCGCCGTTTTCGCGCTGCCAGCGAATGGCCACTGCGCGCGGCCGACTGCGCGCCCAGCGGCCGCAGCAGGCCTCGGCGATGTTGAATTGCGCCGGCACCTGCCAGCGAAAGCTGCCGTGCAGGGCGGCGTGGCGGTCGACGACATGCTTCATGCGCCGGCATTGTGGGCAGGCACCCGGGCCCCGGCGCTGAGGGAATTCACCTGCAACCGATTGAGATCGCCCCTCAAGTCTTGCAGTGGCCACCCGATAACGCCCCAAGACAGGTCGCGCCGATCAGTTCTGACAGCCCTCTCAGCGAGCCGTTACATGCCGTCCAACCTGCAGTTTTCTCCTTTGTCGCAGTTCAAGCACCGGGTGGCCATTGCCGCCTCGCTGCCCTTCAACGTCTACGACGCCGACCGCACGCTGCTGCTGGCGCGCGGCCAGCTGGTGGAGAACTACGAGCAGATGTGCCTGCTGTTCGAGCGTGGCGCGCTGGTGGACATTGCCGAGCTGGCCGATCCGGCCGCCGAGGCCCGCCGCGCCAAGCCGCACGAGCTGCCGGGCCTGTGGAACCGCAACCTGCACCAGCTGGGCGAGACCCTGCGCCATGCCGCCGGCGACGAGGGTTTCGTCAACGCGCTGGATGCCGCCACGCCCACCGTGTTGACGCTGATCGAGCGTGACCGCGACCTGGCCATCTTCCAGGTGTTGCGCCAGGAGGGCAACGCGATGGCGCAGTACGGCATCACGCGCTCGATGCATGCCGCCATCACCGCCTTGCTGGTGGCCCAGCGCCTGGGCTGGGCGGCCGACGACGCGCAGCGCGCCTTCAAGGCCGCGCTGACCATGAACATCTCCATGCTCGAGCTGCAGGGCGAGCTGGCCCGGCAGAGCACGCCGCTCAGCGACGAGCAGCGCGACGCGGTGCGGGCCCATCCCGACTTCAGCCGCCTGATGCTCGAACTGAGCGGCGTCACCGACCCCGAGTGGCTGCGCGCCGTGGCCGAGCACCACGAGGCGCCCGACGGCAGCGGCTACCCCGGTGGCCTGCGCCAGATCAGCGACACCGCCGATCTGGTGCGGCGCGCCGACATCTACACCGCCAAGCTCAGCCCGCGCGGCTCGCGCCAGGCCATGGCCGCCGATGTGGCGGGGCGCCAGATGTTCATGCAGGACCCCGGCCACCCGATGACCGCGGCCCTGGTCAAGGAGTTTGGCGTCTACCCGCCCGGCTGCTATGTGCGGCTCGAGTCGGGCGAATGCGGCCTGGTGGTGCGCCGCGGCCCCACCGTCACCACGCCGGTGGTGGCGGTGATGAGCTCGCCGGCCGGCAACAAGCTGAGCCAGCCGATCCGCCGCGACACCTCGGTCAAGGGCCACGCCATCCAGTCGGTGATCAGCGGGCAGATGATGCAGTCGGGCATCTCGCCCGAGATGCTGGTGATGCTGGCTGCGGGATAGGCCCCAGCTCCCGAAGCGGCTTCGCCGCCGCCGCGGCGGCTGCCGGCTTGGGGCGGTGTGCGTCAGCCTTTCGGGCCGAAGGCGGCGAGCGCCGGCCCGGCCACGCGGCAGATGCGCCAGTCGGGCATCACCGTGGCGCCCATCTTCTCGTAGAAGGCGATGGCGTTGGCGTTCCAGTCGAGCACGCTCCATTCGAAGCGGCCATGGCCACGCGCCACCGCCAGCGCGCCCAGGTGCTGCAGCAGCGCGCGGCCCAGCCCCATGCCGCGGTGCGCGGGCTGCACGTACAGGTCTTCCAGGTACAGCCCCGGCTTGGCCAGGAAGGTCGAGAAGTTGGTGAAGAACAGCGCAAAGGCCACCACCCGCGGCGCGGCGCCCGGCGCGCTGCCCGCCACCTCGGCCACCACGCTCTCGGCCACCGGCTTGTCGCCGAACAGGTGTGGCGCCAGCGTCTCGGGCGTCACCGCCAGCAGGTGGGTGAGGGCTTCGAACTCGGCCAGCTCGGTGATCAGGCCCACGATGGCGGGCAGGTCACGCGGCTCGGCGGGGCGCAGGTTGAAGGCGGCGGCAGGGCTCATGCCGGGCATTCTGGCATCGGGGCTTGTCGCAGCCGCGCCAGCAGCGCCGGCCCGCGCCGCCTACAGTGCGCGCCGATGAACGCGCCCGCCACCGCCACGCCCTACCTCGCCTTGCGCCAGGCCCGCAGCCGCTTTGTGCCGGTGCGCGGCCTGCAGGTTCACCTGCTGCAGTGGGGCGAGCCGCAGCACGGCGTGCCACTGCGCGTGATGGCCCATGGCTACATGGACGTGGGCGCCTCGTTCCAGTTCGTGGTGGATGCGCTGCACGCGCTGGGCGACGAGGCCTGCGTCATCGCGCCCGACTGGCGCGGCTTTGGCCGCACGCTGGCGCCACCGGGCACCGACGCCTACTGGTTTGCCGACTACCTGGGCGATCTCGATGGCCTGCTCGATGCGCTGTCGCCCGATGCGCCGGTGGACCTGATCGGCCACAGCATGGGCGGCAATGTGGCCATGGCCTATGCCGGCGTGCGGCCGCAGCGCATCCGCCGCCTGGTCAACCTGGAAGGCTTCGGCCTGCCCGACTTGCCCGCCGAGCAGGCCCCCGGCCGCCTGGCGCAATGGCTGGACGAGCTGAAGACCCCGCAGCACCTGAAGCCCTACGCCAGCCTGGCCGAGGTGGCGCAGCGCCTGCGCCACAACAACCCGCGCCTGCCGGCCGGGCGCGCCGAGTGGCTGGCCGCGCACTGGGCCGAGGCGCAGGCCGATGGCCAGTGGGTGCTGCGGGCCGATGCCGCGCACCGTCGCGTCAACCCGGTGCCCTACCGTGCGGCCGATGCCATCGCCACCTGGCGCGCCATCACCGCGCCCACGCTGTGGGTGCAGGGCGCCGAATCGGCTCCCGACAGGTACTGGAACGGCCGCTACACGCTGGCCGAGTTTCAACAGCGCCTGGCCCAGGTGCGCGATGTGCGCCAGCAGCAGCTGCCCGATGCCGGCCACATGCTGCACCACGACCAGCCGCAGGCCCTGGCCGCGGTGATGGCCGACTTCCTGCGCTGACGCAGGCCGACGGCGTGCGGGGCTGGGCGATGATGCAGGGCATCGCCGCGGCCGGCCTGGCCGCTCGACCGTTCGCCGGTCTCGCCCGCCACGCCGCCCTCGGCGTCCTCGGCGTCCTATCTTTTTGCCCGCAAGGCCTGCTGACATGCCCACTTCGCCCCTGATCACCGCGGCCGGACTGCAGGCCCTGCTGGCCGCCGGCACGCCGCCGCAGATCGTCGACTGCAGCTTCGACCTGGCCGACCCCGGCGCCGGCGAGCGCCTGCACACCCAGGCGCGCCTGCCCGGCGCGCTGTACCTGCACCTCGATCACCACCTGTCGGGCGCCAAGAACGCCCCGGGCCTGAGCGGCGGGCGCCATCCGCTGCCCACGCGCGAGGCCTTTGCCGCCACGCTGGGCGCGCAAGGCCTGCGCAACGACCAGGCCATCGTGGTGTACGACCAGGCCGGCGGCATGTACGCCGCGCGCGCCTGGTGGATGCTGCGCTGGCTGGGCCATGCCGCGGTGCAGGTGCTCGATGGCGGCATCGGTGCCTGGCAGGCCGCCGGCGGCGCGCTGCACAGCGGCCCGCCCGCCACGGGCCCGGCACGGCCGGCGTTTGCGCTGCAGGCGCCGCTGGAGGCCACGCTGGACTACGCCACGCTGCGCGCCGAGCTGGGCACGCCGGGCCGGCTGATCGTGGATGCCCGCGCGCCCGACCGCTTTCGCGGCGAGAACGAAACGCTGGATCCGGTGGGCGGCCACATCCCCGGGGCGCTCAACCGCGTGTTCCGGCTGAACCTGGGCGCCGAGGGCGCTTTCAAGCCGGCCGCGCAGCTGCGCGCCGAATGGCTGGCCTTGATGGCCGGGCGCCCGGCCCACGCGCTGGTGATGCAGTGCGGCTCGGGCGTCACCGCCTGCCACAACCTGCTGGCCCTGCAGGCCGCCGGCCTGGACGGGGCGCGCCTGTATCCCGGCTCGTGGAGCGAATGGTGCCGGCAGCCTGATGCGGTGGTGGCCACCGGCTGACCCGGGGGCCGATCACCGGCTGATCAGCAGCGTCCCGCGAGCGACGGGCGCGGCGCGCTGCTGTCGGCCGGCAGGATCTGGCCGGCGCGGCTGGGCTGCACCTGCACGCAGCCGGTGCCGCGGCGCAGCTCGAAACCATCGCCGCGGCGCACCGTGCGCAGCGTGAGGTCGGTGCCCAGCGTGCGCGCCATGCGCTCATCGCCGTCCAGCGGCGCCGCCTGCACACGCCCATCCTGCCGCGCCCAACTGGCCGGTGGCGGGGCCGAGGCGGGCCGCGCGGGCAGGGCCAGGTTCAGCGCGGCCGGTGCGGCGGCCGCGGCGGGGCCTGCGGGCGGGCTTGGCGCCGCCGGCGTGGCACCAGGCAGGGCCTGCGCAGCACCAGGCAGGGCCTGCGCAGCACCAGGCAGGGCCTGCGCGGCAGGCGCGGCCGGGGCGGTGATGGCCAGCGGCTCGGCTGGCCGTGGCGCTGCCGGCAGCGTGGCCACGGCGGCGGGTGCGCGGGCCGCATGCGGCCCGGTGCGCCCGGCGTCGCGTGGCGGGGGTGTGGGTGCCGGTGCAGGTGCGGGTGCGGGTGCGGGTGCGGGGGCGGGTGCGGGTGCCGCGCGAGGGCTGGCCGGGGCCAGCCACACCTGCAGCCACGACACGGCCGCGGCGGCCGACGGCGCGCGCCGATGCGGCTGCTTCAGCGCCAGATGCAGGCTCAGGCCCAGGCCCAGGTGGCCGGCCAGTACCAGCAGCACCCAGGGCAGGCGCGGGCCGTGCCGGGGTGTCATGCCGGGTCGGGCCCGGGGTCCGGGGGCGGTGCGCCGTGGTCTTGGGCCGCGGGCTGCCAGGCCAGCAGGTCGCCGGGCTGACATTGCAGCACCGCGCAGATGCGCGCCAGCGTGTCGAAGCGCACGCCGCGCACCTTGCCGCTCTTGAGCAGCGACAGGTTCTGCTCGGTGATGCCGATGCGTTCGGCCAATTCGCGCGAGCGCATCTTGCGCCGCGCCAGCATCACGTCGAGCTGCACAACGATGGGCATCCTGGGCCTGTTCACACGACGGGAAGGGTCGCGAAGGTCCGTTTCGGTGGGCTCTGCCGAAGGGGTGCGACCCCCAAAAAGGCCGCACGCGGCCTTGCCAATCCTCGCCGGGCGTCCAACCCGGCGAGGATTGGCGCCTTGCTCGCGGCATTTCTGGTGATCAACGCGATCCCTTCCCTTGGTGTGGACAGACTCTAGACGAAGCCCTCGTTTTCTTCGGCCAGCGCGGCGGCGCGCTCCATCACCTGGGCCATGGTCAGCAGCACCGCGCCGATCAGCATCTGGGTGTAGTCGGTGAAATGATCAGCGGCACGGCCACCGCCCCCAGCAGCACCAGGGCCCGCACGGCCAGCACCTGCAGGCGCAGCGGGTGGGCGGGCGTGGCCACCGGTGAGGGTTGCATTGAGTTCGCGTTTGGCATGAGATAGTTACTGTAAAACAATAAATAATCATCGTCTAGCAGGTTTCATCAGCGGCCAGTGGATGCGTCTGCGCTTGGCTGGGCCCGGGCTGGCGGGCGGGCCGACATGCGGCACACTGCCTGCCCACAGGTCGCGGCCCGCCCGGGCGTGCCGCGGCTGCACGAACCCCACCCACCAGGTGCCCCGCATGGAACTCACCCCACTCGGCCGCAGCGATCTGCGCGTCACCCGCATCTGTCTCGGCACCATGACCTTCGGCGAGCAGGTGGACGAGGCCGGTGCCTTCGCCATCCTCGACCGCGCAGTCGAGCGCGGCATCAACTTTCTGGACACCGCCGAGATGTACGCGGTGCCGGCCCGGCCCGAGACCTTTGGCGCCACCGAGACCATCCTCGGCCGCTGGCTCGATGCCCGGCCCGGTGTGCGCCGCCAGCTGGTGCTGGCCACCAAGGTGGCGGGGCCGTCGCGCGGCATGCCGTGGATTCACGACGGCGCGGCCAACCTGCTGCCCGAGCACATCGTGGCCGCCTGTGACGACAGCCTGAAGCGCCTGCGCACCGAGGTGATCGACCTGTACCAGATCCACTGGCCCAACCGCAACGCGCCGATGTTCGGCGGCCTGTACTTCGACCCCGCCAAGGACCGCGAATTCAGCAGCATCCAGACCCAGCTCGAGGCCCTGGCCGGCCTGGTGAAGGCGGGCAAGGTGCGGCACATCGGCCTGTCCAACGAAACGCCCTGGGGCTTGATGGAGTTCTTGCGCGTGGCCGAGCAGCATGGCCTGCCGCGCGTGGCCACCGTGCAGAACCCCTATGCGCTGGTGAACCGGGCGCTCGACAACGGCCTGGACGAGGTGATGCACCGCAGCGGCGTGGGCCTGCTGGCCTACTCGCCGCTGGGCTTTGGCACGCTGACCGGCAAGTATGACGGCCCCGGCTTCGACGCCGCGATGCCGCAGCTGGGCCGGCTGGCGCGCTTTGAGAGCATGCGCGCGCAGCGCTGGGCGCGGCCCGACACGCTGGCCGCCGCGCGCCGCTACAACGCGCTGGCACGCGATCACGGCCTCACACCCACGCAGCTGGCGCTGGCCTTTTGCTACCGCAACTGGCGCGTGGCCAGCACCATCATCGGCGTCACCAGCCTGGCCCAGCTCGACGAATGCCTGGACGCATGGGCCGTGCAGTTGTCGCCCGAGCTGCTGGCGGCGGTCGACAAGATCCGCTGGGAGCTGCGCGACCCGGCGCAGTGAATGTGAAACGCCCGGTCCCGCGGTGACGCGGGGCCACCCATCCGGCTGAGCCCGGACAACTTCAAGCGGCCGGGCGCGCGTCCGGCCCGTCCGACAGGGAGCGCCACCGTGGCGAAGAAGGACAAACACGTCAGCGAAACCCCGGCCACCGCGCTGCTGCGCCAGGCCGGCGTGGGCTTCAGCGAGCATGTGTACGACTATGTCGAGCATGGCGGCACCGCCGAATCGGCCCGGCAGCTGGGCTGGCCCGAGCATGCGGTGGTGAAGACGCTGGTGATGAAAAACGAGCGCGACCAGCCGCTGATCATCCTGATGCACGGCGACAAGCAGGTCAGCACCAAGAACCTGGCCCGCGCCATCGGGGCCAAGAGCGTCGAGCCCTGCAAGCCCGACGAGGCGCAGCGCCACAGCGGCTACCTGGTGGGCGGCACCTCGCCCTTCGGCTTCAAGCGCGCCGGCGTGCCGGTGTATGTGGAGGCCAGCGTGCTGGGCCTCGAGCGCCTGCTGATCAACGGCGGCCGTCGCGGCTACCTGCTGGCGTTGGCGCCGCAGGTGCTGGTGGATCTGCTGGGTGCGCAGGCGGTGAGCTGCGCGCTGTGAGCCGCGGTGGCGCGGCCATGGCCCCAAGGCCGCGCCTGGCGCCAGAAACGACCAGGGGCGCCGCAGCGCCCCTGTGGGTAGCCGGCCGCCTGGCGGCCGGGTGAGCCCAGGCTCAGTTCGACTGGGGCTTGAAGCCCACGGTCTTGACGGCGCCCTGGGGCAGCGCGCCAGCGCCCGACAGCGAGGCCTGCGCCAGCGTGGCGCCGGACAGGTCGGCCTTGACGCGCAGCGGCGCGGGCTCGGCCTGCGGCTGCTGGGTGCTGCCGGCGGGCCGCACGCTGGCCGGCGTGCCGTCCATGGCGGATTCGAGCTGCGCGGCCACCGGTGCCGGGCGCTGGGCGCCCGACCACAGGGTGGCCACCACCACCACGGCCAGCGTGGCCATGTTGGTCATCCAGGGCAGGCCGGAACGTTGGGTTGTCGAAAAACTTTCCATGTGGAGCAGTATCGATGCGTTACATGGCAGGCTCAAGGCATGCGCAGCCCATGAGCAGGGGGTAACCCCACCCATTCGCGGGGGCCAAAAACATCAATGCAGGTGTTGGCGCAATTTCTGCACAAACCACGCGACGGCCAGCACCACCGGCAGGGCGGCCACGCCCACCACCAGGTCGGGCTGCAGGTGCAGCGGTTCAAGCACCGGCAGCACCTTGGCGGCCTTGGCCAGATAGCCCACCAGGCCCAGCGCGTAGTAGCTGATGGCCACCACCGACAGGCCTTCCACCGTCTGCTGCAGCTGCAGCTGCTGCTTCTGGCGCGTGGCGAGTGCGCGCAGCAGCTCCTGGTTGCCTTCTTCGCGCCGCACCTCGATGCGCACCCGCGCCAGGCTGGTGGCGCGGTTGATGCGCTCGGCGATGTCGGTCAGGCGGCCGTCGGTGCTGTCGCACAGCGCCATCGCCGGCGTGAAACGGCGCGACAGAAAGCCCGACAGCGTCTGCACGCCCGGGATGCGCTGCTCGCGCAGATCGGCCAGCCGGCGCTCGACGATGCGGTGGTAGGCGCGTGTGGCCGAGAAGCGGTAGCGGGTGCGGGCGGTGCTGTGCTCGACCTCGGCCGCCAGGCGGGTGAGGGTTTCGAAGGCCCGGGTGTCGTCGGCCGACTGGTCGTTGGCCATGGCGTCCACCGTGCCCTGCAGCGTGCGCTCGAGTTCGGCCAGCAGCGCGGCCTCTTGCTGCGCCACCGGAAAACCCATCATCGCCAGCATGCGGTAGGCCTCGATCTCGCACAGGCGCTGGGCCTCGCGCGCGGCCTGGTCGGGCGGCAGGCCGAAATCGAGCAGCACGAAGCGGGTGAAGCCGTCGGTGCCCAGGCGCAGGTGGGTGAGCAGGGCGCCGCGCTGGCCGTCGCCGATCCAGGCACCGGCCAGCGTGGCGGCGTCGTCGTGGCCGCCGCCGGCCTGGGCCTTCAGCAGGGCCTGGCAGCGGCCCAGCATGGCCTCGTGCTCGCGGGCGTCGATCAGCAGCACATGGGCGGCGGCCACCAGGCGGCCGGCGCCGTCGCCCGACAGCAGCGACACGAAGGCATCGGGCAGCACCGGCAGCGCGCTGGCGCTTTGCAGCAGGGCCTGCAGCGTGGCGTCGTCGGGCTCGCTGCCGCTGGCGATGTCGGGCAGCGGGCGGTTGAGCTGGAAGCTCACGAACTCGCCATGCCGCTCGAGCTTGAGCGCAAAGCCCGGTGCCTGCAGCACATGGTGGCGGGCGCCGGCGGCCGGCGGCGTGCTGCCGCAGGCCAGGCACAGCGTGGCCAGCGCGGCTTCGGCGCGCTCGGCGCTCATGCCGGCATGCACCCACGACGACACCACGCAGGTCGGCCGGGTGGGCAGGGCGGGGCGGGCGTGCAGCTCCTGGTGCAGGGCCAGCAGGTCGCGCGCCGGAAAGGGCACGCCGTGCGAGGTGGTGCGAGGTGCGAGGGTCATGGTCTGGGCGGGGGAGATGGAAATCGGGTTGCGCTGCGCGGTCACAGCGGCTGCGGCACGTCGTCGCCGAACATCGCAGCCAGGCGGGCTTCGCCGTGTTCGAGCACGAAATAACGCAGCGCCTCGGCGGCCGGCGACAGCAGCTTGGCGGCGGTGTTCACCACATGCCAGCGGCGCATCAGCGGCAGGCCCTCGACCGCCGGCGCGGCCAGCAGGCCGTTGCGCCATTCCAGGCCGATGGTGTGCAGCGAGACCAGGGCCACGCCCAGGCCGGCCATCACCGCCTGCTTGATGGCCTCGGTGGAATCGATCTCCATCACCACCATGGGCTTCAGGTGGTGGCTGTCGAGAAACTCCTCCAGCGCCGCGCGGGTGCCCGAGCCGGCCTCGCGCACGATGAAGGGCTCGCGCGCCAGCGCGGCGGCGGGCACGGTCTCGAGCGCGGTGAAGGGGTGCTCGGGCGCGGTGATCAGCACATGCGGGTGCATCGCAAAGGGCTCGGCGCGGTTCGGAAACTCCTTGGGCGGGCGGCCCATGATGGCCAGATCGACCTCGTTGGCGGCCATCATCGCGGCCAGCTGCTCGCGGTTGCCCAGCTTGAGCCGCACCTCCACCGCCGGATGCTCGCGGTGGAACTCGGCCAGCAGCGCCGGCAGAAAGTACTTGGCCGAGCTGACCATGCCCACGGTGAGCAGACCGGTCTCGATGCGCGTGAAGCGCGCCATCGCGTCCTCGGCCTCCTTCAGCGTGGCCAGCAGGCGGCGGGCGTACACCAGGAAGTACTCGCCGGCGGTGGACAGCACCAGCTTGCGGCTGCCGCGGTCGAACAGCGGCAGGCCGACCTGGCCCTCGACCTCCTTGACCGCCATCGACACCGCCGGCGGCGTGAGGTGCAGCGCCTCGGCTGCGCGCTGCACGCTACCGCTGCGGGCCACCTCGGCAAACACGCGCAATTGGCGGAAGGTGATGTTCATGGGCTGGGGCCTAGGGTTCGCCCTGATTTAAGCAAAAGCTGAATTCAAACGCAAGCAACATTGACTGGCGCTTATCTGTCCGGCTTTTTAGAGTGCGTTCCAGCACGAACCCACAGCCGCACAGGAGACCCCGATGAACGCACCGCACACCGCCAGCACGCTGGCTCCTGCCGCCGACGGCGGCGCCATCACCGACAAGAAGCAGCGCTACTCGGCCGGCGTGCTGAAGTACCGCCAGATGGGCTACTGGGACGCCGACTACCAGCCCAAGGACACCGACCTGCTGTGCCTGTTCCGCATCACGCCGCAGGAGGGTGTGGACCCGGTGGAGGCCGCCGCTGCGGTGGCCGGCGAGAGCAGCACCGCCACCTGGACGGTGGTGTGGACCGACCGCCTGACCGCCTGCGACAGCTACCGCGCCAAGGCCTACAAGGTGGAGCCGGTGCCGGGCCGGCCGGGCGAGTTTTTCGCCTGGGTGGCCTACGACATCATCCTGTTCGAAGAGGGCTCGATCGCCAACATCACGGCCAGCCTGATCGGCAACGTGTTCAGCTTCAAGCCCTTGAAGGCGGCGCGGCTGGAGGACATCCGCATGCCGGTGGCCCTGGTCAAGACCTTCAAGGGCCCGCCCACCGGCCTGGTGGTCGAGCGCGAGCGGCTCGACAAGTTCGGCCGTCCGCTGCTGGGTGCCACCACCAAGCCCAAGCTGGGCCTGAGCGGGCGCAACTACGGCCGCGTGATCTACGAGGGCCTGAAGGGCGGGCTCGACTTCATGAAGGACGACGAGAACATCAACTCGCAGCCCTTCATGCACTGGCGTGACCGCTTCCTGTACGTGATGGAAGGCGTCAACAAGGCCAGCGCTGCCACCGGCGAGGTCAAGGGCAGCTACCTGAACATCACCGCCGCCACCATGGAAGACATGTACGAACGCGCCGAGTTCGCCAAGGAACTCGGCAGCGTGGTGGTGATGGTCGATCTGGTGATCGGCTGGACGGCGATCCAGAGCATGGCCCACTGGTGCCGCAAGAACGACATGGTGATGCACATGCACCGTGCCGGCCACGGCACCTACACGCGGCAGAAGAACCACGGCGTGAGCTTTCGCGTGATGGCCAAGTGGCTGCGCCTGGCCGGCTGCGACCACCTGCACACCGGCACCGCCGTGGGCAAGCTCGAAGGCGACCCGATGACTGTGCAGGGCTACTACAACGTCTGCCGCGACAGCTACACCCGGCAGGATCTGCCGCGCGGCCTGTTCTTCGACCAGGACTGGTGCGACATGCGCAAGGTGATGCCGGTGGCCTCGGGCGGCATCCATGCCGGCCAGATGCACCAGCTGATCGACCTGTTCGGCGACGACGTGATCCTGCAGTTCGGCGGCGGCACCATCGGCCACCCGGCGGGCATCCAGGCCGGTGCAGTGGCCAACCGCGTGGCCCTGGAGTGCATGGTCAAGGCCCGCAACGAAGGCCGCGACATCGCCAACGAAGGGCCCGAGATCCTGCAGGCCGCGGCACGCTTCTGCACGCCCCTGAAGCAGGCGCTCGATACCTGGAAGGACGTGTCCTTCAACTATGCGAGCACGGATACGAGTGACTTTGCTGTCACTCCTTCGGTTGCCGCTTGAGTTGCTTGCATTGAGATGGGCTGTCTGCTTGCACTGACCTGCGCTTGAGCGGGCCGCCAGGGGGCTCCCTTCCGCTCATGTCCCCCGCCGCCGGCCTCCGGCCAACGGCTCCTCCTTGACTTCGCTGCAGGAAGCCCCCTGCCGTCCCGCTCCGGCACCACCGTGGCATGCCCTCGGCATGCGCAGATGGTGCGGGCTCAGGTGGTTGGGGTGGCTTGCAGAGCGAAGTCAAGGGGGAGCCGCCGGCCGAGAGGCCGGCGGCGGAGGACATGAGCGGCGCAAGCCACCCCAGCCGCCTGAGCCTTGAACTGACCTCAGCACGCAAGCAGCGCAACGCAGCGCAAAGCAACGTTAACGAACACCCCACAAGGAGAACCCGACCATGATGACCAACCCCACCGGCCGCATCACCCAGGGCCAGTTCAGCTTTCTGCCCGAGCTCACCGATGCCGAGATCGCGGCCCAGGTGCAGTACGGGCTGAACAAGGGCTACGCCTGGAGCGTGGAATACACCGACGACCCGCATCCCCGCAACACGTACTGGGAGATGTACGGCATGCCCATGTTCGACCTGGCCGACGCCGCCGGCGTGCTGCAGGAGACCAATGCCTGCCGGGCCGCGTTTCCTCGCCACTACATCCGCCTGATGGCCTTCGACTCGACCCGCGGCGTCGAGTCGATCACGATGAGCTTCATCGTCAACCGCCCGCCGGTGGAGCCCGGCTTCGGCCTGGCGCGGCAGGAGGTGGCCGGCCGGATGATGCGCACCACGGTGCACTCGTACGCCACCGACCGGCCCGAGGCCGAGCGCTATACCGGCGCCTGAGCGGCCCGCCGGCACATCTCCCGACCCATCCGACCACCCGACCCATCCGACGACGAGGCCGACCCATGGGCGCACCGCTGTATTCGATTCCGGGCAGCACCGCGGCGGCCGCGCCTGCAACTGCCGGTCCGGCAGACACCGCGGCGTCAGCCGGCCCCGCCGCGCAGGCCCCGCGCACCGTGGCCGAGGTGCTGGCCGGCAGCCAGGTGCAGACCGTGCTGGACGAGCTGGACCAGGCGCTGGTCGGCCTGGCGCCGGTGAAGGCCCGCATCCGCGACATCGCCGCGCTGCTGGTGATCGACCGCTTGCGCCTGGGCCAGGGGCTGACCACCACCAGTCCCACGCTGCACATGGCCTTCACCGGCCGGCCCGGCACCGGCAAGACCACCGTGGCGCTGCGCATGGCCACGCTGCTGCACCGCCTGGGCTATGTGCGGCGCGACCACCTGGTGGCCGTGACCCGCGACGACCTGGTGGGCAGCTACATCGGCCACACCGGGCCCAAGACCCGCGAGGTGCTCAAGAAGGCCATGGGCGGCGTGCTGTTCATCGACGAGGCCTACACCCTGTACCGGCCCGAGAACGAGCGCGACTACGGCCAGGAGGCCATCGAGATCCTGTTGCAGACCATGGAGAACCAGCGCGACGACCTGGTGGTGATCCTGGCCGGCTATGGCGACCGCATGGACAGCTTCTTCCACAGCAATCCGGGCCTGCGCTCGCGCATTGCGCACCACCTCGACTTTCCCGACTACAGCCCGCCCGAGCTGCTGCAGATTGCGCTGCGCCTGCTGCAGGCGCAGAACTACCGTTTTGACGACGCCGCGGCCACGGCCTTTGCCGAGTACATCGCGCGCCGCATCACGCAGCCGCACTTTGCCAATGCCCGCAGCGTGCGCAATGCGCTCGACCGGGCGCGCCTGCGCCAGGCCTCGCGCCTGTTTGCCGACACCGAACGCGTGCTCGACCGCGACGCGCTGAGCACGCTCAGCGCGGCCGACATCCGCGCCAGCCGCGTGTTCGACGGCGCCGCGCCATCCCCTTCCGCCTGATCACCCGCGCCTGCCGTTCCAAGGAGAACCCATGCACCTCGGCCGCACCACCTTGTCGAAGTTTCTGATCCAGCAGCTGGCCGGCATGCCCGACGCCAGCGATCTTGGCGCGCTGCTGGTTGATGTGGCCGCCGCCGTGAAGGCCATCGCCGCGATGACCGCCAAGGGCGCGCTGGGCGCCTACCTGGGCGCGCTGGACAACGAGAACGTGCAGGGCGAGCAGCAGAAGAAGCTCGACGTGCTGGCCGACGAGGCCATCGTGCGCAGCTGCGAGTGGGGCGGCCTGCTGGCCGGCCTGGCCAGCGAGGAGCACGAGGCGCCGCTGGCCATTCCGGGCGAGTTCACGCGGGGCCGCTTTCTGCTGGTGTACGACCCGCTCGACGGCTCGTCGAACACCGATGTCAATGCCTCGGTGGGCAGCATCTTCTCGGTGCTGCGCCACCAGCGCCCCGAGGCGCCGCAGGTGGCCGACTACCTGCAGCCCGGCCGCCAGCAGGTGGCCGCGGGCTATGCCATCTACGGCCCGGCCACGATGCTGGTGCTGACCGTGGGCCGCGGCACGCACGGCTTCACGCTCGACCGCGAGATCGGCAACTTCATCCTCACCCACCCCGATCTGCAGATCCCGGCCGAGACCAGCGAGTTCGCCATCAATGCCAGCAATGCCCGCTTCTGGGAGCCGCCGGTGGTGCGCTACATCGGCGAATGCCAGGCCGGCCGCGCCGGCCCGCGCGGGCGCGACTTCAACACCCGCTGGATCGCCTGCGTGGTGGCCGAAACCCACCGCATCCTGATGCGTGGCGGCGTGTTTCTCTACCCCAGGGACACCAAGGACGCGGCCAAGCCCGGCCGCCTGCGCCTGATGTACGAGGCCAACCCGATGGCCTGGCTGATCGAGCAGGCCGGCGGCCTGGCCAGCACCGGGCGGGCGCGCATCCTCGACCTGGCGCCCGAGGCCCTGCACCAGCGCGTGCCGTTGATCCTGGGCACGCGCGGCGAGGTCGAGCGCCTGGAGCGCTACCACCTCGAGCACGACAGCGGCGGCGATCAGCCCTTCGAGTCGCCGCTGTTCAACGAGCGCTCGCTGTACCGCGCGCAGCAGCCGGCATGAGCGCGCCGGGCCGCTCCCAAGCGCGAATCCCGCAGCGCACCGCGCGCAGGGGAGTCCAGTGAGCGCGAAGCTGTGGATCGAAGGCGGGCCGGCCGAGTGCCGGGCCGCTCCCATGCCGGCCGGCGTCCCCTCGGGGGACCGGCGTTTGTACCCAATCGACCAGGGGCAGAAATGAGTCAACGACACCCCATCATCGCCATCACCGGCAGCAGCGGCGCCGGCACCACCACGGTGATGAAGAGCTTTGCCCACATCTTCCGCCGCGAGGGCATCCAGGCCCAGGTGGTGGAGGGCGACAGCTTTCACCGCTTTGACCGCCACGAGATGCGGGCCCGGGTGCGCGCCGCCGACGCGGGCGAAGGCCCGCGCATCAGCCACTTCGGGCCCGAGAGCAATCTGCTGGCCGAGCTGGACGCCACGTTTGCGCGTTACGCCGAGACCGGCGGCGGCCAGGTGCGCAAGTACATCCACGACGCCGACGAGGCCAAGACGCTGGGCGGCGAGCCGGGCAGCTTCACGCCCTGGCTCGACATGGCGCCCGGCAGCGATCTGCTGTTCTACGAGGGCCTGCATGGCGGCTACGTGGGGCAGGGCGAGCATGCCGGCGTGGACGTGGCCCGCCATGTCGACCTGCTGGTGGGCGTGGTGCCGATCATCAACCTCGAGTGGATCCAGAAGCTGCACCGCGACCAGACCCTGCGCGGCTACAGCCAGGAGGCGGTGGTCGACACCATCCTGCGCCGCATGCCCGACTACGTGAACCACCTGTGCCCGCAGTTCAGCCGCACGCATGTCAACTTCCAGCGCGTGCCCACGGTGGATACCAGCAACCCGTTCATCGCCAAGGACATCCCCACCGCCGACGAGAGCATGGTGGTGATCCGCTTTGCCCGGCCCAAGGGCATCGATTTTTCGTACCTGATGGCCATGCTGCATGGCTCGTGGATGACGCGGCCCAACTCCATCGTCGTGCCGGGCGGAAAGATGGGCCTGGCGATGCAGCTGATCTTCACGCCCATGATCCTGCGCCTGATGGATCAGAAAAAACGTTCGATGTGAGCGGCAAGCCGCCGAGGAGACGCACCCCATGAATGCCCCCGAACCCCTGGCCGCCCCGGCTGCCGCCGACGCCGCGCAGCTGCGGCGCATGGCCAACGCGCTGCGCATGCTGGCCGCCGATGCGGTGCAGCAGGCCAACAGCGGCCACCCCGGCGCGCCGCTGGGCATGGCCGACTTTGCCACCGTGCTTTGGCACCGCCACCTGCGGCACCACCCGGCCGAACCGCAGTGGCCCGACCGCGACCGCTTCGTGCTCAGCAACGGCCATGCCTCGATGCTGCTGTACGGCCTGCTGCACCTGAGCGGCTACGCGCTGCCGATGGACGAGCTCAAGCGCTTTCGCCAGCTCGACAGCAAGACGCCCGGCCACCCCGAGGTGGGCCACACGCCGGGCGTCGAAACCACCACCGGCCCGCTGGGCCAGGGCCTGGCCAACGCCGTGGGCATGGCGCTGGCCGAATCGCTGCTGGCGGCCGAGTTCAACCGCGAGGGCTTTGCCATCGTCGACCACCTCACCTGGGTGGCGCTGGGCGATGGCTGCCTGATGGAGGGCATCAGCCAGGAGGCCATCTCGCTGGCCGGCACGCTGGGCTTAGGCAAGCTGATCGCGCTGTACGACGACAACGGCATCAGCATCGACGGCGCCGTGGGCGAGTGGTTTGCCGACGACACGCCGGCGCGCTTTCGGGCCTGCGGCTGGCAGGTCATCGGCCCGCTCGATGGCCACGACCCGGCCGCGCTGGACGCGGCCTTGGCCCAGGCCCGGGCCCAGGCGCGCCAGCCCGGCGCACGGCCCACGTTGATCGTCTGTCGCACCACCATCGGCAAGGGGGCCATCGGCCACGAGGGCACGGCCGAGGTGCATGGTGCGCCGCTGGGCGCGGCCGGCGTGGCCGCGCTGCGCGCTGCGCTCGACTGGTCTGCACCGCCCTTTGAGGTGCCGCCCGCGCTGGCCCAGGCCTGGGATGCGCGCCCCGCCGGCGCGCAGCGCCATGCGCAGTGGCAAGGCCTGTTCGCGGCCTACGCCCAGGCCCACCCGGCCCTGGCGGCCGACTTCCGCCGCCGCCAGCAGCGCGCGCTGCCGCTCGATTTCGAGCACCATGCCGCTGCCGCCGTGCAGGCGCTGGCCGAGGCCAATGCCAAGCCCATGGCCACGCGCCGCGCCTCGCAGCTGGCGCTGGATGCCCTGGCGCCCGGCCTGCCCGAACTGCTGGGCGGCTCGGCCGATCTCACCGGCTCGAACCTCACCGACTTCAAGGGCCACCGCAAGGCCGGCCCCGGCCGTGCCGGCAACTACCTGAGCTGGGGCGTGCGCGAGTTCGGCATGGCCGCCGCGCTCAACGGCGTGGCGCTGCACGGCGGCTTCGTGCCCTACGGCGGCACGTTTCTCACCTTCAGCGACTACAGCCGCAACGCCATCCGCATGGCCGCGCTGATGCGCCAGCGCGTGGTGCAGGTGTTCACGCACGACTCCATCGGCGTGGGCGAGGACGGGCCCACCCACCAGCCCATCGAGCACATCGCCTCGCTGCGCCTGATTCCGGGCCTGGATGTGTGGCGGCCGGCCGATGGCGTGGAAACCGCCGTGGCCTGGACCGAGGCGCTGGCGCGTGCCGACGGGCCCAGCGCGCTGGTGCTGTCGCGCCAGGCCCTGCCGGGCGTGGCCACGCCGGCGCAGCGCGCCGACATCGTGCGCGGCGGCTATGTGCTGCGCGAGGCGCCGGCCGACCCGCGGCAGGGCGCCATGGGCGGGCTGCGGCCGCGCGCCGTGATCCTGGCCACCGGCAGCGAGGTGGCGCTGGCGCTCGAGGCCCAGGCCCGGCTGATGGCCGAAGAAGGCCTGGCCGTGCGCGTGGTGTCCATGCCCTGCACCCAGCGCTTTGATGCGCAGGGCGATGGCTGGTGCGACACCGTGCTGCCGCCCACGCTGCCGGTGGTGGCGGTGGAGGCCGGCCACCCCGACGGCTGGCGCCGCTACACCGGCCGCGCCGGCGCGGTGATCGGCATCGAGCGTTTCGGCGCCTCGGCCCCGGGGCCGCAGCTGATGGCGCATTTCGGCTTCACCGTCGAGCGCGTGATGGCCGCGGTGCGCCAGCGTGTGGCCGTGGCCGCGCGGGTGGCGGCATGAGGCCGCCTTGCCGCTGGCTGGTGGCGCCGGCCTGGCGCGGTGTTGGCGGAGGCCAGCCGACATGAAGGTCATCCTGTTCGATCTGGACGGCACGCTGATCGACACCGCGCCCGAGCTGGCCGATGCCCTGAACCGCACCCTGCGCCGCGCCGGCCTGCCGGCGGTGGATGAGGCCGCCGTGCGCGGCTGGATCGGCGATGGCGCGCGGGCGCTGCTGGCCAAGGCGCTCAGCCAGGCCGGCGCGCCGCCAGCGGTGGCGCTGAACGCCTGGCACGAATTTGCCTGGGACTATGCCGATTGCTGCGGCTCGCGCAGCACGGTGTTCGAGGGCGTGCGGCCGCTGCTGGCCCGGCTGCGTGCGCAGGGCCTGCGCCTGGCCGTGCTGACCAACAAGGAGGCCAACTTCGCCCACCGCCTGCTGGCCCGCCACGACCTGGCCGACGCCTTCGAGCTGCTGGTGGCCGGCGACACCTTGTCGGTCAAGAAGCCGCATCCCGGCATGGTGCAGCACGCGCTGGCCGCGCTGCAGGCCGAGCCGCACGAGTGCCTGCTGGTCGGCGACTCGCTCACCGATCTGCAGACCGCGCGCGCCGCCGGCATCGGCATCTGGCTGGTGCGCCACGGCTACCCGCAAGGCGTGTTCAACCACCCGCCGGGCGGGCCCGATGCGCCCGATGGCGTGATCGAGCACTTCGACGATTTTCAACCCCTGCCCGCCCAGCGCGTGGCCATCGTCTGAGCAGGCGATTTACCGGCACGGCCAGCAGGCCGGCCGCCCCAGAAACCCAAGGCAGTTCAATGACTCTTCGCATCGGCATCAACGGTTTCGGCCGCATCGGGCGCATGGTGTTCCGTGCCGCCATCGCCAACTTCTCCGACATCCAGGTGGTCGGCATCAACGACCTGCTGGAGCCCGACTACCTGGCCTACATGCTCAAGTACGACAGCGTGCACGGCCGCTTCAAGGGCGAGGTGTCGGTGGAGGGCAACCACCTGATCGTCAACGGCAACAAGATCCGCCTGACGGCCGTGAAGGACCCCGCCGAGCTGAAGTGGGGCGAGATCGGCGCCGACATCGTGGTCGAGGCCACCGGCCTGTTCCTGACCAAGGACGCTGGCGAGAAGCACCTGGCCGCCGGTGCCAAGAAGGTGGTCTTCTCGGCGCCCAGCAAGGACGACACGCCGATGTTCGTCTACGGCGTCAATCACCAGAGCTATGCCGGCCAGGCCATCATCAGCAACGCCAGCTGCACCACCAACTGCCTGGCACCGGTGGCCAAGGTGCTGAACGACACCTGGGGCATCAAGCGCGGCCTGATGACCACGGTGCACGCCGCCACCGCCACGCAAAAGACCGTGGACGGCCCCAGCAACAAGGACTGGCGCGGCGGCCGCGGCATCCTCGAGAACATCATCCCCAGCAGCACCGGCGCGGCCAAGGCGGTGGGCGTGGTGATCCCCGAGCTGAACAAGAAGCTCACCGGCATGGCCTTCCGCGTGCCGACCAGCGACGTGAGCGTGGTCGACCTGACCGTCGAGCTGGAGAAGGAAGCCAGCTACGCCGAGATCTGCGCCGCGATGAAGGCGGCCAGTGAAGGTGCCATGAAGGGCGTGCTCGGCTACACCGAGGACAAGGTGGTGGCCACCGACTTCCGCGGTGAAAGCTGCACCAGCGTGTTCGACGCCGAGGCCGGCATTGCGCTGGACAAGACCTTCGTCAAGGTGGTGAACTGGTACGACAACGAGTGGGGCTACTCGAACAAGGTGCTCGAGATGGTGCGCGTGATCGGCGCCGACCGGCCGGGTGCGGCGCGATGAGGATGCTGCACTTCAGCAAGGTGATCGATTCGGGCTTTGCGGCCGGCAAGCGGGTGTTCATCCGTGCCGACCTGAACGTGCCGCAGGACGCCGAGAGCCGCATCACCGAAGACACCCGCATCCGCGCCGCGCTGCCCTGCATCCAGATGGCGCTGAAGGCCGGCGCCGCGGTGATGGTCACCAGTCACCTGGGCCGGCCCCAGGAGGGCCAGCTGCGCGCCGAGGACTCGCTGGCGCCGGTGGCCCGGCGCCTGGCCGAGCTGCTGGGCCGCGAGGTGCCGCTGCGCAGCCACTGGCTGGACGGCGTGACCGTGGCGCCGGGCCAGGTGGTGATGCTGGAGAACTGCCGCGTCAACCCGGGCGAAAAGGCCGACGACCCCGCGCTGGCCCGCCGCATGGCCGCGCTGTGCGATGTGTATGTGAACGATGCCTTCGGCACCGCCCACCGGGCCGAGGCCAGCACCCATGGCCTGGCGCGCCAGGCACCGATTGCCTGCGCCGGCCCGCTGCTGGCGGCCGAGGTCGAGGCCATCACCCGGGCGCTGAGCCGGCCCCGGCGGCCGCTGGTGGCCATCGTGGCCGGCAGCAAGGTCAGCACCAAGCTCAGCATCCTGCGCCGCCTGGCCGAGCAGGTGGACGGGCTGATCGTCGGCGGCGGCATTGCCAACACCTTCATGCTGGCGGCCGGCCTGCCCATCGGCAAGAGCCTGGCCGAGCCCGAGCTGGTGGGCGAGGCCCGCGCGGTGATGGCGGCCATGGCCGCCCGAGGCGCGGCGGTGCCGATCCCGCTGGACGTGGTCTGCGCCCGGCGCTTTGCCGCCGATGCGCCGGCCACCGTCAAGGCCGCCGCCGAGGTGGCCAGCGACGACCTGATCCTCGACATCGGCCCGCGCAGCGCCGCCATGCTGGCCGAGCAGCTGCAGGCGGCCGGCACCATCGTCTGGAACGGCCCGGTGGGCGTGTTCGAGTTCGAGGCCTTCTCGCACGGCACCGCGGCCATCGCCCAGGCCATTGCGCGCAGCCCGGCCTACAGCCTGGCCGGTGGCGGCGACACGCTGGCGGCCATTGCCCGCTTCGGCATTGCCGGCCAGGTGGACTACATCTCCACCGGCGGCGGCGCCTTTCTCGAAATGCTCGAAGGCCGGCCCCTGCCGGCGCTGGCGGTGCTGGCCGAGCGCGCGGCGCACTAGCCGGGCCGGGCCGGCCAGGGCGCGCGGCGCACTAGCCAGGCCAGGCCCAGGCCATGGCAGGGCCGCCGATTCGCTTCATTGATCCACCCGCCTGAAACAAGGAGACCCACATGCCCCTGATCTCGCTGCGCCAACTGCTCGACGATGCCGCCGAGCACGACTACGGCGTGCCCGCCTTCAACGTCAACAACATGGAGCAGATCCAGGCCATCCTGCAGGCCGCCGAGGCCTGCGACGCGCCGGTGATCCTGCAGGCCAGTGCCGGTGCGCGCAAATACGCCGGTGAGCCCTTTCTGCGCAAGATGGTCGAGGCCGCCATCGAGCAGTACCCGCAGCTGCCGGTGTGCCTGCATCAAGACCATGGCGCCTCGCCGGCGGTGTGCCAGCAGGCCATCCGCTCGGGCTTTGCCAGCGTGATGATGGACGGCTCGCTGCTGGAAGACCAGAAGACCCCCGCCAGCTACGAATACAACCTGGCCGTCACCGCCCGCGTGGTCGAGATGAGCCATGCGGTGGGCGTGAGCGTCGAAGGCGAGCTGGGCTGCCTGGGCAGTCTCGAGACTGGCCAGGCCGGCGAGGAAGACGGCGTGGGCGCCGAAGGCACGCTCGACCACAGCCAGCTGCTGACCGATCCGGCCCAGGCGGCCGACTTCGTGGCCGCCACCGGCGTGGATGCGCTGGCCATCGCCATCGGCACCAGCCACGGCGCCTACAAGTTCAGCCGCGCGCCCACCGGCGACATCCTGGCCATCGACCGCATCGCCGCCATCCACGCCGCCATTCCCGACACCCACCTGGTGATGCACGGCAGCTCCAGCGTGCCGCAGGAATGGCTGGCCACGATCCGGCGCTTTGGCGGCGACATCCGCGAGACCTACGGCGTGCCGGTGGCCGAGATCGTGCGCGGCATCCGCTCGGGCGTGCGCAAGGTCAACATCGACACCGACATCCGCCTGGCCATGACCGGTGCCATGCGCCAGTTGATGGCCGAGCAGCCGTCCGAGTTCGACCCGCGGGCGTTTTTCAAGGTGGCCACCGCCGCGGCGCGCGGCATCTGCCGCGAGCGCTTCGAGGCCTTTGGCTGCGCCGGCCGGGCCAGCCGCATCCGCGTGCTGCCGCTGGCCGCCATGGCCCAGCGTTATGCCGAGCAGCGCGCCGGCCAGCTCAGGCGGGCCGCCTGATGCCGGGCCCGCAGCCCGGGCGCCTGCCCAGCGTCATCGCGCCCAGCATCCTGTCGGCCGATTTCGCCCGCCTGGGCGAGGCCGTGCGCGGCGTCGTGACCGCCGGGGCCGACTGGATCCATGTGGACGTGATGGACAACCACTACGTGCCCAACCTCACCATCGGCCCGATGGTCTGCGAGGCCATCGCGCCCTACGCCCAGGGCCCCCGGGGCCCGGCCCTGCTGGACGTGCACCTGATGGTCGAGCCGGTGGATGCGCTGATCCCGATGTTTGCCAAGGCCGGTGCCGGGCTGATCAGCGTGCATCCCGAGTCCACGCGCCACCTGCACCGCACGCTGGCGCTGATCCGCGACAGCGGCTGCCAGGTCGGCCTGGTGTTCAACCCGGCCACGCCGCTGGCCTGGCTGGACGGCGTGCTCGACCAGCTCGACCTGGTGATGCTGATGAGCGTGAACCCCGGCTTCGGCGGCCAGTCCTTCATCGCCGGCACGCTGCCGCGGCTGCGCCAGGTGCGCCAGCGGCTGGACGCCCATGTCCGCGGCGGCGGCCGCGCCATCCGGCTCGAGGTGGATGGTGGCGTCAAGGCCGACAACATCGGCGCCATTGCCGCGGCCGGCGCCGACACCTTCGTGGCCGGCTCGGCGGTGTTTGGCAGCAGCGACTGGGCGGCCACCATCGCCGCGCTGCGCCAGGGTGCCGAGCAGGCCGGGCTCGCCGCAGCATGAGCCTGCGTGCGCTGATCTGGGATGTCGACGGCACCCTGGCCGAGACCGAGCGCGACGGCCACTTGCCGGCCTTCAACGCCGCCTTCGCCGAAGCCGGCCTGCCCTGGCGCTGGAGCGCCGAGCAATACCGCCAGCTGCTGGCCGTGCCCGGGGGCAAGGAGCGGCTGCTGGCCTGGTGGCAGCAGGTCGACCCGGCCGCGGCCGCCCAGCCCGGGCTGGCCGAGCGCCTGCGCGCGCTGCACGCCGCCAAGACCCGGCACTACACCCGCCGCGTGGCCAGCGGCGGCGTGGCGCTGCGCCCGGGCGTGGCGCGGCTGCTGGGCCAGGCGCGGGCGCAGGGCGTGGCGCTGGCCATTGCCACCACCACCACCCGCGACAACGTCAGCGCGCTGCTGCAGGCCACGCTGGGCGAGGGCGCCGAAGCCTGGTTTGCCGTGATCGTGGCCGGCGACGAGGTGCCGCGCAAAAAACCGGCGCCCGATGTCTACCTGGCCGCGCTGCAGCAGCTGGGCCTGCCGGCCGGCGCCGCGCTGGCCATCGAAGACTCAGCGCCCGGCGTGGCCGCGGCCCGCGCCGCCGGCCTGCCGGTGCTGCTGACCCGCAGCGACTACGGCCCGCCCGATCTTGCGCCGCTGCCGCCCGCCGCGCTGCTGGCCGATCTGGATGGCCTGGGCGGCGTGGCGGCGCCGGCACGCGGCCGCCTGCTGCCCGCCGGCGCCGCCGCGCAGCCCTGGCAGGGCCGGGTGCAGTGGCCCGATCTGCAGGCCTGGCATGCGGCCTGGCATGCTGCCTGGCAAGGCGCCCCGGCACCGGCCGCGACCGGCAGCGCCTGATTCGGGGCCGGGGCGGCAGCGGCGCCAGGATCGGCCGAGCAAAACGGCCGCCGCGGTGTTGATCGGGCTCAAGTTCCGGCGCGGCGTGCCGATGAGGCAGCGAACCACCCGAAAAGAACAGCCGCATGCACACGCCCATCGAGCCGCCATCCGACCCGCACGACGTGGCCGCCGGCATGGCGCCGCCCGACAACCGGCGCAACCTGTACCGGGTTCTGCATGTGCAGCCCGAGGCGCCGCAGGCGGTGATCCAGGCCAGCTACCGCACCCTGATGCAGCGCCTGCGCATGCACCCCGATCTGGGCGGCAGCCATGGCGAGGCGGCCCTGGTCAACGCCGCCTGGGCGGTGCTGGGTGATCCCGACCGGCGTGCCGAGTACGACCGCAGCCTCGGCCGGCAGATGGCGGCCGCACGCGGCCAGACCACGCTGGCCGCCGAAGCCGCCGTGGGCGGCCGGCCATGCCCGCTGTGCAGCCTGGCCGGCTCGGTGCAGCCGCGCCCCGACAGCCGCTGCAGCCGCTGCCATGCGCCGCTGGCGGCGCTGCCGGTGCCGGGCAGCCAGGCGCACGAACTGCTGGGCCGCCGCGGCGCGGTGCGGCGCGACCGCCACCACGTGGCCAGCCTGCAGGTCGGCTGGCCCGGCCAGCCGGTGGCCGTGCGCTGGCGCGACCTCTCGCTCACCGGCCTGAGCCTGTACACCCCGGCGGCCCTGGCGGTGGGCCAGCGCGTGCACCTGATCGACGGCGCGCTCGAGGCCGTGGCCGAGGTGGTGGAAAGCCACCGCGCCCAGGGCCCCTGGCACCTGATGCACGGCCGCCTGATCAGCGCCATGCTGCTGCAGGCCACCGGCGTGTTCGTTTCTGCCCAGGCCTGAGCCGGGCGCCTGGCGCCATCGCCACGCGGCGCCGGGCCGGCAGGCTGCCAACCGGCTTCCCCGCTGTGGCATGATGCCGCCCCTTTGCCGCATTGCCGCCCGCGCACCATGGACCTGAAGCTGCCGATCACCATCCACGACGAACTTGCCGACGAGGTGATCGAGTCCAAGGGCATGCTGGACCTCGCCAGCGGCGAGATCACCCAGGTCAAGTACATCGACTACGACCTCGAGGACGATGGTTTTCCGGCCGAGGACGAAGACTACGACTTCACCTGCGGCACGCTGTCCAACGGCAGCAAGGAAGTCGAGTTCCGCATCGAGGTCGACGTGGTCGGCCGCACCTACTCGATCACGCCCACCGAGCTGCTCGAGCTGAAGGGCCGCGCCGCCAAGCTGTTCTCGGCACCGCCCGGTGGCCATCCGGTGGACGAGCCGGCACGCAAGCCGGCCGCCAAGAAGCGCGCTGCGCGCTGAGCGGGCGCCGCCGTCCGGCGGCACAGTCCGCGAGCCTTACACTCTTCTGTTGACATTGTGTTCGCCGGGCGCCTTGTCGCGCCCCTGCCCGAAGCCATGGAAGAGCTGCGCCCCCACCTCGATTTGATCTACAGCTACGCGCTGTTCTTTGCCGCGTACCTGATCGGCTCGCTGTCGTTCGCGGTCATCGTGAGCCGGCTGATGCGCCTGCCCGATCCGCGCAGCTACGGCTCGAACAACCCCGGCGCCACCAATGTGCTGCGCTCGGGCAGCAAGAAGGCGGCGGTGCTGACCCTGCTGCTCGACGCGCTGAAGGGCTATGTGCCCACGGCCGTGGTGTCGGCCTATGCGGCCGACATCGGCGTGGTGGATGCCACCGTGGCCTTCGTCGGCGTGGCGGCGTTCCTGGGCCATCTGTACCCGGTGTTCTTCCGCTTCAAGGGCGGCAAGGGCGTGGCCACCGCGCTGGGCGTGCTGCTGGCCTACGAGCCGCTGCTGGGCCTGGGCACGCTGATCGTGTGGGTGGTGGTGGCGGCGATGTTCCGCTACTCGTCGCTGGCCTCGCTGATGGCCTCGGTGTTCGCGCCCTTCTTCACGATGATCTTCTTTGACCGGCCGGTGGTGGCGCTGGCCGTCACGATCATGAGCCTGATGCTGATCTGGCGCCACTGGCGCAACATCGGCAACCTGATGAGCGGCAAGGAGTCCAAGCTCGGCGCCAAGGCCGACGCGGCCCAGCCCAAGCGCCGCCGCCAGCGGCGCCGCAGCCGCCTGCATGTCGAGACGCCGCCCGCGCCCGGCAGCGCGCGTGGCGCGTCGGCCGCGACCGGCCAATCCCATTCCACGTCACCTTCCACTTCATCCTCCAAAGGAAACTGAGCCATGGTCCAGCGATTCGATGTCGGTGCCCGCATGTCCGAGATGGCCGTGCACAACGGGGTCTGCTACCTGGCTGGCCAGGTGGCCGTGGGCGCCGCGCCCAGCATCGAGGCGCAGACGCGCGAGGTGCTCGACGCCGTGGACGCGCTGCTGGCCAAGGCCGGCACCGACAAGACCAAGGTGCTGCGCGCGCAGATCTTCCTGGCCGACCTGGCCGACTTTCCCGGCATGAACAGCGTGTGGGACAGCTGGGTGGTGCCCGGCCACACGCCGCCGCGCGCCACCGTGCAGGCGGCCCTGGCCAAGCCCGAGTGGAAGGTCGAGATCGTCGTCACCGCGGCGCTCTGACCGGCCCGGCCCGGCGCCGCAGGCCGATTCGGCCCGTCAACGCGCCCCCAGGCTGGCCCAGGCCACACGATGCCCACCGCCACCGATGCCCCCGCCGAGCGGCCGCTCGACAAGCGCTCGCTGTGGGTGGCGCTGGCGCTGATCCTGGCCACCACGGCCGGCGTGTCGTGGTGGCAGCAGCAGCGCGAGGCCCGGCTGGGCCGTGAACTGGCGGCGCAGGCCCGCCCGGGCGACATCCACATGCTGTCGTCCACCCAGTGCGGCTACTGCACCCAGGCACGGCGCTGGCTGCAGGCGCAGCAGGTGCCGTTCACCGAGTGTTTTGTCGAACGCGATGCCGCCTGCGCGGCGCAGTTTCGCGCGCTGATGCAGCCGGGCACGCCGGTGCTGCTGGTGCGCGGCCAGGTGCAGCTGGGCTTCAGCCCGCAGCAGCTGCGCCAGCGCCTGGCCGAGCCGCCGGGCTGAGCAGGCGCTGGCCGGGCGGGTCCACCCGCCGGCCCAGCCGTCGGGCGATCAAACCGCCGATCAACCCGCTCATCGGGGCGCCCATCAGGGTGCCCATCAATCTGCCGATCAGTCGACCGATCAGTCGGCCGACAGGCCCAGGCGCGCCAGCTCGCCACGGCCGGCGCGCACCACCACGGGCGCCTCGCCGGTGAGATCGATCACCGTGGTGGGCGCGCGCTGGCAGGCGCCGGCGTCCACCACCGCCTGGATGCGCTTCTCGAACTGGGCGCGGATGTCTTCGGGGTCGTTCAGCGGATCGGCCTCGCCCGGCGGGATCAGCGTGGTGGCCAGCAGCGGCTGGCCCAGCTCGGCCAGCAGGGCCTGGGTCACCGCATGGTCGGGCACGCGCAGGCCGATGGTGCGCCGCGAGGGGTGCGACAGGCGCCGCGGCACCTCCTTGGTGGCCTCGAGGATGAAGGTGTAGGGCCCCGGCGTGGCCAGCTTCAGCAGCCGGTACTGGCGGTTGTCCACCCGCGCATAGCTGGCCAGCTCGGACAGGTCGCGGCACAGCAGCGTGAGGTGGTGCTTTTCATCGACGCCGCGGATGCGCCGCAGCGCCTCGGCCGCGGCCTTGTCGTCGAGGTGGCACACCAGCGCGTAGCTGGAGTCGGTGGGCACCGCGCACACACCGCCGCCATGCAGGATCTGCGCGGCCTGGCGCAGCAGGCGGGGCTGCGGGTTCTCGGGGTGGACTTCGAAGTACTGCGACATGCGCGAAAACCAGAGTGGGCAGCAAATTTCGGCGGGCGGGCGGGCTGAGTGGCCGGCCGGGTGGCGGGCCGCACGCCGCGCCGAACCCGGCACTGTACGCCCGCCACGGCGCGCAAGACCCCAGCACAACCCGCGGCGCGGGCCGGCGGGCACCACTCATCCCAGGGGCGGGGCTTCAGCGGCGCGGTGGCTGCACGCGGTGGGCCAGGCCCAGCCACACCGGGGTCAGCGTGCCGGGCAGATCGGGCAGGGCGCCCAGGTCGGTGCGGCTTTCTTCGGGTGAATGAAAGTCGCTGCCGCGCGAGGCCTGCAGGCCGAACTCGGCGGCCATGGCGGTGTACTTCAGCGTGTCGGCCTGACCGTGGCTGCCGGTCAGCACCTCGACGCCGCGCCCGCCATGGGTGTGGAACTCGGAGAACAGCGCGTACTCGGCGCTGGGGCTGAACGGGTAGCGGCCGGGGTGGGCGATCACCGCCACGCCGCCGGCCTGGGTGATCCAGCGCACCGCGTCGCCCAGCGCGGCCCAGCGGTGCGGCACGAAGCCGGGCTTGCCGGTGCTGAGGTAGCGCCTGAACACGGCCGAAAAATCGGCGCACACGCCGGTGTCGATCAGCCAGCGCGCAAAGTGGGTGCGCGAGATCAGGTCGGGGTTGCCCACATAGCGCAGCGCCCCTTCAAAGGCGCCGGGCAGGCCCACCGCGGCCAGGCCGTCGGCCATGGCGCGTGCGCGCTCGAGCCGGCCGCCGCGGGTGTGGGCCACGCCGGCCCGCAGGTCGGCGTTGTCGGCATCGAAGCCCAGGCCCACGATGTGCACGGTTTCGCCGGCAAAGCTCACCGACAGCTCCACGCCGGTCAGGAAGCCCATGCCCAGGTCGTGTGCCGCGGCGGCGGCCTCGGGCAGGCCGCCCAGCTCGTCGTGGTCGGTCAAGGCCCACAGCGTCACGCCATTGGCCTGGGCGCGGGCGGCCAGCGCAGCCGGGCGCAGCGTGCCATCGGAGTGCGTGGAATGGCTGTGCAGGTCGGCATTGCTCAGCGCGTGCACACCCGGCGGGTGGATTGCAGGCTTGGCAGCCGGGGCGAGAGCGGCGGCAGGGCACTCACCACCGCATTGTCGGTGGCGCGCGAGGGCGGCGCCGTGGCCGGGGCATTCCTACAATGCCGCGCTCGATGCAGTAAATCCCATGGCCGATGCAATGACCGAACCCGCCGTGCCCGGCCCCGAGGTGCGCTGGCCGCTGGCCACCGTGCTGGTGGTCGACGACGAGCCGGGCATGCGCAATTTTCTTGAAAAGACCCTGGCCAGCCGCGTGGGCCAGGTGCTGTCGGCCGAGTCGGCCGAGGCTGGCGAGCAGCTGCTGCAGCGCCACCGCATCGACCTGCTGGTGCTCGACATCGCCCTGCCCGGGCGCCACGGCATCGACTGGCTCAAGCAGCTGCGCGAGCGCGGCGTGGCCGCCGAGGTGGTGCTGATCACCGCCTACGCCGACCTCGACACCGCCATCGAGGCCCTGCGCGCCGGCGCCAGCGACTTCATCCTCAAGCCGTTTCGGGTGACGCAGATCGTCAGCGCGCTCGAACGCGGGCTCGAGCGCGCCTCGCTGCGGCGCGAGAACTTCGTGCTGCGGCGCAGCCTGTCGCAGCAGCAGCAGCCGGCGGCCGATGCGCTGGTGGGCGACTCGCTGGCGATGCGTGGCCTGCAGGCCGCGCTGCACCGGGTGGCGGGGGTCGACAGCACGGTGCTGCTGAGCGGCGAATCGGGCACCGGCAAGGAGCTGGCCGCGCTGGCGCTGCACCGCCTGAGCCGCCGCGCCGACGGGCCCTTCGTGCCGGTGAACTGCGCCACGCTGTCGCCCGAGCTGATCGAGCTCGAGCTGTTCGGCCAGGCCTGGCACCGCCGCGCCGACGGCCAGGCCGGTGCCGGCCCGGGCAACGCGGCGCGCAGCCGCGACGGCCTGTTCGTCTACGCCCAGGGCGGCACGCTGTTTCTCGACGAGGTGGGCGAGCTGGCGCCGCGCCTGCAGGCCACGCTGCTGCGGGTGCTGGAAGAGCGCCGCATCCGCCCGGTGGGCGGCGAGCAGGAGGTGCCGGTGGATGTGCGCATCGTGGCCGCCACGCACCGGCGCCTGGCCGACGAGGTGGCGGCCGGGCGCTTTCGGGCCGACCTGTACTACCGGCTGCAGGTGGTCGAGATCAATCTGCCGCCGCTGCGCGCGCACAAGGACGACATTGCCGCGCTGGTGGCGCATTTCGTCGCCTCGCTGGCGCCGCGCCTGGGCGTGCCGCCGATCGCGGTCAGCGACGACGAGCTGCAGTACCTGCAGCAGTACGACTGGCCGGGCAATGTGCGCGAGCTGCGCAACCTGGTCGAGCGCTCGCTGATCCTGGGGGCGCTGAACGTCTCGGCGCTGTACCAGGGCCTGTCGCGCCAGGAGCGCCAGGCCGCGCCGGCCGGGCCCTACGCCGCACCCGGCGGCCCGGCGGCCGGGCGCGGCCGCCCCACCGATCTGCAGACGCTGGAAAAGCAGCACATCCTGGCCGTGCTGGCCAGCGTGGCGCAGGACAAGACCCGCGCCGCGCAGCTGCTGGGCATCTCGCGCCGCACGCTCGAACGCCGGGTGGCCGAGTGGGCGGCCGGCTGAACGCTGCGGCCGAGCCGGGCCCGCCGGAACCACCCGTGCCGCCGGTGCTGACTGTGCTGCCCGGCGCTGCTGCGGCCCCGCCGCCAGGCGCCGGCCGCGGCTTCGGCGCCTGGCCCATCCGGCGCAAGCTGCAGCTGATGGTGCTGCTGCCGCTGGTGGGCGTGCTGCCGCTGCTGGGCCTGGTGCTGCTGATTTGGGGCGACGCCGCGGTCGACCGCCTGCTGGTCACCAAGGCGCGTGCCGACCTGGCCATTGCCCAGGGCTATTTCGAACGTGTGCGCGGCGAGGTGGCGGCCAGCACCCAGGCGGTGGCCGAGTCGCAGCTGCTGTTTGAAAGCCTGCAGCGCACGCCACCCGCGGCCACGGCGGCCTCGGTGCCAGCCGGCGAGGCCGCCAGCCGGCTGCGGCCGCTGCTGCTGCGCATCAAGGCACGCGAGGGCCTGGACTTCATCAACCTGCGCCATCCCGATGGCCGCCTGTGGGTGGCCGACACGCCGGCCGCTGCCGCCGCGCAGCCGGTGGCGCCGCCCAGCGAGGCGCTGCGCGTGCAGGCCGCGCTGGCGGTGCTGGCACCGGCCGAGCAGGACCTGCTGTCGCCCGAGCTGCGCCTGCGCGTGCCGGTGAACCTGCTGGCCACCCGCAACGCCCAGCCCAGCCAACGCCAGGTGGAAGACCGCGCCCTGGTGTTGCGCGCGCTGGCGCCGGTGCGCGATGCGCAGGGCCGCACGCTGGCGCTGGTGCAGGCCGGCCTGCTGCTCAACCGCAACCTGCCCTTCATCGACCACATCAACTAGATCGTCTACCCGGCCGGTGCGCTGCCCTTCGGCAGCCAGGGCACGGCCACGCTGTTTCTCGACGATGTGCGCATCTCCACCAATGTGCGCCTGTTCGGCGACGGCCACGGCGGCAGCGGCGAGGCGCGCGCCATCGGCACGCGGGTGTCGCAAGCGGTGCGCGCGGCGGTGCTCGAGCAGGGCCGCCCCTGGCTGGGCCGGGCCTTCGTGGTCAATGACTGGTATGTCTCGGGCTACCAGCCGCTGCTGGACGCCGGCGGCCAGCGCGTGGGCATGCTTTACGTGGGCTTTCTCGAGCAGCCCTACCGCTGGCTCAAATGGGGCGTGCTGGCCGGCATCGGCGTGCTGTTCTTCGGCGTGATGATCGTGGCGGCGATCGGCTCGTCGCGGCTGGCGCGGCGCATCTTCCGGCCCATCGAACAGATGGACCACACCATGCAGCAGGTGGAGGCCGGCGCGCTGCAGGCGCGTGTGGGCGCGGTGGCCAGCGGCGACGAGCTGGGCGCGCTGGCCGGCCACCTCGACCGCCTGCTCGAGGCGCTGGCCGAGCGCAACCAGCGCCTGCAGCAGTGGAACACCGAGCTCGATGCCAAGGTGGCCCAGCGCGGCGCGGCACTGGCGGCGGCGCAGCAGCAGCTGCTGCGCAGCGAGAAGATGGCCACCGTGGGCCAGCTCACCGCCAGCATCGCGCACGAGGTCAACAACCCGATCGCGGTGATCCAGGGCAACCTCGACCTGGTGCGCGAGCTGCTGGGTGCCGATGCCCAGCGCGTGGCGGGCGAGCTGCGCCTGGTGGACGAGCAGATCGAGCGCATGCGCCTGATCGTGACCCAGCTGCTGCAGTTTGCGCGGCCCAACGAGTACGCCGGCTACGTGGAGCCGGTGGACACCGCCCGCGCGCTCGACGACAGCCTGGTGCTGGTCAAGCACCTGCTGGTCAGCACCCGCATCGAGGTGCGGCGGGCGCTGCAGGCCAGCCGCCCGGTGGGCATCAACCGCCAGGAGCTGCAGCAGGTGCTGGTGAACCTGATCGTCAACGCCATCCACGCCATGCCCGAGGGCGGCACGCTGCGCCTGGCCACCAGCGACTGGGCCGATGCCCAGGGCCGCGCCGGTGTGCGCATCGAGGTCAGCGACAGCGGCCCCGGCCTGGATGAAGGCCTGCTGGGCGAGCTGTTCCAGCCCTTCGTCACGCGCAAGAAGGACGGCACCGGCCTGGGCCTGTGGATCAGCCGCGGCATCGTCGAGCGCTACGGCGGCGACATCGTGGCCAGCAACCGGCCCGGCGGCGGGGCGGCGATGTGCGTGCTGCTGCTGTGCGAGCCGGGGTTGACGACGTCGCAGGTGGCTCAGGCGAGCGCCGGGCCGCCCCAGGCCGCCTGAGCACCCGCTTGGCGGATGGGCGCCGTCACCGGCGACCGGGTGCCCCAGTGCATCAGCCGTAGAACGCGTAGCCGATCAGGATGGCGCCCACCAGGCCCACCGCATCGGCAAACAGCCCGCAGCCCAGCGCGTAGCGCGTGCGGCGGATGTTGACGCTGCCGAAGTACACCGCCAGCACATAGAAGGTGGTCTCGGTGGAGCCCTGGATGATCGAGGCCAGCCGGCCCTCGAACGAGTCAACGCCGTAGGTCTTCAGCACATCCACCATCAGGCCGCGCGCGCCGCTGCCCGACAGCGTCTTCATCAGCCCCACCGGCAGCGCCGGCACGAAGCGGTCGTCCAGGCCCAGCGTGCGCACCACGCTGCCGATGCCCTCGACCAGGTAGCCCATGCAGCCGCTGTGGCGAAACACCGCGATTGCCACCAGCATCGCGATCAGGTACGCAATGATCTGCACCGCCACGCCGAAGCCCTCTTTGGCGCCCTCGACGAAGGCCTCGTAGACGTTGACCCGGCGCAGCGCGCCGGCGGCCACGAACAAGCCCACGATGGCCAGGATGGTGGCGCTGCCCAGCAGCCCGATGCGCTGGGCCATCGCGGCCGCCGGCAGTGGCGCCAGCCAGGCGTACAGCGCGGCCAGCAGCAGGCCGAACCCGCCAAAAAAGGCCAGCACCGGCAGGCACAGCAGGCGGATGCGCTGCACCCAGGCCACCGCCACCAGCCCGGCGATGAAGGACACCAGCGTGCCCAGCAGCGTGGGCAGAAAGATGTCGGCGCCGTTGAAGCCGACGAGGCCCTGCTCCACCGCCATGGTCTGGCGGATGGCGATCACCGAGGTGGGGATCAGCGTGATGCCCGCGGTGTTGAGCACCAGGAACATGATCATCGGATCGCTGGCCGTGCCCTTGTCGGGGTTGATCTCCTGCAGCTCGCGCATGGCCTTCAGGCCCAGCGGTGTGGCGGCGTTGTCCAGCCCCAGCATGTTGGCGCTGGCGTTCATCACGATGCTGCCGCCGGCCGGGTGCCCCGGCGGAATGCCGGGAAAGATGCGGCGGAAAAACGGCGCCATGCCGCGCGCCAGCAGCTGGATCACGCCGGCCTGCTCGCCCACCTTCATCAGGCCCAGCCACAGGCTCATCACGCCCACCAGGCCCAGCGAGATGTCGAAGCCGGTCTTGGCCGCATCGAACAACCCGCCCAGCACCCGCGTGGCGGCGTCGGCCTGGCCCTGCGCCACCTGCACCGCGGTGACCAGCAGGCCGATCAGCACGAAGCCGACCCAGACGAGGTTCAGCACCATGGCGGGCGGGCCTGGGCAGTGCCGCGAAGGGCGCCAGCGCGGCGGCGTGGCGGCACGTTCAATCCACCGTGGCGCCCGAGGCCTTGACCACCGGGCCGTACTTGGCCAGCTCGGCCTTCACGAAGGCGCCAAACTGCTCGGGCGTGGTGGGCGAGGGCTCGGCCATCAGCTGCGCGAAGCGGGCCTTGAGCTCGGCCGATTCGAGCGCCGCGGCAAAGCCCTTGTGCAGCCGCGCCAGCTCGGCCGGCGGCAGGCCGGCGGGTGCGAACAGGCCGAACCAGGTGCCCACGTCAAACTGTGCCAGGCCCAGCCGCGCGCCGGCCTCGGCCACGGTGGGCAGATCGGGCAGGGCCGGGGCCCGCCGCGTGCCGGTGACGGCCAGCGCCTTGAGCTTGCCGCTCTTGATGTTGGCGCTGGCGGTGGCCAGGTTGTCGAAGTTCAGGTCCACCTGGCCGGCCAGCAGTGCCAGCTGCGCTGGATTGCCGCCGGCATAGGGGATGTGCACCATGAACAGACCGGCCTGCGACTTGAACATCTCGCCGGCCAGATGGCCCGCGCTGCCATTGCCGCCCGAGCCGTAGTTGAGCTTGCCCGGGTTCTTGCGGGCATAGGCCACCAGGTCGGCCAGCGAGCCGATCTGCAGGCGCTGGGCGGCCTCGGCGTTCATCACCAGCACATTGGGCACCTGGGCCACGCGGGTGATCGGCGTGAAGTCACGCAGCGGGTCGTAGGGCAGCTTCTTGAACAGCCAGGGGTTGATGGCATGCGTGGCCACCGCGCCCATCACCAGGGTGTGGCCGTCGGGCGCCGCCTTGGCGGCCAGATCGGCGCCCAGGTTGCCGCCGGCGCCGGGCTTGTTGTCCACCACCATGGCGCCCAGCGTGTCCTTCACGCCGGCGGCCAGCGCACGGGCGGCAATGTCCAGCGGGCCGCCAGGCGGGTAGGGCACGATCAGGCGGATCGGCCTGGCCACGCCCTGGGCCAGTGCGGCGCAGGGCAGCAGCGTGGCCACGGCCAGCGTGGTCAAGCTGGCCAGCAGCGTGCGGCGGGCTCGGGGGGCAAGGCCGGTGCCCGGCGCGCGCCGCGGGGGCGATGGTTGCGGCGGGGTCACGGCGGTCGGTGGGCGGGTCATCGGTTCAGGCCCCGGTCTGCTTGTCGAGCTCCGACGTGAACGCGTCGGCAAAAAAGGCCTCGGCCGGCAGGCCGCACTGCGCCGTGAAGTCGCGCTGCGCGGCATCCACCATCAAGGGCGCACCGCAGGCGTACACCTCGTGGCCGGCCAGATCGGGCAGGTCGGCCATCACCGCCTGGTGCACCAGGCCGCTGCGGCCGCTCCAGGCATCGTCGGCCGCGGGCTCCGACAGCACCGGCACATAGCGCAGGCCGGGCATCTCGGCGGCGGCCTGCAGGGCCCAGTCGTGCATGTACAGGTCGGCCTTGCGGCGTGCGCCCCAGTACAGCACCGCCGGGCGCTGGCTGCCGCTGGCCTTGAGCTGCTCGATCAGCGCCTTGATCGGCGCGAAGCCGGTGCCCGAGGCCAGCAGCACCATGGGCTTGTCGCCCTCGCGCAGGAAGAAGCTGCCGAACGGCCCTTCCATGCGCAGGATGTCCTTCTCCTTCAGCGTGGAGAACACCACGTCGGTGAACTTGCCGCCGGGCATGTGGCGGATGTGCAGCTCGATGGCCGGCGGCTCGCCCACGTTGCCCGGCGCATTGGCCATCGAGTAGCTGCGGCGCGCACCGTCGCGCAGCAGGAACTCCACGTACTGGCCGGCGCGGTACTGGAAGCTCTGGTTGGCCGGCAACTGCATGCGCAGCACCGCTACATCGGCCGCGGGCCGGCTGATCGCCAGCACACGGGTGGGCATCTTGAGGATCGGAAACTCGCCCAGGCCGGGCACGCTGCGTGCCTCCACCGAGCAATCCGTCTGCGGCGTGGCGCAGCAGGTGAGGATCAGGCCGGCGGCCTCTTCGGCCTCGCTCAGGGCCTTGCTCTGGTGTGCGCCGTGGATCACGCGGCCGCCGAGCAGCTTGCTCTTGCACGAACCGCAGGCGCCGTCGCGGCACCCATAGGGCAGGCCGATGCCCTGGCGGATGGCGGCGGCCAGCACGGTCTCGTCGCGGGCCACATCGAAGCTGCGGCCGGAAGGCTGGATCGTGACGTTGAAGCTCATGTTGCGAAGGCTGAAGCGGTCTGCGACCGGGTCTTACACTGAACCCGGCATTGTGCCTGCCCGAACCTGAAGCCCCTGTTGCCAATGAACCCGACACCGCGCCACCACCGCCCCACGCTGCTGGTGGTGGGCTGTGGCGATGTGGGCATGCGCGTGCTGCGCCTGCTGGCCGGCCGCTGGCGGGTGCTGGCCCTCACCAGCAGCTCGGCGCGTGTGCCCGAGCTGCGCGCCGCCGGCGCGGTGCCGCTGCTGGGCAACCTGGACGACGCCGCCACGTTGCGCCGCCTGGCCGGCCTGGCCGACACGGTGCTGCACCTGGCCCCGCCACCCGGCCACGGCGCCACCGACCCGCGCACCGCGCAGCTGCTGCAGGCGCTGTGGCGCGCCCGGCCGGGCGGCGCCGCGCGGCCGCCACGGCGGCTGGTGTACGCCAGCACCACCGGGGTGTATGGCGATTGCGGCGGCGCCCTGCTGGACGAAACCCGCGCCGTGGCACCGGCCACCGACCGCGCCCGCCGGCGGGTGCATGCCGAGCGCCAGGTGCGGGCCCACGGCCGCCGGGGCAGCCGGGCCAGCATCCTGCGCATTCCGGGCATCTATGCCACCAACCGGCCCGGCGGCCACCCGCGTGAGCGCCTGCTGCGCGGCACGCCGGTGCTGGCGCCCGAGGACGATGTGTATACCAACCACATCCACGCCGACGACCTGGCGCGCGCCTGCATCGCAGCGCTGCTGCGCGGCAAGCCGCAGCGCGTGGTGCATGTCAGCGACGACACGGCCCTGCGCATGGGCGAGTACTTCGACCTGGCCGCCGCGCTGTGCGGCCTGCCACCCCCGCCGCGGCTGCGCCGCACCGAGGCGGCGGCCGTGCTGTCGGCCATGCAGCTGAGCTTCATGGCCGAGTCGCGGCGCCTGCTCAACCGGCGCCTGAAGCTAGAGCTGCGGCTGCAGCTGCGCCACCCCACGGTGGCCGAGGGCTTGCGGGCCTGAGCCCCGCCGGCCCGGGCGGGCCCAAGCCCTCAAGCCCTTAAGCGCCCAAGCGCCCAAGCGCCCAAGCGCCCAAGCGCCCAAGCGCCCAAGCGCCCAAGCGCCGAGGGTCCAGCCCCGGCCCTTGGCTCACGCCATCAGATGCCCTGCGGGCGCTTCAGCGTCTTTTGCCGGTCCACGCTGTACACGCGCACCGCCTGGGCCTCGCCATGGCGCTGGATGTCGAGCCGCACCTCGCGCTCGGCCGCGCCGCCCGACCACAGCGCCTGCCACAGCGCGGCCAGCGAGCTGACCTCGGTGCCGTCGATGCGCAGGATGCGGTCGCCCACCTCGAGGCCGGCCACGTCGGCCGGGCTGTCCTGGGCCACCCGCACCACGCGCAGCGCGCCGGCCAGTTCCACGCAGTTCAGGCCCAGCCAGGCGCGCTGGCTGCTGCGCGTGCTGCCGCGCTGGCGCAGCTCGTCGAGCACCGGCGGCAACAGGTCTACCGGCACGAACAGGTTGGCCGGGCCGGCGGCGCCGGGCGCACTGGCGGTATCGTCGTCCTGGCGTGCATCGGCACCGGCGCGGCCGTCGGCCAGAAACAGCGAGCCGATGCCCACCAGCTCGCCACGGCCGTTGAACAGGCCGGCACCGCTGTGGTCGCGCCGCGCCGGGGCCGTCAGCAGGGCCTGCTCGAGGTGGTATTCCCAGGTGCCGGCAAAGGCCCGGCGCGCCAGCAGGGCGGCCGTGCTCACCGTGGCGTCGCCACCGCCGCTGGCCACCATCAAGGGCTCTTGCAGGGCCAGCAGGGTGGGGCGGCCCAGCGGTGCCGGCGCGATGTTCAGCGGTGCCAGCGCCTGCACCAGGCCAAGGCCCGAGGCACTGTCGTAGCCCAGCGCGCGCGCCGGCACGGTGCGCCCGTCATCGAGCTGCAGCGCCACCGATTCGACCTCGATCAGCAGGTAGCCCACGGTCAGCACCAGGCCGTCGCTGCCGATCACCACGCCCGAACCTGCGCGTTCGCGGCCCAGCGTGCGGATCGAGCGCGCGTCGTCCAGCGCGGTGGCCTGCACGCCCACCACGGCCTGGCGGGCACGCTCGAGGGCGCGGGATCGCTCGGCCAGGCTGGTGGCACTGTCGCCATTGCCATCGGCCAGCCCTCGTGCCGGACTCATGCCCGGCCAGGCCAGCAGCACAGCGGCCAGGATCGCGAGCATCGCGGTCCAGGCGGTCAAACTCCAGGGGGACAGGCCTCGGTGCATGGCAGCGCTCCCGGCGGAACTGGCATGCAGCGCAGCATGAACCATTCCCGCATGTCCCCGCTGGGTGCGGGGCTTCCGGTGCAGCTTAGCGGGGCCCGCCGCAGCGGGTCATCCCACACTCAGTGCACGCGGCGCACCTTGCTGCGGGCGCGCCCGCTGCCACCGCCGCTGCGCCAGTGGCGGATCAGCAGCCAGGCACCCAGCATGCCGCCCAGGTGGGCGAAGTGGGCGATGCCGGAGTTGCGGTAGTACATCAGGCCCATGAACAGCTCGATGCCGCCGAAGATGGCCACCATGGTCATGGCCGGGATCATGATCGGCGGGATCGGCACCATCTGCCGGTTGGCCAGCAGCAGCACGAACAGCATCATGCCCAGGGTCTGGAAGATCTGGCCGGGCAGCATCATCAGCAGCATCGGCAGCAGGCCCACCAGGTCGAACATGCGGCTGCGAAACACCAGCGCGTAGGCCAGCAGCAGGCCGTACAGCGCGCCCGACGCGCCCACCGTGGGCGCCCGGCTGCCCAGCAGCAGCGTGACCACCAGCTGCGCCAGCGCCGCCGTCACCACACCGGCCAGCAGCAGGTGCACATAGCGCTTGGGGCCCCACAGCTGCTCGAGCTCGCGGCCAAACATCCACAGCCCCAGCATGTTGAACAGCAGGTGCGTGAAATCGCCGTGCAGGAAGCCGTAGCTCACCAGTTGCCAGGGCCAGAACTGCCCGCTGCCCAGCGGCCACAGCGCCAGAAACGATTCGAGCGGCAGGATCGGCAGCAGCGACTGCACGCAGAACACGGCGATGCAGGCCAGCAGCAGCGCCTTGGTGACCGGGGGCAGTTGCAGCATCGACAGGTGCAGGGGATGAAGTAGCGATGGTGCCCGCGGCCAGACTCGAACTGGCACGCCTTGCGGCGGCGGATTTTGAATCCGCTACGTCTACCGATTTCGTCACGCGGGCAGGAGGCGCCCCGGGGAAGGGGCGGCGTGGCGGTGGATTATGTCATGGGGGTGTGGCGCCCCTGGCCGGCCCGGCGCCGTGCGCCAGGCTGGTGCGGGCTGTCGCGCTGCGCACAGCGGGCGCGGGCTGGCGCTGACACAATCGCCGCCCGGAGGTTCATCACGTGTCCATGCCCCGCTACCCCACGATCGAGGAAGTCATCGGCCACACGCCGCTGGTGCGCCTGCAGCGTCTGCCGGCCGAGGCCGGCCAGGCGCGCGGCAATGTCGTCCTTGGCAAGCTCGAAGGCAACAACCCGGCCGGCTCGGTGAAAGACCGGCCGGCGATCGCCATGATCCGCCGCGCCGAAGAGCGCGGCGAGATCCGCCCCGGCGACACGCTGATCGAGGCCACCAGCGGCAACACCGGCATCGCGCTGGCGATGGCGGCGGCCATCCGCGGTTACCGCATGGTGCTGATCATGCCGGAGGACCTGTCGATCGAACGCGCCCAGACCATGAAGGCCTTCGGCGCCGAGCTGATCCTCACGCCGCGCTCGGGCGGCATGGAGTACGCGCGCGACCTGGCCGAGCAGATGCAGAAGGACGGCAAGGGCCGCGTGCTCGACCAGTTCGGCAATGCCGACAACCCGCGCGTTCATTACGAGACCACCGGCCCCGAGCTGTGGCGGCAGACCGACGGGCAGATCACGCACTTCGTCAGCGCCATGGGCACCACCGGCACCATCACCGGCGTCAGCCGCTACCTGAAGGAGATGAATCCGGCGGTGCGCATCGTCGGCGCGCAGCCGGCCGAAGGCTCGCGCATCCCCGGCATCCGCAAGTGGCCCGAGGCCTACCTGCCCCGGATCTACGACCCCAGCACCGTGGACGAACTGGTGCTGGTGAGCCAGGCCGACGCCGAGGACATGGCCCGCCGCATGGCGCGCGACGAAGGCCTGTTTGCCGGCATCTCGGCCGCCGGCGCCTGCTGGGTGGCGCTGCAGATCGCGCAGCAGGTGCGCAACGCCACCATCGCCTTCGTGGTGTGTGACCGCGGCGACCGATACCTGTCCACCGGCGTGTTTCCGGCATGACGGGCGGCTATCGCTTCTGCCCGCCCTGCGGCGGCCCGCTGGAGGCGATCGAGCAGTGGGAGGACGGCGGCCCCAAGACCCGGCTGCGCTGCGCCGCCTGTGGCTGGACGCACTGGAACAACCCCACGCCGGTGCTGGCCGCCATCGTCGAATGTGCCGACCAGGGCGGCCGCGTGCTGCTGGCGCGCAACGCCGCCTGGAGCGGGCGCATGTTCGCGCTGATCACCGGCTTCATGGAGGCCGGTGAATCGCCCGAGGAGGGCATTCGCCGCGAGGTGGCCGAAGAAACGGCGCTCGAGGTGCTGGCCCTGAAGCTGGTGGGCGTCTATGACTTCCAGCGCATGAACCAGGTGATCATTGCCTACCACGCGCTGGCGCGCGGCGAGGTGCGGCTGTCGCCCGAGCTGGCCGAATACAAGCTGTTCGAGCTGGCCGATCTGCGCTGCTGGCGTGCCGGCACCGGCCAGGCGCTGGCCGACTGGCTGCGCAGCCGCGGCCACGAGCCGCAATTCATCGACTTTCCGCCGCGCGGCTGAACCGCGGGCAGCGCCGCGGCGCACCGGCCGGGGCCAGGCCCGCGCTCCTAGAATCGCGGCCACCCCTCACACGTCACGCCACAGCCGCGTCTGCCACCATGCAAGTCCCGAAGGAACTCGACACCCGCGGCCTGAACTGCCCCCTGCCCATCCTGAAGGCCAAGAAGGCGCTGGCTGAGCTGCAGAGCGGCGACCTGCTCAAGGTGCTGGCCACCGATCCGGGATCGGTGCGCGACTTCCAGGCCTTCTGCCGCCAGACCGGCAACGAGCTGGTCGAGCAAAGCAGCGCCGGCGCCGAGTTCGTGCACCTGCTGCGCCGCCGCTGAGCACACCGGCGCCATGGCTGCGATGCCACGGCGCCGGGCGCGCCGGTTGTCAGAGATCCAGGGTCTTGAGGTAGTCGCGGAAGCCCGGGCCGAGCTGCGGGTGGGCCAGCGCGAGTTCGACATTGGCCTCGAGGAAGCCTTCCTTGCTGCCGCAGTCGTAGCGCCGGCCTTCGTAGCGGTAGGCGAACACCTTCTCGCGGCGCAGCAGCGCGGCAATCCCGTCGGTGAGCTGGATCTCGCCGCCCACGCCGCGCGGCTGGCTCTCGATCTCGCGGAACACGCCGGGCGTGAGGATGTAGCGGCCGGCCACGCCCAGGTTCGACGGGGCCGCCTCGGGCGCCGGCTTCTCGACCATGCGGGTGATGTCGACCAGGCGCTCATTGACCTGCGTGCCGGCCACGATGCCGTAGCGCCGGGTGTGCTCGGGCGGCACTTCCTGCACGGCCAGGATCGAGGCCTGCCACTCGGCGAACTGCTCGACCATCTGCTTCAGGATGGGCTTGGTGCCAACCATCAGGTCGTCGGCCAGCAGCACCGCGAAGGGCTCGTTGCCGACCAGGCGGCGGCCGCACAGCACGGCATGGCCGAGGCCCAGCGCCTGGGCCTGGCGCACGTAGATGCACTCCATGTCGTGGGGCTTGACGCTGCGGACCACATCGAGCAATTCGGCTTTACCCGCTTGTTCAAGGGCTACCTCGAGCTCGAAGGTCATGTCAAAGTGGTCTTCGATAGGGCGCTTGTGACGACCGGTGACGAAGATCATCTCGCGCACGCCCGCCGCGTAGGCCTCTTCAACGGCGTACTGGATCAGCGGCTTGTCAACCACCGGCAGCATCTCTTTGGGTTGTGCCTTGGTGGCCGGCAGGAAGCGAGTGCCAAGACCTGCCACCGGGAAGATTGCCTTTTTGACCAGCATAAGAACAGCAGTGTTGTCGTGTGGGATTCCAATGATTCTGGCATGCCGTCCATGACGGTTGCCTCCCAAGTTGTCACAGCCGTGGTGGCGTCGTGATCCTGATCGTCGAGCCGATCGATCCGGGCGTCATGCAGTGGCTGGTGGCACGCCATCCAGTGCGTTATGCACCCGACCTCGCGCGTGATCCGCGCGCCTTGCGGCAGGCCTTGCCGCAGGTGCGCGCGCTGATCATTCCGTCCACCGTGGCGGTGGACGCCGAGGCACTGGAGCAGGCGCCGCTGCTCAAGGCCGTGGGGCGGCTGTCGGCCGGGGTGGAGAACCTCGATGCCGAGGCCTGCGCCCGGGCCGGCGTGGAGGTGATCCGCCCCACCGATGCCACCGCCCAGGCCGAGGCCGAGTTCGTGATCGGCGCGCTGCTGCAGATGCTGCGGCGGGTGCCGGTGGTCAACGCCGAAGGCCTGCTGGTGGGGCGCGAGCTGGGCGGCGCCACGGTGGGCCTGATCGGGCTCACGCCGGCCAGTGAACCGCTGGCCCGCCTGCTCGAAGCCTTTGGTGCCCACGTGATCGGCTACGAGCCCACGCTGCATGCCAACGATGGCGCGTGGAGCACGCTGCGTGTCGAGCCGGTGAGCCTGCGCGGGCTGATGGAAGAGAGCGACTGCGTGGCGGTGATGCTGAACTACTTCCAGCGCTACCACCGGCTGCTGGGCGAGCGCTACCTGGCCTTCTGCAAGCCCAACCAGGTGATGGTGAGCCTGGGGGCCTCGAGCCTGTTCGACGAGGCCACGCTGGCCGATGTGCTGGGCACCGGCCGCATGGCCGCGGCCTGGTTTGACAGCATGGAGCCGCAGATGCTCGAGGCCGGCCGGCCGCTGCACCAGATCGACACCCTGCAGGTCACGCCGCGTGTGGCCAGCACCACGCGTGAATCACGCGTGCGTGCGGCCTGGGACGTGGCCAAGCGCATCGACACCGCGCTGTCGCTGCCGCCGGTGCCCATCGGGTATTGAGGGCACCCGGTCTCGCGGGTACGCGAGCCCACCCGCCGGGCGGGTGCGGGCCGGCTTGGGGCGGCCCTGCGCTCAGCCCGCTGAAGGCCCCCGGTCTCGCCAACTCTCAGCCCAGCCGCGACAACTGCTCGCGCAGGCGCGCCAGCGTGCTGTGGAAGTCGGCCAGGCGGGCGCGTTCCTGGTCCACCACGGCGGCCGGGGCGCGGGCCACGAAGCTGTCGTTGCCCAGCTTGGCCTCGGCCTTGGTGATCTCGCCTTCGATGCGCGTGATCTCCTTGCCCAGGCGGGCCTGCTCGGCGGCCACGTCGATCTCCACCTTCAGGGCCAGGCGCAGGCCGCCCTGCACGGCCACCGGGGCCATGGCGCTGGCGGTGGCAAAGGCAGCCTCGTCGGTGAACACCTGCACCTCGGCCAGCTTGGCCAGGGCCTTGAGCAGCGGTGCCGCGGCATGGGCAAAGTCGGCATCGGCCGGCGCGCAGGCCAGCAGCAGCGGCACGCGTTCGGCAGGTGACAGGCCCATCTCGCCGCGCAGGCTGCGGCAGCTGTCCACCAGGGCCTTCAGGCGCTGCATCCAGGCGTCGCTGGCGGCATCGATCTTGTCCAGCTGGGCCAGCGGGTAGGCGGCGCCGGCGATGCTGTCATGCGTCTTGCGGCCGGCCACCGGGGCCACGGCCTCCCACAGCTCGGCGGTGATGAAGGGCGCGATCGGGTGCAGCAGGCGCAGCACTGTCTCCAGCGTGCGGATCAGCGTCCGGCGCGTGGCCCGCTGCTCGGCCTCGCCGCCGGTCTGGATCTGCACCTTGGCGATCTCGAGGTACCAGTCGCAGTACTCGTCCCACACGAACTGGTAGATCGCGTTGGCCACGTTGTCGAGCCGGTAGTCGGCAAAGCCCTGGGCCACGGCCGCTTCCACGCGCTGCAGCTCGCTGCTGATCCACTTGTCGGCCGCGCTGAAGCGCATGTAGCCATGGGCCTTGCCACCTTCGACGCAGTCGGCCTTGGTGTGCTCCATCAGGCCGCAATCCTGGCCCTCGCAGTTCATCAGCACGAAGCGCGTGGCGTTCCAGAGCTTGTTGCAGAAGTTGCGGTACCCCTCGCAGCGCTTGGTGTCGAAGTTGACCGTGCGGCCCAGCGTGGCCATGGCCGCGAAGGTGAAGCGCAGCGCATCGGCGCCATAGGCCGGAATGCCCTCGGGAAACTCCTTCTCGGTGGCCTTGCGCACCTTGGGCGCGGTCTCGGGCTTGCGCAGGCCGGTGGTGCGCTTGTCCAGTAGCGGCGCGAGCGCGATGCCGTCGATCAGGTCGACCGGGTCGAGCACATTGCCCTCGCTCTTGCTCATCTTCTTGCCCTGCGCATCGAGCACCAGGCCGTGGATGTAGACGTGCTTGAACGGCACCTGGCCGGTGAAGTGCTTGGTCATCATGATCATCCGGGCGACCCAGAAGAAGATGATGTCGTGGCCGGTGACCAGCACGCTGCTGGGCAGGAACAGATCGAGTTCCTTCGTCCGCTCGGGCCAGCCCAGGGTGCTGAAGGGCACCAGCGCGCTGCTGTACCAGGTGTCCAGCACATCGGGGTCGCGCTGCAGCGCACCGCTGTAGCCGGCGGCCGTGGCCTTGGCGCGGGCCTCGGCCTCGCTGCGGGCCACGAACAGCTCGCCATGTGTGCCGTACCAGGCCGGGATCTGGTGGCCCCACCACAGCTGGCGGCTGATGCACCAGTCCTGGATGTTCTTCATCCACTGGTTGTAGGTGTTGACCCACTGCTCGGGCACGAAGCGCACGTCGCCGCTGCTGACCGCCTCGATGGCTTCTTCGGCAATGCTCTTGCCCTGGTGGCCGGGCTGGGTCATGGCCACGAACCACTGGTCGGTCAGCATGGGCTCGATGACCTGGCCGGTGCGTGCGCAGCGCGGCACCTGCAGCTTGTGCTTCTTGGTCTCGACCAGCAGGCCCTCGGCGTCGAGCTGGGCCACGATGGCCTTGCGTGCGGCAAAGCGGTCTTGCCCGCGGTAGGCCTCGGGGATGTCGGCCATGTCCGACACCACCTTGGCTTCGAGCGTGAAGATGGTCAGCATGGGCAGGCCATGGCGCTGGCCCACCTGGTAGTCGTTGGGGTCGTGCGCCGGCGTGACCTTGACCACGCCGGTGCCGAAGGCCTTGTCCACATAGTCGTCGGCGATCACCGGCACCAGGCGGCCGGTGATCGGCAGCTTCACCTGTTTGCCGATCAGCGCGGCGTAGCGCTCGTCTTCGGGGTGCACCATCACCGCGGTGTCGCCCAGCATGGTCTCGGGCCGGGTGGTGGCCACCACCAGTTCACCCGAACCGTCAGCCAGGGGATAGCGGATGTGCCACAGGAAGCCGTCTTCCTCTTCGCTCTCGACCTCCAGGTCGGAGACGGCGCTCTTCAGGATCGGGTCCCAGCTCACCAGGCGCTTGCCGCGGTAGATCAGGCCCTCGTCGAACAGCTTGACGAAGGTGTCGGTGACCACGCCCGACAGCTTGTCGTCCATCGTGAAGTACTCGTGGCCCCAGCTCACGCTGTCGCCCATGCGGCGCATCTGCTGGGTGATGGTGGCGCCGCTCTTGGCCTTCCACTCCCACACCTTGGCCACGAAGGCCTCGCGGCCCAGGTCGTGGCGGCTCAGGCCCTGCTCCTGCAGCTGGCGCTCCACCACGATCTGCGTGGCGATGCCGGCGTGGTCGGTGCCCGGCACCCACAGCGTGTTGTGGCCCAGCATGCGGTGGTAGCGCGTCAACGAGTCCATGATGGTCTGGTTGAACGCATGGCCCATGTGCAGCGTGCCGGTCACGTTGGGCGGCGGCAGCTGGATGCAGAAGCTGGGCCTGGCGGCATCCAGCGTCGGTGCATAAAGCCCCGATTGCTCCCACAGCGGGCCGAAGCGGGCCTCGATGGCGGCGGGTTCGAAGGACTTGGCGAGCTCGGTCATGGCAGCGGCAGGCGAAAGCAGGCGGGCCGAACGGGCCGCACCCGCTGCACTGGAAGGGAAGGGGATGGCCGATTGTAGGAGGCGCCCCCTGTGCGGCCGGCGCGCGTGGCCGGCGCCCGGCTCACTGGCAGCGGTTGGCCACCGTGTAGTCGATCACCTTCAGCTGGCCGGCGATGATGGCCGCCTTGGCGGCGTCCACCTTCTGGCGCATGGCGGGCGTGACCAGCCGGTCGTTGTGCTGGTCGAGCGCGTAGTCGAGCCCGCCTTCCTTGAGCCCCAGCGCGGTGATGCCGGGCTTCACACCCTGGAAGGCCTGGTAGACCGCCAGATCCACGCGCTTGACCATGCTGGTGAGCATGGTGCCGGGGTGCAGGTGGTTCTGGTTGCTGTCGACCCCGATGGCCAGGATGCCGCCGTCCTTGGCCGCCTGCATGATGCCCAGGCCGGTGGTGCCGGCCGCGGCGAACACCACATCCACACCTTGCGCGATCTGGCCGCGGGTGAGTTCAGCGCCGCGCACCGGGTCGGTCCAGGCGGCCGGCGTGGCACCGGTCATGCTGGTGAGCACCTGCGCCTTGGGGTTGGCGTGGCGCGCGCCCTGCTCGTAGCCGCACAGGAACTTGCGCACCAGCGGAATGTCCATGCCGCCGACAAAGCCCACCTTGCCGCTCTTGCTGGCCAGCGCGGCCAGCATGCCCACCAGGAACGAGCCCTCGTGCTCGCGGTAGACGAAGCTCTGCACATTGGGCGCGTCGACCACCGCGTCGATGATCGCGAATTGCGTCTTCGGGAAGTCGCGCGCCACCTTGCCAATGGCTTCGGCATGCGGAAAGCCGATGGCCACCACCGGGTTGGCGCCGCGCTCGGCAAAGCGCCGCGCCACCTGCTCGCGCTGGGCATGCGCGGCGACCTCGAACTCGGCAAAGGGCTTGCCGGTCTGTTTCTTCCAGCGCTCGGCGCCATCAGACGCGGCCTGGTTGAACGACCGGTCGTGCTTGCCGCCGATCTCGTAGATCACGGCCGGCTCGGCGCGCGCAACGGTGGTCGCTTGCGCCATGGCCAGCAACACGACCCACGCGGCAGCGGGCCGAGCGCCGGGCCGCCCCAAGCCGGCCCGCCGTCCCCTTGGGGGGCCGTGCGCCGTACCCGGCGCACGAGGGGCGGCAAGCCCCATCAGAACATCGCCTTGAACTGCACGCCCCAGGTGCGCGGCTCGTTGATGAAGCCGGTGAGGTTGTTGAAGTCGATGCCGCCCACGATGCGGGTCTGGTTGGTGATGTTGCGACCGAACACCGCCGCGTCGTACATGCCGTTGGCCCAGGTGTAGCCCACGCGCACGCCGCCTTCGGTGAGCGCCTTGCCGGTGAACTCGGTGCTCTCGTACAGGAAGAAGTTGATCTTGCTGCGGTGCACCCAGTCGGTGTAGACGTACAGGTCGCCACCGGCCAGCGGCTGGGTGTACTTCAGCGAGAAGTTCAGCGTGGTCTTGGGCGCCTGGGGCAGGGGGTTGCCGTTGATCAGGGCGTAGGTGGTGGTGCCGATCAGCTTGGTGGGGTCGGTCACCGTGCAGGCCGCGCACACCGCCACGGCCAGATCCTGGTCCTTGATCTTGGTGTCGTTGTAGCCGATGCCGATCGAGGCCAGCAGCTGGTCGCTGATGAAGGCCTGCGCATCCAGTTCGAAGCCCTGGCCGGCGGCCTTCTTGGCGTTGACCAGGATGTTGGCGTTGTTCGAGCCACCCACGGCCGTGAGCTGCAGATCCTTGACCTCGTAGTGGAAGACGCCGAAGTTGATGCGCGCGCGCTTGCCGAACAGGTCGGCCTTGATGCCGGCCTCGACCGAGGTGTTGTCCTCGGGCTTGGCAACCGACTGGCCATTGAACGCGCTGGCGCCCTGCACGCTGGAGCCGCGGAAGCCGGTGGCCGCGCGGGCGTACAGGTTGGTGTCCTTGTCGAGCGCGTAGGTGGCGCTCAGGTCCCAGTTGAACTTGTTGTCCTTGGGCGAGGCCGTGATCGGGCCCTGGCCGGCCAGCTGCGCCAGGGTGCACTTGGCCGACAGCACACAGGGCGCGAAGCCGTTGTTCCAGTAGTCCTCGACGCTGAGGGTCTTCTTGTCCTGGGTGTAGCGCAGGCCGCCGCGCAGGGTCAGTGCCGGGCTCAGCTGGTAGGTGGCCGCACCAAACAGGGCCACGGCGTCGTTCTTCTGGCGCACCCGCTGATAGCCGTCTTGCGGGCTCACGCTGGTGGTGCTGGTGGAGTCGTAGCTGAAGCTCTCGATCTTGTAGTCTTCATTGAAGTAGAAGACGCCGCCCTGCCAGTTCAGCGGGCCACCGGTGTTCGACTCCAGTCGCAGCTCTTGCGTGAACTGGCGATGCTTGGGCATGCCGTCGGCGGTTTCCGAGGCAAAGGGCAGGGCGGCCGTGAAGTACGGGCCGGCGCTGCCATCGATGTCGCCACGACTGAGGGTCTCGACCGACTCGTAGCCGGTGATCGAGTTCAGCGACAGGCCACCGCCCAGCGCCCACTTCAGGCGCAGGTTGGCGCCGATGTTCTGCACTTCCGATTCGTTCTTGCCGTCGAAGGCGACCTTGGTCTTGTCGAAGCCATCGACCAGATCGTTGGTGCCCTTCTTGATGATGTTGGCGCGGAACAGCCGGGCCGAGCCCGTGTAGTCGCGCGCATGCACATTGGCCAGCGCCGAGAAGTCCTTGCCGGCCTCGAACAGGTACTGCACGCGCAGCGCGCTGTCGCGGTAGCCTTCCATCTCGGCGGTCTGCGGGTTGCTGACGGTGTTCTTGACCCAGTCGTTGCGGGTCTGGTTGAGCACCGACACGCGCAGCGCCGAGCTGGCCGAGGTGGGCACGTTGACCATGCCTTCGGCATTGATGGTCTGGTAGCTGCCGTAGCTCAGGCTGCCATAGCCCTCGAACTTCTTGGCCGACGGGCGCGCCGATTCGAACTTCACCACGCCGGCCGGCGTGTTGCGGCCGAACAGCGAGCCCTGCGGGCCGCGCAGCACCTCGATGCGGTCGAGGTCGAAGGCCGGGAAGCCCTTCAGGATCGGGTTCTCCTGCACCACGTCGTCATAGACCAGCGAGACCGGCTGCGAGGCGTTGAGGCGGAAGTCGGTGTTGCCGTAGCCGCGCAGGTAGAAGCGCGGGAACGCGCGGCCGAACGACGACTCGATGTTCAGGCTGGGCACGCGGCCGGCCAGCATGCGCAGATCCTGACCGCTGGTGTTCAGCGACTCCAGCAGATCGCCACCGACCACGCTGATCGAGCTGGGCACGGTCTGCGCGTTCTCGGCGCGGCGCTCGGCGGTCACGGTCACGGTCTGCAGCTGGCCGCCGCTTTGCGCAAAGGCCGGGACGGCAAAGGCCAGCGCCAGCGCAGCGGCCAGCGGGGTGTGGCGGGGGAGTCGGGTCAGGGCAGCATTGGGCACGTCAGGAGCCTCCATGGCGTAGTCGGATGGGCCGAGGCACGCAAGCAGCGTGCCGGGCTGGGAAAGGCCAAACGATTGTGCATGTCACCCTGCTGAAAAGCAGTGACACCGGCCCGACATGGGGCCGGGCCTGTTGCGCCGATCAAACGCCGCGTGCGGGCGGCAGGCATGGCCGCCGGGCGGCGCGAAGGCGGGCGCTGCGGGTGGTCGCTGCGGGTGGCCGCGCGGCGCTGGCGGCCGCGCGGGGCCGGAGGTTCAGTCGCTGCCGGGCGTGACCGCGTCGATGGTCTTCTCGACCACCTTGCCGGTCACCTTGACGCCGGTGGACACCACCGCGCCGGTGACGCTGATGGCCGCACCGGCTGCGGCGCCGGCCACGGTCACCACGGCGCAACCGGGCAGCAGCAGCGCCACCAGGGTGGCGGCCAGCAGCCGGCGCGTGGTGGCCAGGGACGGGCGGGCGTGGGGGGCGGTGCGGCGGTTCATGCGCCGATTGTCGGCCCATCCGGCGCGCGCTGAGCGTCGAAACTGTCGGCAAAAGCGAACCACAGCGAGACGTAGAACACCGCCGTGAACGACAGGCCCAGCGGCATGGCCAACACGCTCAGCCACTGCGCCGAGCCCAGCGCCGCGGTGGCCAGCATGGCCACCACCGCCACCGCCAGCAGCAGGGCCAGCCAGGCCAGTGCGTACACCAGGAACGCGGCGCGCGCCTGCCACACCGCCAGGGTGCTGGAGAACAGGGCCTGCAGTGCACCCTGGCCGCCCCAGTGCACCAGCGCCGGCGCATGCCAGTAGGGCACCGACAGCAGCGCGGTGAGGCCCAGGCGCACCAGCATGCCCCACAGCAGCTGCGGGTTGGCCAGGATGGCGTCGATCTCGGTCGACGGCTTGCCCGGCTGGCCCTCGGCCAGCGCGCGCTGCAGGGCCACGAACAGGCCGTCGTCGGCCCAGTCCGACAGCGTGATCACCAGCATGGCGCCGGCCATGTAGCCGGCACACAGCAGCCACTGCGCGCGCCGCTGGGCCGGCGGGCCCACGCGCAGCCCCTCGATCATCTGCAGCGCATGCACCGGGCCACCGTCGAGCACGCTGCGGCTGGCGATCATGAAGCCCAGGGTCAGCAGCGGCAGCAGGCCCAGGCCGACTGCGCCGCCCACCACCGGCACCACCAGCGCCAGCAGCAGCAGGCCGACCAGGAAGATCACGAACAGGCCCATGAAGGCCAGTGGCCGCTGCCGCCACAGGGCAAAGCCCTGCACGATCCACTGCCAGCCCTGACGCGGGGGCACCGCTTGAAGTCGAAGTCCCATGCTCAGTCGCGCGTTGGATGCCAGGGGGCAGCGATGCGCTCACGCAGCACATGCTCGAAATGTTGCGGGTCCTTGGGCGCCAGCAGCGAGGCCGGGCGCGGCAGGTACCAGTCGGCCAGGCGCGACAGCCAGAAACGCAGCGCCGCGGCGCGCAGCAGCGCCGGCAGCAGGCGCAGCTCGGCCGGCTGCAGCGGGCGCACACGCTGGTAGGCGGCCACCAGGGCCTCGGCGCGGGCCTCGTCGAGCAGGCCGTCGCGGCCGCCCAGGCACCAGTCGTTCAGGCACACCGCCAGGTCGTAGGCCAGGCTGTCGGTGCCGGCAAAGTAGAAGTCGATGCAGCCGGTGAGCTTTTCGTGGCCGGGCAGGCCGTCGAACATGACGTTGTCGCGAAACAGGTCGGCATGCACGGCGCCGTGCGGCAGGGCGGCCAGCGCGGCCGAATCGGCCAGCCGCTGCTGAAAGGCCAGCTCATCGCGCAGCAGCGCCTGGCGCCCGGCATCCAGGTGCGGCAGCACCAGCGGCGCCGTGGCCTGCCACCAGGCCGGCCCACGCAGGTTGGGCTGCTGCGGCGCAAAGTCGGCCACCGCCAGGTGCATGCGCGCCAGCACGGCGCCCAGCTGGGCGCAGTGGTGCAGATCGGGCGCCAGCTGGTGCACGCCGGGCAGGCGGTTGACCAGCGCCGCCGGCTTGCCAGCCACCTGGTGCACCAGGTTGCCGGTGCCATCGGCGCGCGGCTCGGGCACCGGCAGGCCGCGCCGGGCCAGGTGCTGCATCAGCTGCAGGTAGAAGGGCAGCTGCTCGGCGCCCAGGCGCTCGAACAGCGTCAGCACCCATTGCTGCTCGTGGCCCTGCGCATCGCGCGTGCCGACGAAGTAGTTGGTGTTCTCGATGCCGGCGCCAATGCCCTGCAGCGACGCCAGCGTGCCCAGACCCAGGGCGCCAACCAGCGCGCCGGCCTGGGCCGGCGAGACCTCGGTGAAGACGGCCATGCGCTCGCGCGCCGTCAGAAACTCAGCACCGGCCACACCCGCCGGCCGGCCGAGTCGCGGCTTTGCGAGGGGTCTTGCCCGCCCGGGGCCGGCAGCACCTCGTAGGCCGGGGCCGACGCGCCGCCGGCGGCGGCCTTGGGCTGCACGCTGATGCGCTGGGTCTGGCCGCGCACGCGCTGCTCGGCGATGCGCACATGCTCGTCTTCCGAGATGCGGGTGGCGGTGTTGGGCTCGGTGGCGGCCGGCAGCAGGGCCGCACAGCCGGCCAGCGCCAGCACGGGCAGCGCCAGGGCCAGGGTGCGCGGCAGCAGGATCAGGTTCATGCGCCGATTCTACGAAGCGCCCGCCGGCCGTGCGCCGCCTTGCGCGCCGCGGCCACAATGGCGTCATGACCGACCCCGCCCTGCCCATCCTGCTGCTGGTTGACGGCTCCAGCTACCTTTACCGCGCCTACCACGCGATGCCCGACCTGCGCGGCACGGACGGTTTTCCCACCGGCGCGATCCACGGCTTCATCGCCATGATGAAGCGGCTGCGCGAGCAGGTCATCGGCGCCGGCCCGGGCGGCCATGCGGCCTGCGTGTTCGATGCCTCGGGCCCGACCTTCCGCGATGCCTGGTACCCCGAGTACAAGGCCCAGCGCGCGCCCATGCCCGACGACCTGCGCACGCAGATCGCACCCATCCACGAGGTGGTGCGCCTGCTCGGCTGGCCGGTGCTGGAGGTGCCCGGCATCGAGGCCGACGACGCCATCGGCACGCTGGCCCGTGTGGGTGCGGCGGCCGGCCACCGCGTGATCGTGTCCACCGGCGACAAGGACCTGGCGCAGCTGGTCAACGAGCGCGTCACGCTGATCAACACCATGAGCAACGAGACGCTCGATGTGCCCGGCGTGGCGGCCAAGTTCGGCGTGCCGCCCGAGCGCATCGTCGACTACCTCACCCTGGTGGGCGACACGGTGGACAACGTGCCCGGCGTCGAGAAGGTCGGCCCCAAGACGGCGGTGAAGTGGCTGGCCGAGCATGGCTCGCTGGATGGCGTGATGGCCGCGGCCGGCGGCATCAAGGGCGTGGCCGGCGAGAACCTGCGCAAGGCGCTCGACTGGCTGCCGCAGGGCCGGCGCCTGGTCACCGTGGTGACCGATTGCGACCTGGCCGACCATGTGCCCGGCTGGCCGGCGGTGGACGCGCTGGCCCTCAAGCCGGTGGATCAGCCGGCCTTGCTGGGCTTTTTCCAGCGCTTCGGCTTTCGCCAGTGGCGGCGCGAGCTGGAAGGCGAGCTGGGCGTGCCCGGCAGCGAGCCGGCGGCCGAGGCCGCGGGAGCGGCCCCCGGCGCTGCCGGCGCGACCGGTGCGACCGGCGCGACCAGTGGCAACGGCGCGGTCGGGCCCACGCCGCCGGGCGACGCCGGCCTGGCCCGCCAGTACGACACCATCACCAGCCGCGAGCAGCTGGGCGCCTGGATCGCCCGCCTGGCCGCCGCCGAGCTGAGCGCGCTGGACACCGAGACCGATTCGCTCGACCCGATGCGCGCGCGCATCGTCGGCATCTCGTTCGCGGTGCAGCCCGGCGAGGCGGCCTATGTGCCGCTGGCCCACGACGGCCCCGATGCACCCGAGCAGCTGCCGATCGACGAGGTGCTGGCCGCGCTGCGCCCCTGGCTGGAGGACGCGGCCGCCGCCAAGGTGGGCCAGAACATCAAGTACGACACCCATGTGCTGGCCAACCACGGCATCACGGTGCGCGGCTGGCGCCACGACACGCTGCTGCAAAGCTATGTGTTCGAGGCCCACCTGGCGCACAGCCTCGAGAAGCTGGCCGAGCGCCACCTGGGCCGCCGCGGCCTGAGCTACGAAGACCTGTGCGGCAAGGGCGCCAACCAGATCCCGTTCAGCCAGGTGGACGTGGCACGCGCCACCACCTACAGCGGCGAAGACAGCGAGATGACGCTGCAGGTGCACCAGCAGCTCTACCCGCAGCTGGCTGCCGAGCCCGGCCTGAAGCATGTGTACGAGACCATCGAGATGCCGGTGTCGGCCATCCTGGCGCGCATCGAGCGCCATGGCGTGCTGGTGGATGCCGGCGTGTTGGCGCGCCAGAGCCAGCAGCTGGCCCAGCGCATGATGGACCTGGAGCGCGAGGCCTACGAGATCGCCGGACAGCCCTTCAACATGGGCAGCCCCAAGCAGATCGGCGAGATCCTGTTCGTCAAGCTGGGCCTGCCGGTGAAGAAGAAGACCGCCACCGGCGCGCCCAGCACCGACGAAGAGGTGCTGCAGGAGCTGGCCGCCGACTACCCGCTGCCGGCGCGCATCCTCGAGCACCGCAGCCTGGCCAAGCTCAAGGGCACCTACACCGACAAGCTGCCGCAGATGGTGAACCCGGCCACCGGCCGCGTGCACACCAACTATGCGCAGGCGGTGGCGGTGACCGGGCGCCTGTCCAGCAACGACCCCAACCTGCAGAACATCCCGATCCGCACCGCCGAGGGCCGGCGCGTGCGCGAGGCCTTCATCGCGCCGCCGGGGCATGTGATCGTGTCGGCCGACTACAGCCAGATCGAGCTGCGCATCATGGCCCACATGAGCGGCGACCCCGGCCTCACGCGCGCCTTTGCCGAGGGCCTGGACGTGCACAAGGCCACCGCGGCCGAGGTGTTCAACACGGCACTGGAGGCGGTGACCAGCGAGCAGCGGCGCTATGCCAAGACCATCAACTTCGGCCTGATCTACGGCATGGGTGCCTTCGGCCTGGCGCAAAGCCTGGGCATCGAGCAAAAGGCCGCCAAGGACTACATCGACCGCTACTTTGCGCGCTTTGCCGGCGTCAAGCGCTACATGGACGAGATCCGCGCCAGTGCGGCCGACAAGGGCTATGTCGAAACCCTGTTCGGCCGCCGCATCACGCTGCCCGACATCCGTGGCGGCAACGGCCCGCGCCGCGCCGGGGCCGAGCGCCAGGCCATCAACGCCCCGATGCAGGGCACGGCGGCCGACCTGATCAAGCTGGCGATGATCGCCGTGCAGGCCGCGCTGGATGAGCCGGGCCGGCGCTCGGTGATGGTGATGCAGGTGCATGACGAACTGGTGCTCGAGGTGCCCGAGGCCGAGATCGACTGGGCGCGCAGCGAGGTGCCGCGGCTGATGGCCGGCGTGGCGTCCTTGAGCGTGCCGCTGCTGGCCGAGGTGGGCGTGGGACCCAATTGGGAACAGGCGCACTGAGGCGCAATGAGGCGCGATGGGGCGCACTGAGGCGCCTGGCTGCGCTGGCGCCGCGCCGCCGCGTCATGCCGTTTGCGGGCTGGTGATGCGGGCCTTGGCGGCCCTGCTGCACGAGGCCTGGCTGCGCGCACCGGCCCTGGCGGCGTGCCCGACGCCGCGTCGATTGTGGGTAAGCGCAGGTCGTCGTCACGGAATTGTCGTGATACGTTCATAGACTTATGACCATGACTGTTGCCCCCGAGGCGTCCCCAGAGATGCCGGCGCTGCTCAACCGTGAGCGCGCGATCCTTGAGTTCAACCGGCGCGTGCTTGCGCAGGCCCGACGCCCCGACGTACCGCTGCTCGAGCGCCTGCGCTACGTCACCATCATGTCGTCCAACATGGACGAGTTTTTCGAGGTGCGTTTTGCCGACGCGCTGGAGGCCATGCGCCGCGCCGGCCAGGCCGCCGGCAGTGAGCAGTTGCAGCGCGATGCACTCGACGAAGTCACGGCCGAGGCCCATGAGCTGATCGCCGAGCAGTACCGCGTGTTCAACGACGAGGTCATGCCGGCGCTGGCGCGCGAGCGCATCGTCATCCTCAACCATGCCGAGCGCAACGCCGCGCAGCGCGCCTGGGTCTCGCGCTTCTTCGAAACCCAGGTGCAGCCGCTGCTGATGCCGGTGGGGCTCGATCCGGCGCACCCGTTTCCGCTGGTGGCCAACAAGTCGCTCAATTTCATCGTCAGGCTGGGTGGCCACGATGCCTTCGGCCGCCACAACGCGATCGCCATCGTCAAGGTGCCGCGCGCGCTGCCGCGCGTGATCCGCCTGCCCGATGCGCTGATGTCGCCGGGCACCCAGGGCTTCGTGCTGCTCACCAGCGTGATCCGCGCCCACCTCGACGAGCTGTTTGGCGGCCGGCCGGTGGAGTCGTTCTCGCAGTTCCGGGTCACGCGCGATTCCGACATCGACATCGACGAGCTCGATGTGGCCAACCTGCGCCAGGCCATGCGCACCGGCCTGACCACCCGCCACTTCGGCCAGGCCATCCGGCTGGAGGTGGTGGCCAGCTGCCCGGAAGAGCTGTGGCGCATGCTGCTCGAGCAGTTCGAGCTGCCCGAGGCGGCGCTGTACCGCGTCAACGGCCCGGTGAACCTGGTGCGCCTGAACCAGCTGATCGACCAGGCCGACGGCGCCGCGCTGCGCTTCAAGCCGCTCGAGCCCTCCTGGCCCAGCGGGCGGCTGCCGCGCAACGAGTCGATCCTGGCCCGCGTGGCCCAGGGTGACATCCTGCTGCACCACCCCTTCGAGAGCTTCGAGCCGGTGGAGGCCTTCCTGCGCGAGGCGGTGGCCGATCCGGCGGTGCTGGCGATCAAGCAGACCATCTACCGCACCGGCAGCGAGAGCGTGCTGATGGAGCTGCTGATCGAGGCCGCCCGCCGCGGCAAGGAAGTGACCGTGGTGGTCGAGCTCAAGGCGCGCTTCGACGAGGAGGCCAACATCAACTGGGCCGAGCGCCTGGAGGCGGTGGGGGCGCAGGTGGTGTACGGCATCGTCGGCTTCAAGACCCACGCCAAGCTGATGCTGGTGACCCGCCGCGAGACCACGCGCCGCGGCCAGCCGCTGCTGCGCCGCTATGCCCACCTGTCCACCGGCAACTACAACCCCAAGACCGCACGCCTGTACACCGACGTGGGCATGCTCACCGCCGACCCGCTGCTCACCGCCGATGCCGATGCGGTGTTCCACCAGCTGGCCAGCCTGACCAAGGTGCGCACGCCGCGCCACCTGCTGACCGCGCCGTTTGCGCTGCACCGCCGGCTGCTGTCGTGCATGTCGCTGGTGGCCGACGCGGCGCGGGCCGGCCAGCCGGCGCGCATCGTCGTCAAGGTCAATGCGCTCACCGACCCGGGCCTGATCCATGGGCTGATCGCGGCCAGCCAGGCCGGCGCCGAGATCGACCTGATCGTGCGCGGCGCCTGCATGCTGCCGCCGGGCATCGCCGGCATCACCGACCGCATCCGCGTGCGCTCGGTGGTGGGCCGCTTTCTCGAGCACACCCGGGTGCTGTACTTCCGCTGGGGCCGGCGCGACGAGGACGAGATGCTCTACCTCTCCAGCGCCGACTGGATGGGCCGCAACATGTTCCGTCGCATCGAGGTGGCCTGGCCGGTGCGCGACGCCGCGCTGCGCCAGCGCGTCATCGACGAATGCCTGGTGCCCTACCTGCACGACCGCTGCGACGCCTGGCAGCAAGACAGCCAGGGCAGCTACCAGCGCCTGGGCGAGCACGGCCCCAGCGCCCAGGGCGCGCTGGCGCGCCGCTTCATGACCGCCGGCTGAAGGAGCGCGTGGCGATGGACCTGATCCTGTGGCGCCACGCCGAGGCACGCGATGCCCGCGAGGGCGAGGACGACCTGGCGCGGCCGCTCACGCCGCGCGGTGAAAAGCAGGCCCAGCGCATGGCCGATTGGCTGAACCGCTTTCTGCCCGAGACCACCCGCGTGATCGTGAGCCCGGCGCTGCGCACGCGGCAGACCGCCGAGGCGCTGGGCCGCAAGTGCCGGGTGATCGAGTCGCTGGGCCCCGGCGGCAGCGCCGATCAGCTGCTGGCCGCGGCGCGCTGGCCCGACAGCCGCGAGCCGGTGCTGGTGATCGGCCACCAGCCCACACTGGGCCAGACCGCCGCCTGGTTGATGGCCGGCGCGGCGGCGCTGGAGGCGCCGGTGTGGTCGGTGCGCAAGGGCGGCGTGTGGTGGCTGCGCCACCGCGAGCGCGATGAGGGCGCCGAGGTGGTGCTGGTGGCCGTGCGCACGCCCGACAAGCTGTAGCGCGGCGCCCGGCCACGCCGGGCCCGGCGGCCGCTGACGCGGCTGAGAGGGCGAGAGACCCTCAGCCTCTCAGGCGAGGGCCAGCACAAGCCGCGGGGTCTGCCGCACCCAGGCTTCGGCCTCTTCGCGCAGCAGGTGCAGCGTGCGCGGATGGGCCTCGGCCCACAGCCGCGTCCAGCCCAGGCGGGCCTGGCGGCCGTCGCGCTTCAGGTGCAGGGCGTGGCCGTCGACCGCGTCGCGGGCGTGGCACTTGATGACCGCCAGGCGCAGCGCCAGCACCTGCCAGGCAAACAGCTCGCTGGCCAGCTGGGCCTCGCTCTTGCGCAGGCCGCCGCGCTGGGCCAGCACCAGGTCGGCGATGCGGCGCTGCTGGCTTTGCGAGAAACCCGGCGCATCCACATGGCTCAGCAGGTAGGCGCTGTGGCGGTGGTGGTCGTGGTGCGAGACCATCAGGCCCAGCTCGTGCAGATCACAGGCCCAGCCCAGCTCGCGCAGCGATTCGGCGTCGATGTCGGGCAGGGCCTGCAGCAGCAGGCTGGTGGCCACCTCGCGCACGCGCTGCGCCTGGGCCACGTCCACCTGGAAGCGGCGCTGCAGCTCGGCGCTGCTGATGTCGCGCATGTCGTGTGCACCGTCGGCCTGGCGCAGCGCGTTGTGGCGCTCGGCCAGATCAACGATCACGCCCTGGCGCAACGCGCCCTTGGCCGGCTTGAGCTCGGTGATGCCGAAGTGCGTGGCCAGCGTGTACAGCAACGCCAGGCCGCCGCCCAGGATGGCCTTGCGGTCCTCGCGCAGCGAGGGCAGGTTCAGCTTGCTCACGCTGCCGGCCGCCAGGCACTGGCCGATGCACCAGCGCAGGCCGTCGGGGGTGATGGTGCCGTCGCTGCGGCCGGCGGCGGCCAGGATCTGCGACACCGCGCCGGCCGTGCCCGACGAACCCAGCGCCTCGCGCCAGTGCTCGGGCGCAAAGGGGGCGAGTGCCTCCTCCAGCTCGGCGCCGGCGGCCACCTGGGCATCGCGAAAGCGCTGCTCGGTGTAGCGGCCGTCGGGAAACCAGCGCATCGACAGGCTCACGCTGCCCACGCGGAACGACTCGGTGACCTTGGGCACGCGGCCCTGGCCGACGATCATCTCGGTGCTGCGCCCGCCGATGTCGATCACCAGCCGCGGCGCGTCGGACGGCTGCAGGTGCGACACGCCAGCGTAGATCAGGCGCGCTTCCTCGCGGCCCGAGATCACCTCGATCGGGTGGCCCAGCGCCGCCTCGCCGCGCAGCAGGAAGGCATTGCGGTTGCGCGCCTCGCGCAGCGTCTGCGTGGCCACGGCGCGCACCTGCCCGGGCTCGAAGCCGGCCAGGCGCTGGGCAAAACGCGCCAGGCAGTCCAGCCCGCGCTGGGCGCTGTCTTCGGTCAGGTAGCCGTTGCTGTCCAGGCCGCCGCCCAGGCGCACGGTTTCCTTCAGGTAGGCAATGCGGCGGTAGCGCCCGTGCTGCAACTGGCCGATCTCGAGGCGAAAGCTGTTCGATCCGATGTCGATCGCTGCCAGCGGAGCGCCGGGAGGTGGGGGGCGTGGGCTCATGTTGGGCGCGATGCTAGCGGCAAATCCGGGCTGGACGGCCGCGCAGCGCCGGGCTTTCTAGAATGGCGGGTTGCCGTCAACCGCAGGAGCCCCCTTGGCCCCCTTGGCCCACCCGATCCCGCCAGCCCCCGACCGCCTGCTGCGCCGCCATGGCCCGGCCTGACGCCGCCGTGCGGCAGGGCCGCGATCGCACCCGTCCGGCGCTGCCCGTGCCGATGCCAGCCTTGACGGGGGAACGCGCTTGTCGATGACCCTGGGCTACATCGTGCTGGCCACGCTGGCCGGCGGCGTGCTGTCGGTGCTGCTGGCGGCCTCGCTCACCCAGGCCTTGCTGGCCGTGCTGGTGCGCCACCTGGTCAGCCTGTCGGTCGGCGTGTTGCTGGGCACGGCCTTGCTGCACGTGCTGCCCGAGGCCTTCGAGCAAGGCCATCAGCTGGGCATCGAGCCGCATCCGCTGTTTCTGACGCTGCTGGGCGGCCTGCTGTTCTTCTTTCTGCTGGAGAAGGCCGAGCTGTACCGCCATGCCCATCACCATGAGGGCGACGGCCACCACCACCATCACCACTTCGACGCCGAGCAGGCCGGGCGTGGCGGCTTCAGCGTGCTGGTGGGCGACAGCATCCACAACTTCTGCGACGGGCTGATCATCGCCGCGGCCTTTCTGGCCGACACGCAGCTGGGCGTGGTCACCGCACTGGCCATCATCGCCCACGAGATCCCGCAGGAGGTGGGCGACACCATCGTGCTGATCAACGCCGGCTTCACGCGGCGCAAGGCCCTGGCCTACAACGCGCTGTCGGGCCTGGCGGCAGTGGCCGGCGGGGTGCTGGGCTACTACATCGCCGGGCCCTGGCAGGCGCTGTTTCCGTACCTGCTGGTGGTGGCCTCGAGCAGCTTCGTCTACGTGGCCGTGGCCGATCTGCTGCCCCAGCTGCAGCGCCGGCTGTCATGGCGCGACAACGTGGCCCAGCTGGGCTGGATCGCCGTGGGCCTGGGCCTGATCGTGCTGGTCAAGAGCCTGCAGCACGGCAGCCACTGAACCCTACTTGATCACCAGCACCGGCAGCGGGCTGTGGGTCAAGACACGGCTGGTCTCGCTGCCGATCAGCAGCGCGGCCATGCCGCGGCGGCCGTGCGAGGCCATCACGATCAGGTCGCAGGCCTTGTCCTTGGCCAGGTCGAGGATCGCCTCCCACGGATGCAGGGCCTCCACGGTGCTGCCCTCGCAGGCCACGCCGGCGGCGGTGGCGGCCTCGAGCACCGCGCTCACCCGATCCTTGGCGATGCGCTCCTGCGCGTCGTAAAACTCCTGCGGCGGCACCGGCTGCATCTCGGAGATGGCGCTGTAGGGGAAGGGCTCCTTGACGCTGATCACCACCAGCGCCGCGCCGCTGAGCTTGGCCAGCGCGATGGCCGACGACACCGCCTTGGCCGTGATCTCGGAGCCATCGGTCGGAACCAGGATGCGTTGGTACATGCGAACTCCTTGCAGGGAAAGCCGGCGAACCGGCGACTCGGCTTCAGTGTGCGCGCATGGTCGGAGACGGGCTTGATCGGTGTCAATCCGGGCGGGCGCGCAGGCGCGCCGCCGCCATGCCGGCACATACGATCAGTCCCATGCCGGCCAGCGCCGCGGCATGCACCGGGTCGTCAAACAGCATCACGCCCCAGCCGAACGAGAACACGATGCCCAGGTACTGCAGCGTGGCATTGGTGAGCGGCCGGCCGATGGCGTAGGCGCGGGTCATCAGCAGCTGCGCCGTGGTGGCCAGCAGGCCGGTGGCCAGCAGCAGGCCCAGCCCGCGCGCGCTGTGGGCATGCCAGCCCTGGCCCAGCATCACCAGCGCCGCGCCTGCCACGGCGCCGCAGATCGAGAAGTAAAACACCACGCGCGACTCCGGCTCGCCCGCCCGCCCCAGCGCCGTGACCTGAAAGTAGGCCATGGCCGACAACATGCCCGAGGCCAGTCCGGCCACACCGCCCCACACCGGGTAGCCGTTCAGCGTGGGCTGCAGGATCAGCACCACCCCCGCGAAGCCGGCGGCCACGGCGGCCAGCAGGCGCGCATCCAGTCGTGCACTGTGCCGCCAGGCCGCGCTGGCGATCACGAACACCGCCATCCACACCGACGACATGTAGTTCAGCGTCACCGCGGTGGCCAGTGGCAGCACGGCAATGGCCGAGAACCACAGCAGCAGGGCGCTCACGCCCGAGGCGCTGCGCCAGACATGCAGCCCCGGCACCTGGGTGCGCATGCCGACCCCGTGCCAGCGCCCCCAGGCCCACATGGTGCAGGCCCCGACCAGGCCGCGGTAGAAAACGATCTCGGGCGCCGAGTACGAGGCCGACGCCAGCTTCACGGCCACGCCCATCATCGAGAACAACAGGGCGGCCAGCACCATGAACAACACTGCTTGCATGCAGCGATTGTCAGCGTTTTCTCAAAAAGCTTGCGCAGGCCAAAATAGCTGTGCTATAGTCCTAGCTTCACCAGCGAGGAGTGGTAGTTCAGTTGGTTAGAATACCGGCCTGTCACGCCGGGGGTCGCGGGTTCGAGCCCCGTCCACTCCGCCAATATCAAAGCGAAGCCGTTGTAAGTCATTGACTTGCAACGGCTTTTTGCTTTTTTGCCCCTGGTTTTGCTACCCCGTTTGCGGTCGACGGTGCTACCCCGAATTGGCTTCGGTGTAGCAGTCCGGTGTAGCAGTGCGGTGTAGCAGCCGCCCCGACACATCGAAGTGCTCGCCGAGGTCGACCCCCCGACCAGGAGCACCGATGATTCAATCCAACAGCAACGTTCGCACCCTTGAGCTGGTGGGCGGCAGGGCAGTAGCCAAGCTGCCGCAGTACATGTTCAAGCGCGGCGAGACCTACTACTTCAAGCGCAAGATTCCAGCAGGGGCGGCTGAAGCCTTTCCTGACTACAAGGAACAGGTCTGGAAGTCGCTGGAGACCAACCTCTTGACCAAGGCCAAGGTCCGCCTCGCGGTCGAAGTCACCGAGTTCAACCTGACGCTGGCGGCCTTTCGTCGAAAGCAGGCAGCTCGCGACTCCGAGCAGGAGGGTGAGCCACCTCAGCGTCGACCTGTTCTGGCTGCCGTCCAGGGACGACTGCCCACACAGGGAGCTCTGACGCCAAGTGTCCAGACCCGTGTCGACGCTTCGCCTCCCAGTCGGGCGCAGGCTCAGCCTGAAAAGGAGCGCATCGAGCTGATTCGAACCCTCGAGGCAGGGCTTCATCGACTGCAACAGCTCGCACCTGGCGCCGCGTTGCCATCGGCCAGGTCGGACACCCATGGGGCCCCGACTGCCCCGACTGCCCCGAAGGCAAATCCGCGAAGCACCCCGATGGCGACCTCCTCCGCTCAGGTGGAGCTCAAGGGACCCAAGCAGACGATGCTGCACCTCTTCGAAGACTGGAAGCGCACGCAGACCCGGCACCGGACCATCAGCTCGGTGGAAACCGCGGTGCTGGAGTTCCGAGAGCTCCACGGACCCATCGCAGTGGACAGCATCACCAGACCCATGGTTCGGGCGTATCGCGACCAGCTCCTTGAACGGAACCTGTCCCGCGGCACCATCGAGAACCGCCTTGGCTTCTTGTCGACCCTGGTTCGGCATGGCATGACCGAGCTCGTTGAGCACATGACGGGCAACCCGTTCGAGCGCATCGAAATTGTCGGGGCGGTCGGCCTGAAGCCTGGAAAGAAGAGGAGGGCGTACGAAACCTGGGAGCTGAACCAACTCTTCGCCAGTCCGCTCTACACCCAGGGGTACCGGCCCAAAGGTCAGGCCAGCGACGCTGCCTACTGGCTCCCACTCTTGGGGCCATTCGTCGGCGCCCGCATCGAAGAGCTGTGCCAGCTGACCGTGGTGGACGTCCAGAGCATCAACGGCGTCTGGTGTCTGCGCATCTGCAACCTCGACGACGACCAGAACATCAAGAACGACGGGTCATTTCGCCGTGTGCCGCTGCACGAGGAGGTCATCTGCTGTGGTTTCTTGCGCTACGTGGCCACGATGGCCGCCGCAGGCCACCGCCGAGTTTTCCCCACGCTCAGCAACGTCAACGCTAACCAGATTTACTCTAACGCTCCGGGAAAGTGGTTTGGACGTTACCTGGACTCGATTGGCATGAGCGACCGCCGGCTGGACTACCACTCCTTCCGCTACCTGTTCAAGCAGCGGTGCAGCCTCAGCGGCATCGACAACGAGGTGCGGGATGCGCTGACGGGGCACTGGGCCAGCGACAGCAACGCCAGCCGGGTCTACATGCGGGCCGAGGAGCGACAGTACCCGTTCCCGAAGCTTGTGGAGGCCATCAAGACGTTGCGGTACGACGAGTTGAAGATTGAGCACCTGCACGTCGCGGACCCCTACGAGGGCGTCGCCGAAAACCTGGTTCGTTGAGGACATCGCCAAACCTGTGCGTGCGCGCACAGGTTGGCCATCTGACCCTCTTCCGCTCGACCAGTGCTGGCCAGAAAATCCAGGCTGTTCACCGGAAAGCCATCAAGATTGGCCTCAAGGCGTCGATATCCGACGTGGTGAGAGTTCGCCATGTTCATTGAAAACCCCCAGCTTCTTCTGCCGCCGGAACCTGCCAAGCAAGGTGCCGACGCCCTGCCGCTCTACCTCTTCTTGCGCGACGGGACCTACTACTTCAAGCGCAAGTACCCAGCTGCAATTGGTCGCAACGCCAGCGGGCGTCTCGCCGAGGCCAAGCAGGTCTGGAAGTCCTTGAGCACGGACGACCTGTCCGTTGCGCTCAAGAGGCTCGGACAGGAGAACCAGCGCTTCGAACAGCGAGTGGCCCGGGCACTGTCCAAAGTAGCTGACAACCCGAAGGTGCCGAAGGCGGCTCGTGACGAGGGAACGACGAAGTACCTGATGCCGGAGCACATCCCGTACATCATCAGCCGCTATGAGTACGGAATCCTTCAGACCGACGACGAGCATCGCAAGGAGCTGACGAAAGAGGAGCGCGCCGAGCACATCGAATACCTCGAGGACTGGATAGAGACTTACCGGGAGTGCTGCGCGTTCGAGGACTTCTCGCCCGTCGAGGACCTGGCTGGCGACTTGCTCAGCTTCGAGCGGCTCATCGCTCCGCCTGAGTCGGAGGTCAAGCGGCAGTTTCTATGGGAGCTGATGAACAAGGACATCGAGCTTGCGGAAGCTCAGCTCGCCCGCGCCAGGGGAAAGATGCACAAGACGCCGGCGCGACTGCCACCGGCGCCGAGGGACATGCCCACGCTGATGGACCTGTATGAGGCCTGGGCGAAAGGGCAATCGGAGGTCCGCACACGCGATACGTACCTTGGCTTCGTCGACGAGTTCGAGTCGCTTTACCGAGCAATTCCGGTGGTGGCAATTGACCATGACGAGCATGGCCTCGGCTATCGCGACTACCTGGCCAGCTGTGAGCTCATGAGAGAGACGGTGCGAAATCGCATCGGCGGGCTCGCCACGCTCTTACGGTATGGGATGAGCGAAGGCCTGGTTTCACTTGACAGGAATCCGTTCGACAACATCAAGTTCGACATGATTCCGGAGACGCCCGCGCACGAGCAGCGACGTTCGTACGACTATGCCGAGCTGCGCACCATCTTCGAGTCGCCTATGTACACCCGAGGGGAACGCGCAGAAGGGCAGAGCTCTGAGGTGGCCTACTGGGGCCCTCTCCTGGGCATGTTTGCTGGTCCACGCATTGAAGAGCTGTGCCAGCTCAGGGTCGAGGACATTCAGCGTATCAATGGTGAGTGGGCAATTCGGATTGCAGACCTTGACCCCCAGCAGCACTTGAAGGCCTCGGGCAGCTATCGATTGGTGCCTATTCACCAGGAGCTCGTTGCATGTGGGTTCTTGGACTTCGTGGAGAACCAGAAGCGGGCAGGGCACCAGCGGGTCTTTCATTCCCTCAAGAACGACAACAAGTACAAGCGCTTCTCGAACGCATACGGAAAGTGGCACTCTGCTTTTCTTGACCGACTTGGTCTCGACGACGAGCGACTATGCTTTCACAGTTATCGGTTTTCGTTTAAGCAGCAATTGGGCATCTGCGGTGCGACAGATGAGGTGAAGGATGCTCTAACCGGGCACTGGCTGGAGAAGGGTGTCTCGGGCAAGGGCTACATGAGAGTCCGCGATAAGCAGTACCCGTTCCCGATTCTGGTTGAGGCTATCGGAAAGCTGCGATACGACGAGGTGGACCTTCAGCATCTTCATTTTTCGCAACCACCGGTCGGCCAGGCAGAGCGCTAGCGTAGAGGCATTCCGGGGGCAGAGTAGGAATAAGAAGGCGAAGATGAAGACGTGTTCGCCGAGTTGCCCCCATTTTTTGTAGAAGCCAATCGCCTGCATTACGTGCGACGCATTTTCAACTTTGGAACGGAATAAAATCGAACTCGCTATAGGTGGGTATCACTTCTCCAAATCTGGTTCCCACCGATGAAAATTCATTCACTTCGAGCAGCTGTGGCCCTTACCGCAGTACTCACAACAGCACTGTCGCCACTGGCCGTTTTGGCTCAAACCAAGTACGAGTTCAAGAAGCTCAAGCCCGGCCTAGTTGTTGGCGCTACGACCGCTGCGCAGCCACCAGCAGAACCGGCGAATCCTGCCTTCTCGTTATCTGCAACATCCCTGGACTTTGGTGATGTCACGCTCGGCTCCACTGGCGAAAGGTCCGTGTTGGTAAGCAATAGTGGCAACGTTGCGCTGACGACACTTGAAATTACCGCACCTGCGAGCGCCTTTACGGCGGCGACCAACTGCCCGACAACACTACCTACGGGTGCTGACTGTGCCGTGACCGTCGCCTTCACACCAACATCTGGGATAGCCTACTCTGGCGCCAGTCTTGAAGTGAAGTATGGAAGTTTGGCCTTGCAAAGGGTCGCATTGGCAGGACGCGGTGTACTTTCCGTGGACCCTAATTTTTCCCAAACATCGCTGCTACTACGCGGAGAGGGCACCGCGGATAGTACGGCAGTGGTCGACAGCAGCATGCCTCAGAAGAAGGTAACGGTTTCTTCGGCTGGTGCATCCATCAACACATCCGTTGTCAAGATGGGCTCTGGCTCTATCTATTTCGACGGTGCCAGCGGAGTACTTAGTGTTCCCGCAGATGTATCGCTAAACCTTGGCGGAAGTGACTGGACGGCAGAATTTTGGATGTATCCGCAAGGCAACTTCTCAAAATACCGGACTATCCTTTCTCGCAGGCCTTGGGGAGCCACTCCAGAAGCTTCATACGAAGTTGGGCTGGAAAAAGGAACAGGTAAGCTGTACTTTTGGACCGGAGGCACAGTCTGGACTTCTCCCTCGGCCGTCTCTCTAAATAGTTGGACACACGTGGCCGTTGCTCAGTCCGGCAGCAACGTCTTGTTATTCTTGAACGGTACATTGGTGCGAACCGTCGCAGCCACCGCTCATAATAGACAGGATTCGCACCCCCTTCATATTGGTGCGTTCTATAGTTCCGAGTCGCAGCACTATCAAGGATACTTGGATGATTTGCGTATTACCAAGGGGCTTGCTCGGTACACGTCGAACTTTACTGTTCCAACGACGCCGTATTCGGAAGGTGGCGGGGGTATTGTTCAGTACTCAGGTTACAAAGCTTGGGCTGACGGTTCGCTGGCCAGTAGCTGCAACGACTACCGCTATCCCTCCACCGGGTCTTATCAATATACAGGGGCGACTGGTGATGGAGTGTATCGAATCAGACCCCTCGGGCAGTCAGCCACGGATGTTACCTGTGACATGACCGCCGACGGAGGGGGCTGGACGATGGTTGTTGGCGTGTCCGTCAGCAATAGAAACCACGCGAATCCCGCAGCGGTTGCTTGGACTGGTTCGGGGCTCACAGCAACGGGAAAGGTCAGCGACGCGTTTATCAATGCTGCAAAGAGTGGCCATCCCACAGGCTTCCGCCTGACAAGTGGCTCGGTTAAAAGTTACTTCTCAACAAGTTGCGTATTTGCCGCAAATGCAACCGCAACTGGAAATTGCCTGAAATACACAACTACGTACTCGCCCAGCCCTGTTTGGGACACCGCAACTCAAAACAGTGACGGATGCAGCTCGCCAACATATTACTTGGGGCTGAGCTCCATGAAGCATGCCGCCTGTTCAGGAGGAACTCAACAAGCGGGCAACGGAGGTCTGGTCTTCAGCCGTGCCGGGAATAGCACCACTAACGGCCTGACAGTTGCTGTGCAGGGCACCTACCTGTTCAATCAAACGGGTATCCTGTGGGTACGTTGAAGGAGAAAGGCTGACTGGGCTGCTGGTGGCACCGTAGTCACGAACTAGGCGGCTTGACAACTGGTAAATACTTCCGCCAGTTGCCTTTCTGCCGGGGTTGTTCGTGCACCAGCACACTCGGCACTGTGTCCGTCGCCAACACCTTCCACTTCAAGATGTATCCAGTGGCGAGGCTTCTGCCTCGCCTGAGAACTCTGAATTTCAGAACCGAGCGGCCCCTTTTGGGGCCGCTTCTTCGTTTGTAATACAGGCGCCATCGTTTCTGGAAGTTGGCGAATCACAAGAAAAAGCCCACTCCAACGAATGGAGTGGGCTTGAATCAAACGGCTTAGCCGCGCTCAGCAACTAAAGGTCTGCGCGACAGGGTCCGCCAGGCACACATAGCCAAACCTGTCGAACAGGATGTTCCCTGCCTGCTCCAGGTCCAGGACTGCGTGCGTTTCCTCGATGACATCAGCCGTCAGTTCGAACGCTGCGCTCAGGCCCATGAAGTTGTATCGGGCCAACTGCCGGGCAACTTTGCTGTCAATCACCCACTGGCTGCGCCAGGCATGCTTTGCACCGATGTCCTTCTGAATGCGCTGCACTTCCGCGATGAGGCTTTGGACTTGTTGGCGCTCTTGCGGTGAACGGGCCTCCCGAAGGCGGTCGAGTTGAAAACCAAAGAAAAAGAAGCTGTTTGCATCTTGGGCACAACTGCCGAAGTGCTCCCGGACTGTGGGTAGTCCAGAAACCCGTCGGTTACTGGTTCGCACGGTACCGATTTGCTCGTAGAGCGAGAGCGTTGGTACGCAGCATGTCACCTTGAACACTGCTTCCGGTACCTCAACGTCGTTCGTGGTGATGGCGTGAACTCGTGAATTCATTCCGTCGCGGTAGCTTCCCAGCCTGCCGGTATTTAGGTGCCAGTCGTAGACAGAGCCCGGTATCGGCTGCAGGGTTGTGTGCAGCGTGCTGCAGGTATCGAACTTGTTGTCCATCGGGTGTCCTTGTAAAAGTAGCTGAACCGTGTAGCGATGGCGACAAAGCGGGGGTCACTGGATGGATTGAATGCTTGGACGAAAAGCTCATCCACCCATGCACCGAAATGGCCATGTTTCGAGCGGTGCAGCAAATAAAACGGCTCGCTATAGGACAGGCGATGCGATAACTGCCTGTGCCGCAACGCTTTTTTCGCTCTGCGAACTACCTGCATGTATGCCACCTACCAACTTCCTTTCAAAAGTGGCTGGCTACGAGGTTCGGTAATGAAATCAACAACTTACCAAGCTAGCAGGTTTTTCGTCCCGTCGTCTCTACCTGCTTCGCAGACGGCGTCCAAGCGTGCGGCACGGGCTCGAAAGACTGCAATGAAGCCGACGCCGCTGACCTATCAGGACCTCTTGGAGAAGCTCAACTACTTCGTCACCACCAAGCAACTCAACCCGAACACCGCTGCCAACAGGGCTACCGCTCTTCGGGGGGTCCTTCGCGCGAACCACATCTCTGAAGACGACGTAGTCGGAGAAGAGATGCGTTCCGAGTTTCCAGATAGCCTGGAACAGTTCCTTGAAGTGCTGCGCGAGTCCGGACGAAAGCAGCGCAACCTGACCAACACCCGTGCGGCGTTGACTCCACTTCGGCAGATGGTTCAGGAGGACGACACCACTCGAGCGCTGGACGCCGAGAAGCCGACGCCTTTCGTTCAGCAACTGAAGACGCTGCTCTCTGGCCACAGCATCAAACGTGTAGCCAACATGAGTCAGGTGCCATACGACATGATGCTGGGTTGGATGCACGGTAAGGTCCCGCGGCCATCGAGCTCGCGTTACGTGCACCGCGTCGAGAACTACTTCGGCATGGAGCGCGGGGAGTTGTGGAAGCTTTCGGGCGTTGCGCACCCCTCGAGGCTGCAGCCGGACCTAGGCGAGGCGCCAGCGATTGAATACCGAAACCGGTTGGGGAAGCTCACCAAGTACGAGTATTGGTTCGTGCCAGGGCCGGACTCACCGCTGCGGCAGCAGTGGCACGACCTGATGGTCTACAAGACCGCGCTGGTACCGGACCTCGAGCGGAGCGCGAAGGGCCAGTGGCGCATGTCGCCGTTGCCTATGGGCCGCAAGACAGACCGTACTTGGTACCGATACCTGGGCGGCAAAGAAGTTGCGTCCGCCCAGGCCGTTTGGGCAAAGGTCGCGAGCTACCTCGGCTGGCTCCAGCTGTCTGTTGAGGACGGCGGCGCAGGTCTGCCCGAGAGCGAACTGCACACGCTGGCCTGGATTGTTGTTCCTGACTACCTCGTCCAGTACCTGGAATGGCGGAAGAAGCGGGCAGGGGGTTCGCACACGACGTATGTGCCCGAGTTCCTAGGCTGGTTGATGTCCTTGGTGCGCCCGGTGGAGGGGTACTTCCCGCAGTCGCCTTGGCTCAAGGCGACTCTGCCGGAGCGGTTCCAGAAGGGTGACTGGGTCGACATGTGCGAGCGGCAGATGAAGTACTGCCGTCGGCTGACGCAATCTTTGCGCGGACAAATTCAGGTGCACCGGGACCCATTCGAGCCCTTGAATGGTGTTCTCAACTTGCCGGAGCCGATGGAGGCTCTGGTAGATATGGTCCAAAGGATGCGGGCGAATCGTCCCATCGGCAATCCCCGGCGCGAAGCGGTCTGGTCGCGCGACCTGGTTATGGTCAAGCTGATTGCCTCCAATCCGTTGCGCCACCGAAATATTGCGCACATGACCTGGCGTCCGGACAACACGGGCAACCTGTACCAGAAGAACGATGGTTCTTGGCACATCCGATGGCGGACCCCATTCTTCAAGAACGCAAAAGGCGCTGCAGGCGACCTCGACTACGACGCCGAGGTTCATGCGTCTGTTTGGGCGGACCTTGAGCGATACCTTTTCAAGCACCGGCCGTTGCTTCTGCGCAGCCCGTGCGACTTGTTGTTCCTGGTCAAGGCCAAAGGACTGGCTGAAAAATGGAATGCGCATGTTCCATGGAACGACCTGAGCAAGCGAATCTTCTGGCTGACCAAGAAATACCTGTGGAATTGCCCCGGGGTCGGCACGCAGGCGTTCAGGCATCTGATTGGCTCGTCAATCATCAAGGCCGCCCCTGGGGAAATCCAGACAGTGGCGCGTGTGCTGAACGACCGACCGGCGACCGTGGAGAAGCACTACGCGCGCTTCACCTCGTCCGATGGCAACAAGCGCATGGGTGAACTCTTGGGCAAGTCATTCAAGCGGCTCTGAAAGTTCGCTGCCTCAAGCCATTTCGGCAACTTGCTGAAGACATCGACCTGCCAGCTCTGGTCGCAGCTTCAGCGCCGCATACCGCTTTGCTCGGCAAGTCCTTTCGGCGCGTGTGACTTGCCTTGTCGGGCAGGAAGACAAACCGACCTGCCCGCCATAAACACGAGCGCCAATCTATCCATTGGAGAGATGTTTTGAAACCGAACGATGACGAAATTTCCGGCAGTGCTGCTGCGCCGCATTCTGAGCACAGACAAGCAGGCGCTTATCGCCGTGGACTTGCGACAATCATGAAGGGCGAGGATAGCGGTCCCGCGAGTTCCAGGGATGTGGAAGGTGATGCCAGATTTGCGGGGGACGCAGAAGCTGCTTCTCCTGGCGGTCCGCCTGTCGCCCGATTCACCTTGGTTTACGAGGTGCCTGCGGGTACCAAGGTGGACGATGCCAGAAAGCGCCTGGATGCGAGCGAGCTTCGCTCCTCGCTGGAAGGGCAGGTGGTCATGGGCCACCTGTCCCTGCAGTTCGCGTACCACTTCGACGCTGTCTCAGCGATTGGCGATGCCGTGGCACGCGTTTCCACTGTCGCGCCAGAGTTGTTGTTGCGCAGCGTGCGTTGAACAACTTCAGACCTGTGGCAGTTAGCCGCCTTTAGGCTTCCTACGAGACCAATTAAATATTGGTCAACATAGAAGAAGCTGCCCAAATGGAGAGCCGGCCATGGCCGGCTCTCCTCTTTTGCGCATCTGGATGCTGAGTTCAACGTACTTCCAGAACCCGCAGACAAACGGGCTAGCTGCTGCAATGATGGATGTCATGACCACTGATGAATTGATACGCGAGCTGGTGCTGAAGGGGTGCTGGCCCGCAGATGCGGAATCAACCGAGGGGGCGGGTCAGAGGCTCGCCCACCCCGAGGCTTACGGAACTTTGAACCTGGAGTGGAACACCGATGCGGCCGTTGCCGCCGCGAGCCCCGGCACCTTGCTGACGACCATCCGAAATGTGCGCGCTGGAAAAGAGACTGAAGTGTTGGTGCGCTCCCGGGAGCTCACCCGCGTCTTGCTACGCACCGCGCTGGTGAGGCGGCTGTGTTCCTCAGGCGATGTCGTGACTCGTGCGATGGCCGAGCGTGGCGTCATCAAGGCACCGAGGCGGAGGTCACCCGTCGGCGGGACCACCGCAAGAAGGCATTGAAGCAGGCGGGGGCGACCGACGGAACGGCCTACGAGCGGCGGACAATTGAGCTCTTCGCTGCGGACATGCCTGCCTGGTACGCCGAGGGGGGACTTTGGTATGTTGTCCGCTCTCTCTTGGAGGCCTGCAAAGTCGTTGACGAGGTCTTCGCCGATGTGGCGGCGGACAGCAAAGTGCCCGACCACGAGAAGCTCTTCGTGTCGGCATTTGAGGTGCGCCGCCGGTACGGCAAGGTCTCCGACGCTGAGCTCCAGGCCCTTGAGCTCATCGGCAAAGAAGCCGAGGCGTCTGCAGCCTGATTCCGATGCGGAGTCGCCTGGCCAAGCTGGGTGCCTCCCTGAGTCCCGGAGAGGGCTCTGCGCCTACACGGCCAAGGCGCAGCCGAAGTTAGCTCTCGGACTTAGCTGTCGGCGCGCCAGCCTGACTTGGTAGTGCAGGACGAGGCGTCGGCTCCAACTTCATGTCGATAGCGAGCGCAGTCGCAAGGCGTTCCTCGGGAGACTCGCCAGCTTCCCAAAGCTGAGCCGCAGCGTCGAGGCGCGCATTGTGCTCGTCAACAGTCATTGGCACGTTCTTCCGATAGCTGGCCACGGTATCGAGTAAGGTCCATTCGACGAGCTCGCAGAAGGCATTGCCGCGCTGGAGGAGCCGCGGCAAGCGCCCCGGGTACCTGGCCTAGCCGCCAACACCGCCGTCGTATCGCAGAGGTTGAAGGCCTCGCCCTTGCCCGAGGCGCCAACTGAACCGCTTCAGCGGTGCACCAAGCTCACGGAGCGTTTCCCTTCCCGGGGACGGCTGTAAGACTAGGTTGGGTAAGAGCTCCTGCCATGGCCAGCGCGATTGCTCAATTCAGGTAGGGCAGCCGCCTCTGAAAGGGCTGGCGTCTGAAGGCGCTCAGCCACCGTGAGAAGCCCACCTGCCTCGGCAAGGACGCGATTCCTCGGTCCAATAAGGATTAAGGAGAGAAGCCGAAAACCTCAACTGCGACAGTTACTTACGGCGATTCCGTTCGGTCATTTCACTGTCTGGGTAAGTCATTTCACTGTTGCAACTCGGCAAGTAGGGGAACAAGCCTACCAGCCAGTCAGCCATTTCACATGGGCAAGTCGGCAACGGGACGCAACGCAGCGGACCTTGCAAGGTTCGAGACCCCTCCATAAGGTCGAATACCTAGCGCGGTACGGAAAAACGGTCTCCCTGAAATGAGGCAATCGCAGCACCAGTCGGCGCTCGACTCGTTCGTCAGTCTTCTGTCGGCGGCGATGAGAAATGACTCGGCGCGTCAGCCCGAGGCATTCAGTCATTTCATGGCAGAAGGTCGGCAACAGCAGGAAAGACATGGGCCCGCCCTATGCCCCCTGAGCGCGTGGTGTCCTCCTCCAATGGAGGACACCGTCCTGGACCCGAGCTCCGGGCTCGAGAACTCCGCGCTCTGTGAGCTCGCGCAGCGCCGGATACAAGGACCTTTGGAACGCCGCAACGGACTTGGCGTCGCTGCCCGAGGCCTCATGGAGCAGTTCGAGCCTGGTGGGATTCAAGTAACTTTGCCCACGGATGTATCCGTAGAGCCACGTCGCCAGACCTTCGGTCAGTTCCCTGCGGAGTTGAAGGTCGAGCCAGATGTAGTTCGACGCCCCAAAGAGCCGAACAATCTGAGGGTCGAGCGCAACTGACCACATCCCACGGGCGGGGTGAAGGAACTTCTGCGCCAGTTGTACGCTGAAGTCGGGGAAGGTAATCACAGCTTGCATCAGCCGCTTGATGGACTCCTTCAACTGCAGGCGGGAGCGAGTGTCGTAATAACCGACGAGTGCGTTGCAAAGGACTGATGGCTCAAAAGCGACGGCGGTCCCTACGCGGAAGTCGCGCGTCATGTTCACCAGCGCCATGAATGTGAAGCCGTCGGGCTGGCGAAGCTCCGGCCCGCTGTACGACACCACGTCGGAGCCGCTCCGCATCAGGTCAAACTTCACCAGCGCCTCCCGCTGGACCGTCTTGTTCCGAACGTTGAACAGCCGACTGACAGTGAGCGACCCGCCGTCCCCCGTGACGACAAGCCGCTGAGCTGACAGCGTTCTCGCCGACCAGCGATCATGTGTTTGGTTTTCGCCACCGGTGCGGCAGCAACTCTTCGATGCGGCTGTTCTGATGCCTGGGAAGCCGCTCCAGCACGGCGCGCAGGTAGGCCCATGGGTCATGCCCATTGAGCTTGGCGGACTGCACCAGGCTCATGACGATCGCTGCGCGTTGGCCGGCCAATTCGCTGCCGCAAAACAGCCATGCCTTGCGGCCCATGGCCCAGGGTTTGATCTGCCGTTCGATGAAGTTGTTGTCTATCGGCACCGCACCGTCTTCGAGGTGCCGCGTCAGCGCATCCCAGGCGTTCAGGCTGTAGTCGATCGCCGCGGCGATGGAGCCGCCGTCGGGCACGCGGCCGCGCTCCAGCCTGAGCCAGACGTGCAGTTCCTTCCACAGCGGCCGGGTCAGTTGTTCCCGCGCTGCCTGGCGCTGCTGCGCGTCCATCCCCTCGAACTGGCCTTCGACGTGGTAGATCCAGCCGATGCGCTTGATCGCCTCCTTGGACCTCGCTGGTGCCGATCAGCTCGTCGAACTTGCGCCTGGCATGCGCCGCGCAATGAGCAGCCATGCGCTGCGGGTACACGCGCCTGTCGAGCACGGCGTCGTACCCGCCGTACTGGTCGCACACCAGCGTGCCTTGCCACGCCGGCTGGTCCTCCTTCATCGAGCCCGGCGACCTTGCTGTCGTGTCGATGGGCCCAGGAAGGCCACCGGGTACTGCGACCCTCGACCCAGGCAGAACTCGTAGACCACACCTTGCTGGGCATCGAATTCGCCGCGCGCGTAGGCCCAGATGTAGGCCCGCTTGGTCTTGCCCGCGCCGGGGTCCAGCATCGCCACCGGCGTCTCGTCGGCATGCAGCACGGGGCAGCTCAACACGAAGCGCTTGAGGGCTTCGAACAGCGGGAACAGCGCGGCACCGGCATTGCCGGCGGTGCGCGCCAGCGTCGAGCGCGGCGTGTGCACGCCGGACCGGGCGTTGATGGTCTCCTGGCGGTAGTACGGCAGGTGGTCGACGAAGCGGCTGATGAGGATGTGAGCCGCGAACCCGCTGGCAGCGATGCCGCCGTCGATGATCTGCGGCTCGGCCGGCTCCTGCACCAGGTGCTCGATGCCTTGACGCTGGCAGCAGCGGCAGGTCCACTTGCCGTAGATGTGCCGGTGCACGAAGAACTCCGCCGGCACGATGTCCAGGCGTTCACTCACGTCCTCGCCCACGCGCGTCATTGGCCGGCCGCAGTCCGGTGTCGTGCAGGTCGTGTCCTCGGGCTCGTGGTGGTGCTCGACACGCCGCAGATGCTCGGGCAGCGCCTGACGCCGCGGACGACGGGGCGCGTCCTTGGGCTTGGGCTGCGTCTTGGGCAGCGCGGCCTGCAGGGCGGCGAGTTGCGCCTCCAGGTCGGCTTCGTCCTCCAGCAGCGTGTCCTGGAACATCTGACGCTGCTCGGCGGTCATCGCCTCGCTCTTGGCGCCGAACTTCCAGCGCTTCAGCCGTGCCAGCTCGAACGTGATCTTCTCGATCTTCGCGTCGCGCCAGGCGATGTCGCGGTCCTTGCGCTGGATCAGCGTTTGCTGGGCCTGGAGGTCTTGTGCCTGCTGCTGGATGTGCCCCAGCATCTGCACGGCCAGTGTCGTGAGGGCCTCTGGGGACAGGTCCCGCAGGTCCTGAGGCTTGAGGTCACGCATGCCGAGCATGCGAGGCATCTTGCCAAGACGCGCGAGCCCGCGCCACTGGCGGATGTCCTGTCAACGCCGGGCCCCGAGCCTCACATCCGCGTGATCACGCTCATCTCTGGCAGACGCTGCCAGGGCAGGCCCACGATCAAGGCGTCGAACTGGCTCTGCGTCAACGACAGCGGCGCCGCCGTCGCCTCGCGCGGCCAGGCGAAGTGACCTGCGTTCAGTCGCCGCGCTGCGCACCACACGCCGAAGCCGTCATGCACCAGCAGCTTGATGCGCGTGGCGCGCGCGTTCGCGAAGAGGTAGCCGTGATGGGCGCGGGCCGCGCCGGTGGTCTGCACGACGCAGCTCATCAGCCGCTCGGCGCCAGCGCGCATGTCCATCGGGGCCGTGCACAGCCAGAGCTGATCGATGCGGATCACTTGAGCAGGCTCGAGCTCAGCTCGCGCAACCAGGACCGACAGTCCTCGGCCGCAGCGGTCGGCCAGCGCACGTTCAGGTGCAGCGGACCGCGGCGAAGCTCGACCAGGATCAACGGCTCGGCGATCGGCGCCGGCTCCCTGGGTGCGACCGCGGTACGCGACACGGCCTTGGACGGTGCGGGCATCTCGACGGCAACGAATTCGGCGGCCGCGCCTGACGGTGCCGGGGTCACTGCGCCGCTCGTCGCCGATGTAGCGGGCATGCTGTCACGCTTGGTGCCGCGACCCGAGCGCCACTTGCGAACGAGATTGGCGTTCAGCCCATGCGCCAGCGCGACCCCGGATATCGACGCACCCGGTTCGGCACAGGCGGCCAGAACCTTGGCCTTGAGCTCGGTACTGTGGCGCCGCCGAGACTTTGAATTGGGATGCATAGGTGTCCACCAATGAATAGGTGGACACCACCTTGCGGCGCGGGGGCATCAATCAATGTGCTGCCTGCCATCGAAGCAGCCATGGCTGCTCCGAGGGACTCGGTGCTCTTCAGTCTGTCAGGCCGCCTTCCGAGACTGCGTCGGTTGCGCTTGCCTCGTAGTGCGGTCGAGCGGTGGGTACCGGTGCTGACGTCGACTGGCAGATTTCGCGGAGCTTGGCGGACTGGGCCGTCTGGGCTTGCGCCCATGCCGCCTCCTCTGCCGCCTCCCTTGCCGCCGCCCCTGCCGCCCATGCCGCCTCCTCTGCCGCCGCCCATGCCGCCGCCGCTGCAGCCCATCCCGCCGCCCGTACCGCCCCTGCCGCCGCCCCTGCAACGGCAAGTTGTTCGGGGCTGGCGAGTCCGTTCGCGAATCGTTCGGCAACGTCCAGCGCGTTGATGCTGCGAGCGTCGGTCATCAAGTGCTGCGCCTGACGGGCGCACCAGACGGCGTACAGCCGAATCTCACGGTCGTGGCCCTCTACTGCGCTAAGGCACCAGAGCGCGTCAGCGAGTCCGTTGCTGTCGAGTACGGTTGCAATGTTGAGCGGCTCATCGTCAGCTTGAGTCTTCCCCAAATGACGGAGCAGCTTTTCCCAGCCGTAGCTGCAGGGTCGCTTTGCGCGAATCTTGTTGAGTGTCGTGTACATGTTCTTCCTCCAAGTTTTGTTGCTCCTGGAAGGTGTAGGCACCACGGGACAGGCACCACGGGAGGGGCACCACGGGAGGGGCACTTCGGGTCGGGAGCGTGGTGCGCCCGTCAGGCCTCAAAGGACGGCCCTCTTTGACAGTGGGCAGGGCATCGTGCTCAGTGCGTGCTCCAGTACGTCGAGCCAGTGATGCCGCCCAGGGGGTTTGCAAACCATGTGCTTCGCTCTAGAAGTTGACATGAACTAACATTTGTGGAGATAAGGTCTATACTTAGATACTTCTATGAAAAGCAGAGACCCCGCCTCGGAACCGTACGAAATCACCCAGTTCGTGGCTGAGGTGGGAATGCGCGTGCGCGTGATGCGTCTTGCGCGAGGCCTTACCCAAGCTGAACTGGCGGAGCGGGCGGACATCAGTCGACAAACCTTGATGGCTATCGAAGCTGGCACGCTGGCTTCGCGGTTTGTTGATGTCGCCCGCTTGCTCTGGGCACTGGATGACACGAGCCTGCAGTCCGCCCTTGCAACGGCGGCACAAGACTCGGCGTTTCAGGAGGCCGCCCGCAGCGGCTTGTCCCGCATTGGCTCGCGGCGCAAGAAGGCCGTGCCATGACTCGTCGCGCCCCCGTCTATCGGTGGACCCTGAATCCGCAAACGCAAGAGCGTTGGCCGGTACGCATAGGGGAGCTCACCCAGGAGGAAGCTCGCTGGGAGTTCCTTTTCGACCCGGACTACCTGGCGCTGGGCAAGGACGCCTGGGAGCTGGACCCCACGGGCATTCGCAACAAACAACGTGCGGCATTCACGCGCGTCGGCTCTGTGCCATTCCCGGTTTTCTGCGATGTGGCGCTATCGGGGTGGTCGCTGGACGCACTGAAGAAGCGAGCAGCCTCGTTCCTTGGAGCCGATGCTGCAAAGAGCGATGAGCCCTGGGGGTGGTGGGAGCGGTTGCTGTATGCGCCGGCAGACGGGTTCGGGGCTTTGTTCGTGGGCAATCTCAACGACAAGCCCGATGCTTTCGACGCCCTCAACGATGCTGTGAAGTCGGTCACCAAGGCCTCGCTCGCGGAATCTTCGAGAGACTCGTCGTCCGGAGCAATGGGCGGGGAGCGCCCGAAGGTGTCGCTCTACGTCGACCCAGGCGACGGCGATAGGCCTAAGCCGGTGTTGCTCAAGTTTGCGCAGTCCTCGGAACGCGCCGACACTGTGGTGGCCGAGGCTACCGCGCTGACTTTGGCATCGGAGCTGGGCATACGGGTCCCGGCGCACAAGGTCGAGTGGTTCAACGACGCACCCGCTTTGAGCATCGACCGCTTCGACCGCGGCGCGGGGCTGAAGGGGCCAGTCTTTCACTGCGTGAGCGCGGCAACGGCGCTGGACCTGGTTCCAGGCTCCGACGTTGAAGATGCCAAGCGCAGCTATGTGAAGCTGCGGTCCAAGCTCAAGCGTCCTGGTGACGCTGTCGAGCTCTATGCCCGCGTGGTGCTGAACGCGGTGGTCGGCAATACCGACGACCACCCGTGGAACACCAGCCTGCGTCAGCTCGGCCTCGGTGACTGGGAACTGTCCCCGCTCTACGACGTACTCCCCTTCTTCGAACGGAAGGGCGTTCCGGCGTTCAGGATGGACATCACTGGGCAGAGGCCCTCACGGGCGGCGACCCGTGCGAACCTTGTGGCAGCCGGGAAGCAACTTGCCAAGTTGGATGAGGCCCAGGCATGGGCGGTCGTCGAGCACACCAGGGCGTACGTGCGTGCCAACTGGCGGCGGGTGTTCCTTCAGCACAGTGAGCCCCACGGAGACGCTCGCCCAGATGACTGGGCCAAGGTTTTCGAGCACGACTGGCTTACCTAGCCCGCTAATGACTCTGAGCAGACAGGCACTGCGAAAGGAGCACGCGTTGGGGGTGGGAGACGGTGGCTGCTCAAGCCAGAGCCTTTAGCGAAGTACAGACAGGTGCAGAAGAGGGTGTCGGTGATGGGCATTGCAGTGTGTGTGACTGTGCTCCCGGGCAGGCCGACGGGCTGAGCGCCGGCATGCCGAAGCTGTTTACTCACCTGCGTAGAACGTCCTACTGGAATGGGTCGGCGCAGTACCCTCCGGAGTCTTGATAGACTACCGTTTGGCCGGGAATTGTCTTGCGACAAACCTGCGACGGTAGCGCTTGATTTGCTACCCCGTCTACGGTAGGCTTAAGCTACACCGTCGTTCCAAAAACGGCAGTCGAATCAACGGCTTAGCGGCGTAGAGAGGGTATCCCGTCCACTCCGCCAACGTTTTGAGAAGCCGCTGCAGGCCAAAAGCCTGCAGCGGCTTTTTCTCTTTCAGCGCCAGGTACTGCCGCCTGCCATCGGAATCGACCCGATGGGCGCACCGGAGGCCACCATCGGTGGCAGCCTGGGCTGGGCTGGCCGGGGCGCTGTGTGTTCAGTCGGGCGCAGCCCGTCGTGCACTTGCCCAGCGCAGGCATCGGAATTTGTCCGACACGCCGTCGCGCCAAGCGCCGACATGCGGCGCCGGCCGCCGTCCAAGGCGCAATCGCCGATCGGCGCCTAGTCTTGCAGCATCCGCCGACGCTTCGGCGATGACTGGAAGATCGTGATGAGCCAAGCAGAAGAATGTGCGCAGGCGGTGAGTGGTTTCGAACTGCGTTTCGAGTCGCTGTTTGTCGAAGGGCGGGGCCTGGCCTTCCCCTGCGACAGCCGGGGGCAGGTGAACCTGGACGCCTTGAGCGACCGCGCACGCTCGAACTACCTTTATGCCCGCGCCGTGGTGGGCCGCGAGTACCGCCAGCCGGCGGTCTGCCGCAACCACGCCGGCTGAGGCGCTGACGCCCGTGCGGGGCGACGTGGCAAGCCAGGGTTTGCCGTCCGTGAGGGGCGGTGGCCTGGCCTGGAGCGCTGCACTCAGCGCAAGAAGTCGTCGCGGCCCTCGCGGCGCAAGCGCACACGCAGATCGTCTTGCACCAGGCTCGATTCAATGAAGCGCCAGGGCCGGGCCTGAGCCAGCTGCGCCAGCACTGGCATGGCCGCCAGATCGCGGCCCGGCCCCAGCAGCTTGGGGGCCAGGTACAGCAGCAACTCGTCCACCAGGTCGGCCGCAAGCCAGGCGCCGTTGAGCGTGGCGCCGGCTTCGATGTGCAGCTCGTTCACACCTTCTTCCGCCAGGCGCTGCAGCAGCGCGGGCAGATCCACACGGCCGTCGGGCGCGGGCAGCCGCAGGGTGCGGGCGCCCACGGCATGCAAGGCCTGTCGGGCGCTGTCGTTCTCGGCCGCGCCAACCACCAGCACGTCACCAGGCGGGGTCAGGATGCGTGCCGTGGCGGGTGTGGCAAAGCCCGAATCAAGTATCACGCGGCGCGGTTGCCGCGCGATGGGCCATTCGCGCACATCAAGGCGAGGGTCGTCATCGCGCACGGTGCCGATGCCGGTGAGCACGGCACTTGCGCGGCGGCGCCAGGCCTGGCCGTCGGCGCGCGCTGCCGGCCCGGTGATCCACTGGCTGCTGCCGTCGGGCAGGGCCGTGCGGCCGTCGAGCGACGCCGCCAGCTTCATGCGCACCCACGGGCGTCCGCGCTGCACTCGCGACAGAAAACCGATGTTCAGGGCCTGTGCGGCCTGTGTGACCGGGCCGGGCTCGGCCAGATCGACCTGCACGCCGGCCGCACGCAGCAAGGCGATGCCGCGACCTGCGACCTGCGGATACGGATCCTGCAGAGCCACCACCACGCGCGCAATGCCGGCGGCCACCAGCGCTTCGGCGCAAGGGGGGGTGCGCCCATGGTGGGCACAGGGTTCCAGGCTGACCCAGGCCGTACCGCCGCGCAGATCGGCCCCAGCCGATTGGGCCGCGCGCAGGGCCATCACCTCGGCGTGCGGGCCGCCTGCGTGCTGGGTGTGGCCGTCGCCCACCAGGCGCCCATGGGCGTCATGCAGCACACACCCGACCCGTGGATTGGGCTCCGACAGCCCGATGGCGGCTTCAGCCAACTCGATCGACCGCAACAACTGGCAGTGATCAGCGGCTGACAACAGGGAGGTCACGAGGGCTGGTGGCTGAGGGTGTTGGCGTTGATGAACGAGTCCTGCCCGGTCGCTGTGCTGTCGTCGCTATCGGTCGGGCAGATGCCGTTGGCAGCGAGCACCAGGAAGTTCTGGTTGGGAAGATTGTGCGTCACCCGGCTGATGGTGGTGCAGGCATCAGCTTCGGTCTTGCAATAGGTCTTGGGGTGGTCGCGGTTGGCGGTGTAGGCGGTGGTGGCACGCGTGTAGCGGCAGACCCGGTAGCGCCGCGCCGTTTCATCCGCTGCCGGGTTGGTGGTGACGGACCAGCCTGAGACCGACACCGCAACGTCCAGCTTGCCGCCCCAGCCCGAGGTGGATTCACTGAACACCAGGCAGTCGTAGGCGATCGCGTTCGGTCGCGGGCTGGTGGTGGCTGTCGAGATGTAGGCCGCCGAAGAAAAGCACTCGGTGAACGGCGAGGCGAGACCCACTCGGGTGAGGAAATCGATGCCCAGCGGCGTCGTCGCCAAGGCCGGTGTCTCGCCGGTGGGGATGCCTTGCGGGTTTTCGGCCTGCGCCGCCGTGAATCCACCCAAAGGCGGGTTGGCGAGGTGAAACAGGACATGCCCAGACACCAGGCTGCCGTTGCCGATGGCGGGGCATTCGGCCACCAGATCGGCCGTGATGTCGGCCTGGGCGGCCGAGACTGCCGTGCAGCGCTGGCTGATCTGGCCGGTGAGGTTGTTGAACACCCAAACCACCATGCTGCTGGCGGAGGGCTTGTAGGCACTCCTGCCATTGCCCAGGTCGCGGGCGTTGACCGGGATCGACACGTGGCGATTGTTGCGGCGCGCCGTCTCGCCCGAGAACGGCGGCAGCATGAGCAGGCCGGACAAGGCCGGCGCCGCCGCAGCCACCACACCTTGCAGGCGCACGGTACGGGTCTCGTCGGTGCGATCCTTCCAGGTGACGGTGGTTTGAGCGATGTTGGCCTGGGCCGCCAACATGTTGCGAGCCACCATATCGGCGGGCCGCGTTGGAAAGGCCGTGAGCTGCCGGTTGAGTGTGAACGTCACGTTGCCGGTGTTGCTCGGCAGGGTCACGACTCCGGCTGCGCCGGTCAGTTCGGCCCACGACGGCGTGAACTGGCCCGGTACCGTCCGAACATCGTTGAACAGGCGCAGCGACTCCAGGTCTTCCGATGCAATGCGCGCGGCCTCGGTGGTCTGGCGCGACAAGTCGGTGTTGATGCGCATCGTGCTCTGCACGCCGATGAGAGCCAGCATGCCGAAGGACATCACGGCCAGGGCCACCAGCGCCTCGACCAGCGAGACACCGGCTGAGCGGCCTTGAAGTTTGAAAGGTGTGCCGCGCATGGGATTAGAACGACGGGCGGTTCCAGCTGCCGGGCGTGCGTACGAAATTGCCGTAAGCCGTCACCAGGGTGTTGATCACGGTGGGGTCGTAGGTGATGGTGGTATTGGCTGTGGCGTTGAAGTTGCTGGCCGAGATCACCGCGCCGCGAACCGTGGCGCCGGCAGCGTTCCAGTTGATGGCACTGGCATAGAACAGCCCGAACATCGGATTGGCGGCCTGCACGGTCAGTGTGCCCGTGGTGATCACCAGGGCCGGCTTGCCGACCGTGCCGATGGTTCCGGATGGGTGGCCGGTGGCGGCATTGATGTTCAGGTCACCGTCGAACCAGAAGGTGCGTCCCGGAAACATCGCCAGCATGAAGTCCAGATCGGTCATGTCGCAGGGGGTGTCGCAGGTCTTGCGCACCACGGCTTGCTGACGGCTGTAGCTGGGCCCATCCATGCCAAAGGTGGCAATGAACATGGTGTCGGCTGTGGTGCCGACCTGGGCCAGGTTGGTCAAGACGCGTTCGCGCAGATTGGGGTCGTTGTCGATCACGCCTGTACCGGCCGAGCCGGCCGGTACCGCATACCGGGTGGTGGCCGCATTGATGCCGTTGCCGGTGTGCACCGTGAAACCGGTGAGGGCATCGGGATTGCCGATGCGCAACTCCTGCCCTGCCGCGTTCACCGAATCGGCAGCAGTGAGCGCCGCCGCCGGTGCCGACGGCAAAGCGCGCACCATGCCCAAGGTAACGATCACACGGGCCAGGCCATCCACCTGCGGCACCGCCGACGACACACAGGCGCCGCCATCCAGGCCGGGCGTACCGCAGCCCTGGACGTTGAGCCCGATGGCACCTGCACGCGACTGCGCGCCGGGCTGGAAAAAGTTGACCCGGAAAGCGCTACCGGGTGGGTCTACTGCACTGGCCACCGTGACTGCGGGTTGCGCTGTGGTGGGGCAGCCGCAAGTCAAGATCCCATCCACATTGATACATCCCGAGTACAGGATGAGGTTGGCTGGTCCCATTCGCGGGGTCAGCCGACCGTCTCCATCGACTGCCAGCAACGTGTCTCGATAGCTGCTGGCGGCGTTGGAATCCAGCTCACAGTCAGTGCCGACCTGTCCGCCGTTGAGCATGGACAACGCCCAGTCGACTGCAGAATCTGCAGCGGACAACGCACGCTCACTGCGGTAGCTGTTGGCCGCGGTACGCTGCTCGAAAACCAGGTTGCGGTTGGTGTACGCGGCCACCATGGCCATGATCAGGAACAGCACCATCACCATGGTGAGCGCCGCCATGCCGCGGGTTTGGTGGGGAACAAGACGTCGCATCAACAAGCGCTCCGTTCAACCAGCAGGTCGTTGCGCAGCCGGACATCACTGCGCGCGCTGCGCTTGACAGAGCTGTCGTGCCGCGCTTCGGCACTGATCACGACGGAGGCATCGCGAACCATCAGATCCATCGGACAGTTGCGAACCGGGCCGCGCTGGCACTGGGTGCCGCACGGCAAGGGCACGGCGCGCGAGGTGTAGACGATGTCGAACTGGGTGACCTTCATCACTGTGGCGTCAGTCAAGGTCTGCCAGTTGTCCTCGCCAATGCGCATTTCCACGGTGCCGGCAGTCGGGTTGTGTCGAAAACCAACCCGTTCGTTGCTGTCGACCGTGTTGTTGTCAGTGCCGCGTTGGGCAGCAACGTCTTCGTCAGTCGACCGGTCATACTCAATGGAGTCTCCTGCGCTTTCGCTGCGGCTCGCAGACACCGTCGAATACGGGTTGCCCAAGGCTTCGGCCACCGAATCAGACCAGACGCTGCCCCAGGCTCGACCCCAATATCCTGCGCGACGAATATCACGCATCGCGATGTCGACTGTGGCGCGCATGTCCTGCTGCAGTTGTGCATCGAGCAGCATGCGGCGGTTGTCGCCCAACTGGCTGGTGACCACCAAGGTCGCGGCGGCGAGGATGAACAAGCCGATGGTCACACCGACCATCAACTCGACAAGCGACACGCCGCGTTGGCGCTTGGCGGGGCGAGACAGGTTTGCGTTCATGACGGAGACGGCGTGGGGGTCTGGCAGGCCGGGTATGCACCTTGGTGTCCGCTCACCGAGCAAATTTGCGGGCGGCCAGTCACCGAGGTGGTGATGCGAACCGTGCCACCTGACGCCGCCAACACTTCGACGTTGATGGCAACGTTGTCTTTCGCAAGACCCGTGACAAGATCCCAGACCAGTTTGGTGTCAGAGCCATTGGCCGGCAAGATCTTGACCCCGGCGCTGATCGGCAAGCGCACGGTCTTCAGCTCGATCGCACTGGCCGGTCCCCGTGACTCACAGACCGGCGTTGCCGTGCAGTCGCAGTCCAGGCGCGATGTGGGTTGGTACACCACATAACAGGTCTCGCTCCCTGTTCGCCCAAACTTCACCGCGATGTCGCGGTTGTCTCGCACCTGGGCCGAGCGCGCAAATCGCAGATCGCCGATCAGTTCGTCGGCAGCACCCTGCACCCGCTTGCGCATGACGAACTCGTACATCGATGGCACGGCCATCGCCAGCAGAATGACCGACACCGCCATCGTGATCAGCAGTTCGGTCATGGTCAGTCCACGGCTTGGCTGTGTGCCGGGCTGGCGATTCATCACTTGATCCAGCATGGGTCGGGTGCGGCGTTGGCCACGTTGCTGGCATTGAGCGAGCCATAGGTGATGCTGCCTCCGGCCACCACCACCCGCATGGTGGCGCACACGCTGTCAGAGGCTTGAGGCGAACCGCTCTGGACCGTGGCCAGAACCGTGTAGCCGGTGGCAGTGACCGATCCGTCTGCCAGCGATATGGCGTAATGGCCGTCGGCCGAGACGGTGCGGTTGTTGGGCAACAAGCCGGACATGTCGGTCTTGTAGCTGGTGCGCTCGCTGCGCCAGCGTTCTTGGGCCTGCATCACCTGGGCGATGGCGGCCATCGCATCGGCGCGCCGGCCCTTGCGCACCGCATTCTGGTAGGTCGGCCAGGCCACCGTGGCCAGGATGGCGACGACCGCCAGCGTGATCAGCATCTCGATCAGCGTGAAGCCGCGGCGGCGCGGTGGACAGAGCAGCATTCCTGACATGGCTGAAATTATCGGGCGATGCACGCGGACAAAGGGCCAGGGCCGGCGCCGCCCGTCGCCGGCCAGGCGCCGCTGGTCGGATTTCCCCATGACCGCGGGGTGTGCGTAGTTCACGCCTGGCGGTGGTGGTGTGCCGCGACGCGTCCCGTGCATCAGCTGCAGCGGCGGTAGCCACTCAGGCCGCTGGGTGAGCAGGATCGGATCCGTCCCAGCACGTTGACTACCTGGTGCACGGCCCGGCCCTGGCTGTCGGCCAGCACGAAGGTGGCCGTGGGGGTCACGGTGCCTTTGCCGGCATCGAACACGATGCTGCGGCTGCCCGCGTTGATGCGCACGCCGGCCGATGCCAGCAGCGGTTGCACGCGCAGCGCTTCGGCTTCGCCCGTGCAGCGTGCGACGCCTTGCGCATCGCAGGTGCAGGCACCGGCCGGGCCGCTGTGGATCACATAGCAGGCGCCGCCGTCTTCCGGGGTCTGCAGTGCCAGGCGCACGCTGCGGTCCTGGGTGCGTGCCAGCGAGCGGGCGTACTGCAGGTCGGTTTCCAGCACCGCAGCCACCGACCTGAGTGTCTCGCCCTGGTGAAACTCCCGCAGGCCTGGCACCGTGCCGGCCACCAGCCCACCGCTGATGCACAGGCTGCACAGCAGTTCCACCATGGTCAGCCCACGGCCAGCCTGACGGTGGCAGGCAGATTGACCGAAGCCTTGCAGGGATGCCGTGAATCGGGACATGTGTGCTCCTGGTGGGGATGGGATGCACACACTTTAGGAATCGCGCGCCAGCGCCGCGTCGCCCGCGCGGGGGTAGGCCGTGGGGGCTTCGGGAGGGAGTCGGTCAGGCCCCCATCCGGGGGAGGCGGGGCGCGGGGGAGGGGCGGGGGACCAGGTGGGGATACAGCGGATCCGATGCCGGGGCATCAGATGTCGCGAATCAGCTGCCGGAACTCGTCCACATCCTCGAAGCTGCGGTAGACCGAGGCGAAGCGCACATAGCCCACCTTGTCCATGCGCTTGAGCTCGCGCATCACCAGTTCACCCACACGGGCCGTGGGCACCTCGCGGGCGCCGCTGGCCAGCAGTTTTTCCTGGATGCGATCGATCGCGGCATCCACCTGCTCCATGCTGACCGGCCGCTTGCGCAAGGCCAGCATCATCGAGCCACGCAGCTTCGCGGGATCGAACTCGACCCGTGCACCGTCTTTTTTTACCACCGCGGGCAGCGCGATCTCGGCGCGTTCGTAGGTGGTGAACCGCTTGTCGCAGGTCAGGCAGCGGCGCCGGCGACGGATGACATCGCCTTCGTCGGATTCCCGGGTTTCAACCACCTGGGTTTCATGGTGCGCGCAGAACGGGCAGCGCATCGCGGCTCAGCCTGCCTGGCCGGCGCATAGCGCCTGGCGGTCGGATGGCCAAACGTCAGCAGCCTGCACAAGCGCGCACCGGCGGCTCATCGGTAGACCGGGAAGGCACGTGCCAGCGCCGACACCTGGTCGCGCACGGCCGCCAGACTGGCCTGGTCGTTCGGCCGGTCCAGCACATCGGCGATCAGGTGCGCCACCTTCACCGCCTCGGCTTCCTTGAAGCCGCGCGTGGTCATCGCCGGGCTGCCCAGGCGGATGCCGCTGGTGACCATGGGCTTTTGCGGATCGTTGGGGATCGCGTTCTTGTTGCAGGTCATGTGGGCGCTGCCCAGCAGGGCCTCGGCTTCCTTGCCGGTCAGGCCCTTGGGGCGCAGGTCAACCAGCATCACATGGCTCTCGGTGCGGCCGGAGACGATGCGCAGGCCGCGCTCGACCAGGGTGCTGGCCAGTGCCGCAGCGTTGCGCACTACCTGCGCCTGATAGGTCTTGAACTCGGGCGTCAGCGCTTCCTGGAAGGCCACGGCCTTGCCGGCGATCACGTGCATCAGCGGGCCGCCTTGGATGCCGGGGAAGATGGCCGAGTTGATCTTCTTGGCGATGTCTTCGCCGCGCATCAGGATCAGGCCGCCGCGCGGGCCGCGCAGGGTCTTGTGGGTGGTGGTGGTCACCACGTCGGCATGCGGCACCGGGTTGGGGTATACGCCGGCGGCGATCAGGCCGGCGTAATGCGCCATGTCGACCATGAAATACGCACCCACCGCCTTGGCCACCTGCGCGAAGCGGGCGAAATCGATGCGCAGCGCATAGGCCGAGGCGCCGGCGATGATCAGCTTGGGCTTGGTTTCGTGCGCCAGACGCTCCATCGCGTCGTAGTCGATGGCCTCGTCGGCGTTCAGGCCGTAGCTCACCACCTTGAACCACTTGCCGCTCATGTTCAGCGGCATGCCGTGGGTCAGGTGGCCGCCTTCGGCCAGACTCAGGCCCATGATGGTGTCGCCGGGCTGCAGCAGGCCGAAAAACACCGCCTGGTTGGCCTGCGAGCCGCTGTTGGGCTGCACGTTGGCGAACTCGGCGCCAAACAGCTGCTTGGCGCGCTCGATGGCCAGTTGCTCGACCACGTCCACGTGCTCGCAGCCACCGTAGTAGCGCTTGCCCGGGTAGCCCTCGGCGTATTTGTTGGTGAGCTGCGAGCCCTGGGCCTGCATCACGGCGGGCGAGGTGTAGTTCTCGCTGGCGATCAGCTCGATGTGATCTTCCTGGCGCTGGTTCTCGGCCTGGATGGCGGCCCACAGCGCCGGATCAACGTTGGCCACGGTGGATTGGGAACGGTCGAACATGAAGGGCATCCTCTTCAACGGTGCGGTGAAGACCCGGCGCGGCCACCGTGCATCGGTGGTGCGCTGACGGGTTGCCCAGGCGAACGGCTGACATCGCCAGGCGCCACGGGTGTTGTGGCATCTGGCGGCTCGCGCTTCCCGGTGGTCAATCCACCTCGGGCCGCAGGGGCCCTGATCGCCAGTTGCGCGAGGCTTCGAATTCTAGCGGCTTCGTATCGGCTCAGCGCAGCAGGGCCACGCGCTCGTCGGCCGTTTCGGCAGCGGGCGCCGGGGTCTTGACGGTGGCGTCGGTTTCCAGTGCGCTGGCGGCAGGCGCCACCGGAACCGGCACCGCGGCAGGCAGCGGCGCATTGAAGGCCACCGTCTTGCCCTCGGCCACCTTGCGCAGGTGGCTTTGCTCGGCCAGTACCTTGGCCGAGTAGCCACCGTCGTCGGCCAGGTTGGCGGCGCCGACGTAGTAACGCAGGCCGGCTTCCAGGCCGCCGGCGCGGGCGATGCATTCCTTGAGCACCAGCACGCCCACACGCAGGTTGCTGACCGGATCGAACGCCGCACGCACGCCGCCGAAGGCCTCGTACTTGTCGTCGTGCACGCGGGTCATCACCTGCATCAGGCCCTGGGCGCCGACGGCACTTTGCGCGAAGGGGTTGAAATTCGACTCGATGGCCATGATGGCCAGGATCAGCGTCGGGTCCAGGCCCATGCGCTGGCCCACACTCCAGGCTTCCTGCACCAGGCGGCTCACCGGCTCGGGGGCCACGCGGTAGCGGCGCGACAGCCATCCAGCCACGGCCGCCTGCTGGCGCGGCAAGGCCTTGGGGTCGGCGGCGGTGGCGCGCGCCACGGCGTCGGGCTCCATCAGCTCGGGCGCCACGGCGGCCGGCTCGCGCGCTTCCTGGCGGGCGAGCAGCCAATCGAGGGTGTGGCGCTCCACGGCATCGCGCACATCGTCGCGACCGCCCGCAAACAGCGCGATGCCCAGCACCACCAGGCCCAGCAAGGCCAGCGAGTTGTGGCTGACTTCCAGCAGGCCGGCGCCGATGTCGCGCACAAACACCTGGGCCGAGGCCAGGCAGGTGGAACCGGTGGCGCGCAGCTTCGCAATCGCTGTCATGGGCATCCTTTCTTCCGGCCGTCGGCGACGCCCAGACCCCGGGTTGCGGAGAAGGGTGTCGGGGGGAGGCCGATAATCGTCCGAGGCATCTGCCAACGCCACCGGAGTGGCGGCAGACCTGGACTTGGCAGCGTTGCGCCCTGCTCGGGCCATTGGCACAACGGGGCGCGGGTTTACCCTAGATATCGGGTCTAGAGAGATTCTAGGAAGCGTCGAAATAACCAGTCAAGCATAAGACTTTCGTCTCTTATTCATTTCGAATTATGAAATACCGGGATTTGCGCGATTTCGCGTCCCAGCTGGAGGCCCAGGGCGAGTTGCGCCGCGTGAGCGCGCCGGTCTCGCCCGCGCTGGAGATGACCGCGCTGGCCGACCGCGTGCTGCGCGCTGGCGGGCCAGCGCTGTGGTTCAGCCAGCCCACCGGGCACACGGTGCCGGTGCTGGCCAATCTGTTCGGCACGCCGCGGCGGGTGGCGCTGGGCATGGGCGCGGCCGATGTGCACGAACTTCGCGACATCGGCATCCTGCTGTCGCAACTGAAGGAGCCTGAGCCGCCGCAAGGGCTGAAAGACGCGGGCCGCTTCGTGCAACTGGCCAAAGCCGTGTGGGACATGAAGCCCACCCGGCGCCGCGACGGGCCCTGCCGCGAGGTCGAGCAATGGCACGACGAGATCGATCTGGCCCGCTGGCCGATCCAGACCTGCTGGCCCGGTGACGCGGCGCCCTTGATCACCTGGGGCCTGGTGGTCACGCGCGGCCCGCAGTCGGTGGCACGCCCCCGGCTGCGCCAGAACATCGGCATCTACCGCCAGCAGGTGATCGGCCCGCGCGAAGTGATCATGCGCTGGCTGGCCCACCGCGGTGGGGCGCTGGATTTTCGCGACTTCGCGCGCGCCAACCCCGGGCGGCCGTTCCCGATGGCGGTGGCGCTGGGCGCCGATCCGGCCACCACCCTGGGCGCGGTGACGCCGGTGCCGGATTCGCTGAGCGAGTACCAGTTTGCCGGCCTGCTGCGCGGCAGCGCCACTGAACTGGTGGACTGTTCGGTGGGCGAGGGCGATCGCCTGCTGCAGGTGCCGGCCACGGCCGAGATCGTGCTCGAGGGCCACATCCCGGTGGCCGAGCCCGGCTACGCCGGCCGCAGCGCGCACGGCGTGCCGGTCAAGGAGATCGGCGGCTACCTGCATGCGCTGGAAGGGCCTTATGGCGACCACACCGGCTATTACAACGAGCAGGACTGGTTTCCGGTGTTCCGCATCGACCGCCTGACGCACCGGCGCGATCCGGTCTACCACAGCACCTACACCGGCAAGCCGCCCGACGAGCCCGCGGTGCTGGGCGTGGCCTTGAACGAAGTGTTCGTGCCGATCCTGCGCAAGCAGTTTCCAGAAATCGTCGACTTCTATCTGCCGCCCGAGGGCTGCAGCTACCGCATGGCGATCATCTCGATCAAGAAGGCCTATCCGGGGCACGCCAAGCGGCTGATGTTCGGGCTGTGGAGCTACCTGCGGCAGTTCATGTACACCAAGTTCATCGTGGTCACCGACGACGACGTCGACATCCGCAACTGGCAAGACGTGATGTGGGCCATCACCACGCGCATGGACCCGGTGCGCGACACCACGCTGGTGGATTCAACGCCGATCGACTACCTGGACTTTGCCTCGCCGGTCAGTGGTCTGGGCGGCAAGATGGGGCTCGATGCCACCAACAAGTGGCCCGGCGAAACCAACCGCGAATGGGGCCGCACCATCACCATGCCGGCCGAGGTCACCGGCCGCATCGAGCAGGTGTTTGCCGCGGTGATGGCCGGGCGAACGGCCTGAATCCGGGCCCCGGCCTGGCGCCGTGCCGGGCCGCTTGGCGCCAGGCCCGGGCATGCCGGCAGACCGTGCGCGCCGGCCTTGCAGGCAAGCATTGCGCGCCAGCTGCAATCTCCGCTTGAACTCGGGCGCGGCTGGGAGTAAGGTTGCCTTGCCTTCGATGAAGGTACCTCCCTTCACGCAGTCGCTGCGTGAAACGGGGCCCCGGACGAGCTTTCTCCGGATCCCCACATGGTGGCCATCGGCCACCCGCCCCTCCGGCGCCGCAAGGTCCGGAGGGGTTTCGCTTTCTGGCTCGGCGTGGCCCGTGCAGGCGCCACACAATCGCGCGGCACTTTGCATGGAGATTGCGCGATGAGCCTCGAGACCATCACCCTGGGTGGCGGCTGTTTCTGGTGCCTGGAAGCTGTTTACGAGCAGGTTGACGGCGTGGCTGCGGTCGAGTCGGGCTATTGCAACGGCCATGTGGCGATGCCGAGCTACGAGCAGGTGTGCCAGGGCGACACCGGCCATGCCGAGGTGGTGCAGCTGCGCTTCGATCCGGCGGTGATCGGCCTGCGCGAGCTGCTGGAGATCTTCTTCACCATCCACGACCCGACCACGCTCAACCGGCAGGGCAACGATGTCGGTCCGCAGTACCGCTCGGGCATCTACTGGCAGCAGCCGGCCCATGAGGCCATCGCGCGCCAGGTGCTGGACGAATGCCAGGCGGCGCTCGGCGGCCGGGTAGTGACCGAACTGCAGCCGCTGGCCAACTACCACCGTGCCGAGGACTACCACCAGCACTACTTTGCCAATCACCCGCACCAGGGCTATTGCAGCTTTGTGGTGGCGCCCAAGGTGGAGAAGTTCCGGCGCAGCTTTGCTGCACGGGTGAAAGCGTAGGCAGCGCGGTCAGGTCACGGCGCCAGCCGTTGCTTGTGCCACTGGCCGCCGTCCAGGCGGTAGCAGATGCGGTCGTGCAGGCGGCTCTTGCGGCCCTGCCAGAACTCCCAGTGGTCGGGCACCAGGCGGTAGCCGCCCCAGTGCGGCGGCCGCGGCGGGTTCAGCAGGAACTGCGCGCCGTAACGGGCGGCATTGGCCACCAGCACCGCGCGCGAGGCGATCACCTGGCTTTGCGGCGAAGCCCAGGCGCCAATGCGCGAGTCGAGCGGGCGCGAGGCGTAGTAGGCGTCGGATTCTTCGTCCGACACCTTCTCGACCGCGCCCTCGATGCGCACCACGCGCTCGAGCTCGACCCAATGGAACTGCAGCGCGGCAAAGCGCTGGCCGGCCAGCTCCTGTCCCTTGCGGCTGTCGTAGTTGGTGTACCAGACGATGCCGCGCTGATCCACGCCCTTGATGAGCACGATGCGGGTGGACGGCCGGCCATCGCTGCCCACCGTGGCCAGGGTCATGGCATTGGGTTCGGGCAGCTGGGCGGCCAGGGCTTCGTCGAGCCAGCTGCGAAACTGCGCCAAAGGCAGGTCGGCGGCGGCCTGCTCATCGAGTTCTGCGCGTTCGTAGCTTTTGCGGAGATCGGCAATGCGGGGATCCATCGGCACAGTATGCCGCGCTGGCACACGCTGCCCGGCGGCGGTACAGGCCTGTGCCAGGTTTCCGCTCATCCACGGTGCAAGGTGGGTGCAAGCTCGGTGATCCACCCTAAGTGCAAGGCCTTAAGTGATCGTCCGACTGTCTGATGTGGGCGGTGGCCCCCATGCTTGACCACAACAAAAACGCATCCGCGACGGCTGGGGAGGTCGGGGCCGGTGCCACTCAGCTGCCAAAAACAGTGAAACCGCAAACCGTCATCGTGGTGCTGGCTGCCGGCCGAGGCAGCCGATTCGGCGGGCCCCGCCACAAGCTGGTGCAGGAGCTGGGCGATGCCAGCGTGCTGGGCCGCACCATCGGCCATGCCATCGAGACCCGGCTGCCGGTGCTGGTGGTCACCACCGAACCGTTGGCCGCCGAGGCTGCGTGTTGGGTGGCGCGGCGCGACATCGTGCTGCTGCCCGAGGTGGGCCGGGGCGACGGCCAACCGCTGGGCATGGGCTACTCCATCGCCACCGGCGTGGCCGCCCGGCCCAATGCCGCCGGCTGGCTGGTGCTGCCGGGCGACATGCCGCTGGTGCAGCCGGCCACGCTGCAGGCAGTGGCCGCGGCACTTGAGCACCACCCGGTGGCCTATGCCCAGCACCAAGGGCGGCGTGGGCACCCGGTGGGCTTTGCCGCCGAGCTGTTCTCGGAGCTGGTGGCGCTCACCGGTGACGAAGGCGCCAGGCGGGTGATGGCGCGCTACCCCTCGCTGGGGGTGGAGCTGCCCGACCCCGGCGTGCTGGTGGACGTGGACACCGAGGCCGATCTGGCGGCCGTGCGTGCTGGTGCGCCGGGCGCCACGGTGGCCAAGGGGCGGCGCGCGTCGGCAGGTTGAGCCGCCGCGTGGCAGGCGTGGCGCGCCGCGCTGCCGCGGTTGGCGCTGGATCAGGCCAGACCCTGGCGCCGCACCAGCGCCAGCAGGCGCGCGCTTTCGCGGTCGCACATGCGGTGCTGGTGCAGGGTTTCGGCGGTGTGCACCAGGTAGTCCAGCGTGCTGCCGTAGCGGCCGTGGGCGTGGCGCAGGATGTTCAGCATCTCGCTGTCGGCGATCGGGCCGGTGAAGTTGGGGCTCTTGCGGCTGAGCGTGAAGCCCAGCGCCGCCACCGTTCCGGCCGTGGTGTCACAGCGCAGCCAGCGCGGGTCGTACACGCCGGTGGGCATTTCGCGCAGCCACAGGCGGTCAAGCTCGGCCGAGGCGCGCTCGCGCGGGATGCGGTAGACCATGCCGCGGCACATGCCGCCGGTGACCAGCGCGTACACCAGGCCGGGCCGCTCGGGCGTGCCCCGGTTCACGCGTGAGCGCATGCGAAACGCGCGGTGCCAGCCGCGCACCACGGCCGGGCGGTGCTCGGTCGACTCGAATTCGGGCCGCCAGATCAGCGAGGCATAGCCAAACACCCACAGGTCGCTCTGGCCACCCCATTCGACGCGCGTGCGCTCGAGCAGCGCCGCGCTGTCGCGGCCAGGGCTGGGCAGCGCGCGTGATGGGCTGAGGCTGGGCGGGGCCGGGCGGTCGCCTGCATGCATGGGTGGCAAGCATGCCAGAAGCATGCCCGGCATCCGCATGGCTGGATGTGGCCTGACTGCACCTGGCCTGGCTGCACGTGGCCTTGCGCATCTGGCCTGGTCGCATTCAGCCGGGCCGGTTTTGCCGGCGCAGCCCGCCGGCCACCGCTTTGCCGTCTTGACCATGTAACCCAGTTACTCAATAATTGGAGTGCTTGTTACATGGAGCCGGCATGAAATCCCACCTCGTCGAGGTCACCCAGCGCATCCGCGAACGCAGCGCCGTGCTGCGCGGCGCCTACCTGGCCCGGGTGGACCGGCTCACCGGCCGCGCCCCGGGCGCCCAGCGCATGGGTTGTGCCAATGTGGCCCATGCCTTTGCCGCCATGCCGGGTGACGAGCGCCTGCGCATCGTGGCCGAGCGGGCGCCCAATCTGGCGGTGGTGACGGCCTACAACGACATGCTGTCGGCACACCAGCCCTACGAGGGCTATCCGGCCATCATCCGCGACGAGGCGCAGCGCCGTGGCGCCACGGTGCAGGTGGCCGGCGGCGTGCCGGCCATGTGCGACGGTGTCACCCAGGGCCTGCCGGGCATGGAGCTGAGCCTGTTTTCGCGCGACGCCATTGCCCAGGGCACGGTCATTGCCCTGAGCCACGATGTGTTCGACGGTGCACTGCTGCTGGGCATCTGCGACAAGATCGTGCCCGGCCTGCTGATCGGTGCGCTGCATTTCGGGCACCTGCCGTGCGTGTTCGTGCCGGCCGGGCCGATGGCCTCGGGCCTGTCGAACAACGACAAGGCCAAGGTGCGCGAGCGCGCCGCCCAGGGCCTGGTGGGCCGCGACGAGTTGCTGGCCGCCGAGCAGGCGGCGTACCACGGTGCCGGCACCTGCACCTTCTACGGCACGGCCAACAGCAACCAGATGCTGCTCGAGGCCATGGGCCTGCATGTGCCCGGCGCGGCCTTCGTGCACCCGCATGCGCCCCTGCGCGAGGCGCTCACCCGCGAGGCGGTGGGCGCGCTGCTGGCCATCAGTGAGAAGGGCCCGCGCTTCACGCCCATCGGCCGCCTGGTGGACGAGCGCGTGATCGTCAATGCCATGGTCGCGCTGCTGGCCACCGGCGGCAGCACCAACCACCTGATCCACTGGGTGGCGGTGGCGCGCGCGGCCGGCATCCTGATCGACTGGACCGATTTCTCCGAACTGTCGGCCGCGGTGCCGCTGCTGGCCCGCGTGTACCCCAACGGCAGCGCCGACGTGAACCAGTTCCAGGCCGCCGGCGGCACCGGTTTCGTGCTGCGCGAACTGCTCGACGCCGGCCACCTGCATGGCGACGTGGCCACCGTGGCCCCCGACGCGCTGGGCGGCGGCATGGCGGCCTATGGCCAGGTGCCGCGCCTGGCCGATGCCGGGGGCGTGGCCTGGCACGCCACGCCCGCCACCAGTGGCGACGACGGCGTGGTGCGGCCGGCCGCGGCGCCGTTTTCGCCCAGCGGCGGCCTCAAGCTGCTGGCCGGCAACCTGGGCCGCGCGGTGATCAAGGTCTCGGCCGTGCCCGAAGAGCGCCACATCATCGAGGCCCCGGCGCGGGTGTTCACCAGCCAGGAGGCGATGCAGGCCGCCTTCAAGGCCGGTGAGCTGAACCGCGACGTGGTGGTGGTGGTGCGTTTCCAGGGCCCGCAATCGAACGGCATGCCCGAGTTGCACAAGCTGACGCCGCCGCTGGCCGTGCTGCAGGGGCAGGGCCATCGCGTGGCCCTGGTCACCGACGGCCGCATGAGCGGTGCCAGCGGCAAGGTGCCGGCGGCCATCCATGTGAGCCCCGAGGCGCTGGCCGGCGGCCCGCTGGCCCGGGTGCGCGATGGCGACCTGATCCGCCTGGATGCCGTGGCCGGCACGCTGCAGGCCCTGGTGCCGGCCGACGACTGGGCGGCCCGCGCACTGGCCACCATCAGCCCCGAGCAGGCCGAGGACAACGCCCATGGCCTGGGCCGAGACCTGTTTGGCGGCCTGCGCCGCACCGTGCGCAGCGCCGAAGAAGGCGCGGTCACCTGGCTGTGACGCGCAGCGCCGCCCCATTCCCCCACCGCACCACCCTGACTGGAAGCTGTTCATGAGCACGCCCCTGGATACCCTCAGCCTGGCCAGCCACGGCCCCGTGATCCCCGTCATCGTGCTGCAGCGCGTGCAGGACGCCGTGCCCCTGGCCGAGGCCTTGCTGGCCGGCGGCGTCAAGGTGCTGGAGGTGACGATGCGCACCCCGGTGGCGCTGCAGTGCATCGAGGCCATTGCCAAGGCGCTGCCCGAGGCCATCGTGGGCGCCGGCACCATCCGCTCGGCCGCCGATGCGCAGGCCGCACTGGATGCCGGCAGCCGCTTTGCGGTGAGCCCGGGCTACACCGCCGAGGTGGGCGCCGCCTGTCGCCGCATCGGCCTGCCGCTGCTGCCCGGTGTGGCCACCGCCAGCGAGGTGATGGCGGCCCAGGCCGACGGCCTGAACTTTCTGAAGTTCTTTCCGGCCGTGCAGGCCGGCGGTGTGGCCATGCTCAAGGCCCTGGGCGGGCCCTTTCCCGACGTGGTGTTCTGCCCCACGGGCGGCCTGACGCCCGAGACCGCGCCGCAGTTTCTGGCCTTGCCCAACGTCAAGGTGTGCGGCGGCTCGTGGCTGACCCCGGCCGATGCGGTGGCCGCGGGCGACTGGGGGCGGATCACGGCGCTGGCCCGGGCCACCCACGCCTTGCGCGGCTGACGCGCAGGCCCGGCCGCTGCGGCGCGCCGGGCGCGTGGCTCAGCCGGGTGGCAGCCGGGCCCGCAGCCAGGGCGCCAGCCGGGCCGCCGCGCCCTGCAGTGCAGGGGTGGTGGAGCCGCGCGCCAGCGCCAGGCAGCCGCGGGCATAGGCGCGGTCGTGGCGCAGGCGGTCCAGGTCCACATCGTGACCGTCACCGACCATCAGCCAGCGAAACTCCGACAGCGCCTCGGCCTCGTCGGGCGACAAGGCGGGCAGGGGAGGCGCGTCGAGGGGCATCAGGGCAGGCATGGGATGCACCGGCCATTGCAGGTTCGGTGCCAGGCTGTGGCTGTGCGGGTGGGAGCTCTGGTGGGTGCACTGGTGGGTGCACAGGCGAGTGCTCTGGCGGGTGCGTTGATGAGTGCTTTGGCGCAGGCCGCCGCTAGTGCGTCAGATGAGCGTCCATGCATGGCGGCCATGCGCCTGCTGGGTAGGCCCGCCGGCGCCTGGCAAGGCCGGGTGCCGGGCAGCCGCCGGATGGGGCGCAAGCCGAGACGCCATGCACTGCAATGGGGCGGGTGCCGGCGCGTGCCGGCGCGTGCCGGCGCCTGTTGCCCGCGGTCTGTGCTGTTGGCGTGCCGGTGAGCGGCAGGTGAGCGACCAATGAGCGGCCGGTGAGCCGCGGCCGCCGTGAAGCTGCCGCTATGCTTGCCGCATGCCCGCTCCCCCGCTTGCCATCCAGCCGGCCGATGTCCTGGCCGCCGCCCAACGCCTGCGTGGCGTGGCCCACCGCACACCGGTGCTGCGTTCGCGCACGGCCGACGAACTGAGCGGCGCGCAGCTGTTCTTCAAGGCCGAGAACCTGCAGCGCATGGGCGCGTTCAAGTTTCGCGGCGCCTACAACGCGCTGGTGCAGTTCACGCCCGCGCAGCGCCGCGCCGGCGCGCTGGCCTTCAGCTCGGGCAACCATGCGCAGGCCGTGGCCCTGTCGGGGCGCCTGCTGGGCATGCCCACGGTGATCGCGATGCCGCAGGACGCGCCGGCCGCCAAGCTGGCCGCCACGCGCGAGTACCAGGCCGGCCAGCCCGGCAGCGAGGTGGTGCTGTACGACCGCTACACCGAAGACCGCGACGCCATCGGCGCGCGCCTGGCGGCCGAGCGCGGCATGACCCTGATCCCGCCCTACGATCACCCGCATGTGATGGCCGGCCAGGGCACGGCCGCGCTCGAGCTGATCGACGACGCCGGCCCGCTGGATGCGCTGCTGGTGTGCCTGGGCGGCGGCGGCCTGCTGTCGGGCAGCGCCACCATCGGCCGCGCCATGCTGCCGGGGCTGCGGGTGATCGGCGTCGAGCCCGAGGCCGGCAACGACACCCAGCAAAGCCTGGCGCGCGGCGAGATCGTGCAGATCGCCGTGCCGCAGACCATTGCCGACGGCGCGCAAACCCAGGCCAGCGGCCGGCTCACCTTTCCGGTGATCCAGGCGCTGGTCGAGCGCATCGTCACGGTGAGCGACGCGCAGCTGGTGCAGACGATGCGATTTTTTGCCGAGCGCTTGAAGCAGGTGGTCGAGCCCACCGGCTGCCTGGCCGCGGCTGCCGCGCTGGCGCCCGGCGCGCTGGATGCGCTGGGCCTGCGTGGCGCGCGGGTGGGCGTGATCGTGTCGGGCGGCAATGTCGACCTGGCGCGATATGCCCAGTACCTGGCGCGCTGAGCGCCAAACGCTGCCAGCAAGGCGTTCGAGATGACCGACACCACCCACCCCGACACCACCCACCCCGTGCCCCAGGATGGCGAGGCTGCCCGGCGCCAGCGCGCGCGGGTCGAGGCCCTGCTGGCGCGCCCGGCTGCCACGCGCGACGACCAGTTGACGCTGGCCGACGGCCGCACGCTGGCCTACCAGGTGCACGCCGCGTTCCTGCCGGTGCTGGGCGATGGCCTGGGCCCCGAGGCGGGCGAGCCGCAGGCGGCGGTGCTGGCCACCGCCTACGTGGTGCCGCAGGCCGAGGGCGCGCCGCAGCGGCCGGTGTGCTTTGCGTTCAACGGCGGGCCGGGCTCGTCGTCGATCTGGCTGCAGCTGGGCGCTTTGGGCCCCAAGCGTGTGCCGGTGCAGGACGACGGCAACCTCGGCCCCTCGCCCTGGGCGGTGGAGGACAACCCGCTGAGCTGGCTGGCGCATTTCGACCTGGTGTTTCTGGATCCCCCGCACACCGGCTGGTCGATCAGCGCCAGCGAGACGGCGCGCAAGAAGCTGTTGTCGGTGGACGGCGATGTGGCCGCGCTGGCCGAGGTGATGCGCGGCTGGCTGGCCGCGCACCGGCGCTTTGGCGCGCCGCTGTACCTGGCCGGCGAGAGCTATGGCACCACGCGCGGCGCGGCGCTCACCGACCGCATGCTCGACCTGGGCCTGGCCTTCGATGGCGTGATCCTGGTGTCGTGCGCCATGGATCTGCAAAGCCTGGTGTTCGCCCCCCGCAACGACCTGCCGCATGCACTGTTTCTGCCCGGCTACGCGGTCACCGCGCAGTACCACGGCAGCCTGCGCGGCGCGCCGGGCGCCTCGCCCGAGGCGGCCCGCGCGGCGGCCGAGGCCTTTGTGGCCGACGACTACGTGGCCGCGCTGCACGCCGGCGCGCGGCTCGATGCGCGCCGGCGCAGCCGCATCGCGCGTCGCCTGGCCGAGCTCACCGGCCTGAGCCCGGCGCTGGTGGAAGCCAGCAACCTGCGCATCACCGACAGCCAGTTCTTCGTCGAGGCGCTGCGCGAGCGTGGCCGCGTGGTGGGCCGGCTCGAGTCGCGGGCCACCGCACCGATGGCCGCCAGCCGCGAGCGGCAGATGAGTTTCGACCCCGGCATCGAGGGCATCTCGATCCCGTACACCACGGCGGCCATGGCCTGGTTCGGCCAGCTGGGCCTGCCGCTCGAGCAACGCTACGAGGTGCTCAACGGCGAGGTCAACCGGGCCTGGGAATGGCGTCGCGGCAGCGCTGGCGAGGGCGGTGGCCGCATCGAGGCCAACGGCTTCACCAGCACCGGCGACGACCTGGCGCGCGCGCTGCGGCGCAATCCGCACCTGCGCGTGTTCGTGGCCAGCGGCCGCTACGACCTGGGCACGCCGTACTCGGCCACCGATTGGTCGCTCGCCCAGCTGGACGCGCCCGCCGAGGTGCTGGCGCGTGTCACGCACCGCTACTACGATGCCGGCCACATGATGTACACCCGCCGGGCCGACCTGGCGCTGCTGGCCAGCGATCTGGCGGCCTGGCTGGCCGGCCGAAGCGCGGCTTGATCGGCGGCCCGGCCGGCGCGCCCGGCCACCCGTGCGGGCGGGTGCCGCGCGCCTGACCCCCATCCACTCCAGGGAGACCTCACGTGCATGTCGGCATCCTCACCGGCGGCGGCGACTGCCCGGGCCTGAACGCGGTGATCCGCGCCGTCACGCTGGCGCTGATCAACGAATGCGGCGCCCGCGTCACCGGCATCCGCCGCGGCTTTCTGGGCCTGATCGAACGCGAGGTGCAGCCGCTCGATCGCCCGGCCGTGGCCGGCATCCTGGCCCAGGGCGGCACCATCCTGGCCACGCACAACAAGTGCGATCCGTTCCACTATTTCGGTGCCGGCGGGGCCGATGTGTCGGCCCAGGCCATGGCCTATGTGCGCGAGCTGGGCCTGGATGCGCTGGTGGCCATTGGCGGCGACGGCACCATGACCATCGCGCACCGCTTCCAGGCGCTGGGCCTGCCGGTGGTGGGCGTGCCCAAGACCATCGACAACGACCTGCAGCACACCGACCGCACCTTCGGCTTCGACAGCGCGGTGGCCGTGGTAGCCGAGGCGCTCGACCGGCTGGAAACCACCGCGCGCAGCCACGGCCGCGTGATGGTGCTCGAGACCATGGGCCGCTATGCCGGCTGGATTGCGCTGGAAGGCGGCATGGCCGGCGGCGCCGACGTGATCCTGCTGCCCGAACTGCCCTACCGGCTGCAGGCCGTGGCCGAGGCCTGCCGCGCGCGCGAGGCGCAAGGCCTGTGCACGCTGATCTGCGTTGCCGAGGGCGCCAAGGCCGAGGGTGGCGACCTGGTGGTGGCGCAGACCCTGGCCGACAGCCCCGACCCGCTGCGCCTGGGCGGCGTGGGCGCGGTGCTGGCGCAGCAACTGCAGCCTCTGCTGCACAGCGAGGTGCGCGCCACGTTGCTGGGCCATGTGCAGCGCGGCGGCTCGCCCACGCCTTTTGACCGGGTGCTGGCCACGCGCTTTGGCTATGCCGCGGCGCAGCTGGTGGCACAGCGCCAGTGGGGCCGCATGGTCACGCTGGCGGGCGCCGGCATTGCCAGCGTGCCGCTGGAGGCGGTGGCCGGGCGCAACCGCCCGGTGCCGGTGGATCACCCGCTGCTGGCCGCGGCGCGCGGCCTGGGCGTGTCGCTGGGCACCTGACACGGCCACAGGGCCGGGGCGGTGGCGCCGTGATGCTGGCTGGCCCCCCTAGCTCGAGGGCCCGCCAAACGCGGGTGGGCTGTGGACTCTTGCCGCGCTGGCAAGTTCCCGTGCCGGCCCCCTGCATTTGCCCGGATGCCAGCGGCCCCGCCGCGGCGTAGTCTCTGCTTGTCGTGAGAGCACTGCGCATGCGCGGTTCGGCCGATCCGGACTGTGCCGGCCGTGGGGTCACGGCAGCGATGAGGAGCATTGCCCCCGGGAGCAGGTCAAACCCCCGGGGGCTTTTTTTCGCCCGCCGGGCGCGGTTTTGAGCCAGCGCAAGCGCGGCCCGGGCCGGCCGGCGTCAGATCGGTGCATCTGCCAACCCAGGAGCAAGCGCATGCACGCCCTCAAGGACTTTTTCACCACCGACTACGGCCTGCTCAGTGCCGCGGTGATCGTGATCACGCTGGGCATGGGCGTGTTCTACGCCCGCTTCTTTGCCAGGCACATCAAGGAAGACAGCGAGCGCGCCGAGCGCGAGCGCCTGGCCGGCTGAGCTGCCGCGCGGCAGGCGCCAGCGCGGCGCTGCCGACGCTGCACCGCCTGTGCCGCGCCGCCAGCAGGCAGGCGCGCCGGCCAGCCCGGTCAGCCGCCCCGGTTGCGGGCGCGCACCGCCTCGCGGCGCTGCTCCACGCCATCGGCCGTGACCTGGGCGTTGAACTCGCGGGCGCGGCCTTTTTCAAGCGCCATGCCTTCGCCAAAGGGCAGGCGGTAGCCCTCGTTGATCACCGCCTTGTAGCGCAGCAGCATCTCGGGCAGCGTGCCCAGCATGTCGCGCGCCAGGGCGCGGGCGCTGTCCAGCAGCGCCTCGGGCGCCACCACGCGGTTGACGAAGCCCCATTCGGCGGCCTGCTCGGCGCTGACCCAGTTGCCGGTGAATGAGACCTCGCGCGCGCGGTACGGCCCGATGGCGCGCGACAGGCGTTGCGACAGGCCCCAGCCCGGCGAGACCCCCACCCGCGCATGCGTGTCGGCAAAACGCGCGGCGCTGCTGGCCAGCAGCACGTCGCAGGCCAGTGCCAGCTCGAAGCCGCCGGTGACTGCCGCGCCATTGATGGCGCCGATCACCGGCTTGGGGCAGCGCTCGATAGCCGCCACCGGGTCGGCACTGGCCTGGCCCGAGCCGAGCGAGCCTTCACCGGCACCGATCTCCTTCAGGTCGAGCCCGGCGCTGAAGGCGCGGCCGGCGCCGGTGAGCACGATGACGCGCACGCGCTCGTCGGCGCTGAGGCGGTCGATGGCGCTGGCCAGGTCGCGCATCAGCGCGCGCGACAGCGCGTTCATGGCCTGCGGCCGGTTCAGCGTGAGCACGGCAAAGCCGGCGGGGTCGATCTCGGTGAGGATCAGGTCGGTGTCGGGGGCATCAACGGCCAAGGCGGTCTCCAGCATTTGAAAGCCGGCCGATGCTGCCAGCCGGATCTGCGAGTGGCTGTCGCGGTCGTGGCAGGCGGGCGTCGCAATCCTGCGACCGCCGCGGCACCGCCGCTGCCGGGCCGCTGGCACTGCCCCGCGAGGGCGCGCGCCGAAGCGGCTACAGGCGGCGCCTAGTTCAGGATCTCGACCCGGTTGCGGCCGTTGCGCTTGGCCTGGTAGAGCGCGGCATCGGCGCTGTGTACCAGGGCCGCGGCACCGCCGCCGGCCAGCGGCACGGTGGCGGCCACGCCGATGCTCACGCTGACCGGGTAGCCGCCCTCGATGATCGGCCGGGTGTCGGCTGCGGCCACGGCGCGGCGGATGATCTCGGCGATCTCCAGCGCGCCGGTGGCGGCCGTGCCGGGCAGCACCACGGCGAATTCTTCGCCGCCGTAACGCGTGGCCATGTCGCCGGCGCGGCGCACGTTGTCGCGGATCACCCGGCCCACCAGGGCCAGGAAGGCGTCGCCCATCTGGTGGCCGAACAGGTCGTTGAGCGACTTGAAGCGGTCAACGTCGATCATCATCAGCGCCAGCGGCTGGGCGTCGCGCAGCGCACGGAACCATTCCTTGTTCAGCGTGGCGTCGAACACCCGGCGGTTGGGCAGGCCGGTCAGCGCGTCGGTCGAGGCCAGGGCCGAAAGCTCGGCGTTGACCTGACCCAGTTGCTCTTCGGTGCGGCGGCGCTGCTCGGCGTCGCGCAGGGTCACCAGAAAATCGCCCAGGCCGTTGCCCGGCGGCAGCGGGGCCACGCGCGCCTCCACCCAGCGGGTGCTGCCGTCGCGCCGCAGGGTGCGAAACAGGTCGGGCCCGGCGCCGCGCTGGGCGGCCTTGGTGAAGTGCCGCGCGATGAAGGCCGCGCGCTCCTCGGGCACCAGCAGCTCGGCCAGCGTGTGGCCATGCAGGTCGGTCGGCTCGCAGCCCAGCAGGCTGCGGGTGGCGGGCGAGGCGTAGCGGATCGCCAGGTCGGCATCCACCGCCACGATCAGGTCCATCGAATGCTCGGCCAGCAGGCGAAAGCGCACCTCGGCGCCGTCGTTGCCGGGGCGGCGGTCGCCTTCGCTCAGCAGCAGGCGGCGGCCGTCGGCCAGGGTCAGTGCGGCCGGCCGCGTGCCGGGCCGGCGCTGGGCCTGCAATTGCGCGGCCTGGCGGTTGACCAGCTGCGGCTGGCCATGGGCATCAACCAGGCTGCAGGCCAGGCCGAAGCCGTCCAGAATCTGCGCGAGGGCCTGTAGGTCCGCCTCGTTCAAGCCATCGCTCCTCGGGTGTGCTGCGTGTCTCAGTGCTCGCTTGCGGGGCGCACCAGGCGGTCGCGGCGCGCCAGCGCCGGAAACAGCCGGGTCCATGTGAGCACCACCAGCATGGTGCCCACCCCTCCCAACAGCACCGATCCTACCGGGCCCAGCCACGCTGCCGTGGCGCCCGACTCGAATTCTCCCAACTGGTTGCTGGCGCCGATGAACAGGCCGTTGACCGCCGACACGCGCCCGCGCATGGCGTCGGGCGTCTCCAGCTGCACCAGGGTCTGGCGGATCACCACGCTGACCATGTCGGCGGCGCCCGACACCGCCAGCGCCAGCAGCGACAGCCAGAAGCTGGCCGACAGGCCGAAGACGATCATCGTGACGCCGAACACCGCCACTGAGCCCAGCAGCCAGCGGCCGGTGTGGCGCTCGATCGGGCGGCGCGCCAGCCACAGCGACATCAGCAGCGCGCCGGCGGCCGGCGCCGCGCGCAGCAGGCCCAGGCCCTCGGGCCCGGTGGCCAGGATGTCGCGGGCAAAAATCGGCAGCAGCGCGGTGGCGCCGCCCAGCAGCACGGCAAACAGGTCGAGCGACACCGCGCCCAGCACCACCTTGTGGCGCCACACGAAGCCCAGGCCGGCCGACAGCGAGGCCAGCGTGGGCGGCTCGACCGGGTGCGTCGAGCGGCGCGGCCGCAGGCCCCACACCGCCCACAGCGCCACCGCGAAACCCAGCGCCGACACCGCATACACCGCGGCGGCCCCGGCCGTGGCGGCATGCCCGGCCTGCAGCCAGCCGCCGGTGGCGTAGAGCGCGCCGCCCAGCGCCGGCCCGGCGATGATGGCGCCCTGCAAGGCCACTGACGACAGCGCCAGCGCACGCGGCAGCAGCGCCAGATCCACCAGCAGCGGCAGCAGCGCCTGGCTGGCCGGCATCTGGAAGGCCCGCGCCGCGCCCAGCACCACCGACAGCGCCAACACGCCGCTGCGGCCCAGCGCGCCGTGCGCGGTGGCCAGCGCCAGCAGCGCGGCCACCACCGCCTGGGCCAGCAGCACGGCGGCCAGCACGCGCTGGCGCGGGTAGCGGTCCACCACATGGCCGGCCGGCAGGGCCAGCAGCAGCGCGGGCACAAACTGGGCCAGGCCCACCAGGCCCAGATCCCAGGCGCTGCCGGTCAGGTCGTACATCTGCCAGCCCAGCGCCACCATCAGCATCTGGCCGGCCGCGGTGCTGGACAGGCGCGACAGCCAGAAGCGCCGGAAACCCGGCTGTTGCAGCAGCGGCAGGGCCGCTGCCGCGGGCTCAGGTGCGGTGGCTGGCGGGGGGCTCATCGGGGTGCGGATGGGAGGCTCGGTTCAGGGGGCGGTTCAGGCGCAAGGCCGTCGTTGTCGTCGTCGCTGGCCACCTCCAGCTGCTGCAGCTGCACCAGGCGCTGGTACAGGCCGCCGGGCAGGGCCATCAAGGCCTCGTGCGAGCCGCGCTCGGCGATGCGGCCGTGGTTGAGCACCACGATCTCGTCGGCCTCGCGGATGGTGGACAGCCGGTGCGCGATGGCCACCGTGGTGATGCGCCCGCGCAGCGTGGCCAGCGTGCGCTGCACCAGCTGCTCGGTGGCGCTGTCGATGTGCGAGGTGGCCTCGTCGAGCAGCAGCACGCGCGGCGCGCCGGCCAGCGCGCGGGCAATGGCGATCAGCTGCTTCTCGCCCACCGCCAGGCGCGCGCCGCCTTCGCCCAGCGGCGTGTCATAGCCCTGCGGCAGGCGGGCGATGAAGGCGTGCGCCTGTGCGTCGCGCGCGGCGGTCTCGATCTGCGCGTCGCTCAGCGGCCGGCCCATGGCGATGTTCTCGCGTGCGCTGGCGGCCAGCAGAAACGGGTCTTGCGGCACCAGGGCCACGGCGGCGCGAAAGTCGTCGTCGCCGATCTGGCCCAGCGGCTGGCCGTCGATGCGCAGGCTGCCCGGCGTGGCCTCGTAAAAGCGCAGCAGCAGCGCCAGCAGCGTGCTCTTGCCGCTGCCGGTGGCGCCAACGATGCCGACAAAACGCCCGGCCGGGATCTCGAGGTTCAGGCCGTGCAGCACCGGCCGGCCGGGCTGGTAGCCAAAGCTCAGCTGCTGCACCGAGATGGCGCCCGCCGTCACCCGGCCGGCGGCCTGCGGCACCGGGGCCTCGGCCTCGTCGAGCAGGGTGTTCACGCGCGCGGCGGCCACCACCGCCTGCTGCAGCTGCGAGAACTGCATAGTGATCTGGATCAGCGGCTCGACCACCCGCGCGATGTAGCTGACGAAGGCGTAGAGCACGCCCACCTCCAGCGCGCTGAGCCCCGGGCTGCCGGCGCCGGCGCCGTCGGCACGCAGGCCGAACAGCACGATCACCGCGGCCAGCATGGCCACGTTGAGCAGATCGAGGGCCGGGCGCAGCAGCCAGGCATTGGCCCGCAGCTCGAGCCGGCGCGACTGGAAGTGCCCGGCATTGGTGTGCGCAAAACGCGCCGCGAAGCGCGCGGTGGCGCCGCTGGCCTGCAGCGTGGCCATGCCGGCAATGGCCTCGGCGGCCTGGGCATTGAGATCGCTGCGCAGGGCGCGGCTGGCGGCCACGGCCGGTGCCGACAGGCGCTGGTAGATCCACACGATGCCCACCACCGAGGGCACCAGCAGGGCCACCACCAGCATCAGGCGCCAGTCGAGCAGCGCCATCGTGACCAGCATGCCGGCCAGCGTGATGACGCTGTCGAGCATCACGAACAGCAGCTGCACGTACAGCGTCTTGACCGCCTCGGTGTCGTTGGTGACGCGGCTGACCAGCTGGCCGGTGATGGCGCGGTCAAAAAACGCCATCGGCAGGCGCAGCACATGGCCGTAGACCTGCTCGCGGATGCGCTGCACCGAACGCATGGCCACGCCGGCCAGACGCAGCAGCTGACCGTAGCGCAGCCAGCTGGCCAACCAGCCGGCCAGCAGCGCGCCGCCCAGCAGGCCGGCGATGGCCAGCGGCTGGGCGTCGCGCGGCAGCAGGTGGCGGTCGATGAAGGCCTTGCCCAGCACCGGGCCCAGCGCCTCCAGCGCGGCGGCCAGCACCAGCCACAGCAGCGCGCCGCGCAGCAGCGGCAGTTCGGGTGCGGCGGCGCGCAGCAGCAGGGCCAGCGCGGCCCGGCGCTCCAGGCGGCCGGGCGGCTGGTGCGCCGGGCGCGGCTCAGGCGTGGCCATCGGGGCCTCCAGGGGCGGCGGGGCTGGGCGGGCCGGGTGGGTTGGACGCGTTCAGCGGGTGGTGGTGGGTGTGTGCGGTGCTGGGGGTGACATCGCTGATGCGGGCGGCGTCGCCATCGCCATCGTCGGCCTCGAGCGAGGCTTCGAGCTGCTGCACCCGCCATTGCGTGGCATACCAGCCGCCCAGGGCCAGCAGCTGGGCATGGCTGCCGCGCTCGGTGATGCGGCCGTGGCGCAGCACCAGGATCTCGTCGGCATCCTGCAGCGTCGACAGGCGGTGGCTCACGATCAGCGTGCTGCGGGTTGCGCCCCCTGCGCCCCCTGCGCCTGCGTTGGCTGGGTTGTCTGTGTCGGCTGGGTTGGCCGAACTGGCCGGTGGGCCCAGGCGCGCGGCGCGCAGCGCGGCCAGGATGCGCGACTCGGTCTCGGTGTCCACCGCCGACAGGGCGTCGTCCAGCAGCAGCAGCGGGGCCTCGACCAGCAGCGCGCGGGCGATCGCCAGGCGCTGGCGCTGGCCGCCCGACAGCGTGATGCCACGCTCGCCCACCGGCGTGTCGTAGCCCAGCGGCAGGCGAGCGATGTCGTCGTGCACCGCGGCCAGGCGGGCCACCGCCTCGATCTGCGCGCGCGAGGCCTCGGGCCGGCCCAGCGCGATGTTCTCGGCCACCGTGGCCGAGAACAGGAAGGGCTCCTGCGCCACCCAGGCGATGCCCTCGCGCAGCGCTGCCAGCCGGTAATCGGCCAGCGCCACGCCGCCCCAGGCGATGTGGCCGCGCTGCGGCGTCCACTGCCGCATCAGCAGCTTGAGCAGCGTGCTCTTGCCGGCGCCGGTGGGGCCCACCAGGCCCAGCGTGCCGCCCGCGGGCAGCGTGAAGCTCAGGTCGTCCAGGGCCGGCGCCCCCGCAGGCCCCGCCGTGGTGTGGGCGCCGGTGGTAGTGGCGGTGGTGGTGTTGGCATTGGCGCTGGCGTTGGCGTTGGCGTTGGCCGCCTCGGGGTAGTGAAACCGCAGCCCCCGGGCCTGCAGCGGGCCGGGCCTGACATGGGCCAGCGTGCCCTGGTCGTCCACGGCCGGTGCCTCGGCCAGCACCGGCTGCAGCCGGCCCCAGGCGGCGCGGCCGCGCTCCAGCAGGGCCAGCACCCAGCCGGCGGCAAACATCGGCCAGATCAGCTGGCCCAGGTAGAGGCTGAAGCTGGTGAGCTGGCCCACGCTGATCTGCTGGCGCCACACCAGCAGGCCGCCGTAACCCAGCGCCAGCACCGTGGCGGCGGTGAGGGTCAGGCCCACCGCGGGCTCGTAGGCGGCCTCCCAGCGCTGGGCCTTGAGGCTGGTGTCGGCGGCCTGGCGGCTCAGGGCTGCAAACAAGCTGCTGTTGCGCCCCTCCAGGCCCAGCGCGCGCAGCGTGCGCACGCCCGACAGGCTTTCCTGCACCTGGTCATTGAGCGCGCCAAAGCTGGCCAGCGCCTCGCGCGAGGCCTCGTGCACATGGCGCGAGATCCACCAGAAGCTCCAGGCCATCAGCGGAAACGGCAGCAGCACCACCGCGGCCAGGCGCCAGTCGACGCCCAGGGTCATGGTGGCCACCACCAGCACCAGGGTCAGGGTGCCGTCAAAGCCGGCCAGCAGCGCCTCGCCGGCGGCCATCTCCACCGCGTCGACATCGTTGGTGGCCAGCGCCATCAGGTCGCCGGTGCGGTGGCGCTGGTAGAAGCGCGGGCCCTGCAGCGCGAACTGGCGGTAGAGCTGGTTGCGCAGCTCCATGCCCATGCGGTAGGCCGCGGCGTACAGCACCTGGCGCCAGGCCACGCGCAAGAAGTAGATGCACACGCCGGCGGCCAGCAGCCAGCCGATCTCGCGCCACAGGGCCGGCCCCAGCAGGCGCTGGGCCACCAGGCCATCGACCATCTGGCCGATGTGCCGCGGCAGCCACACGGTGAGCACGGCAATGACCGTGAGCATGGCCGCCGACGCGGCATAGGCGCGCCAATGGCGGCGCACAAAGCCGGTGATCAGGCGGTAGAGGGTCATCCGGCGGGTGGGGCGGGCGGGCAGCAGGCGCCGATGCTGGCGCCTTGTGGGCGCCAGCCGGGCAGGGCGGGAAAGCGGCGGATTCTAGGGGCGCGACCCGCCGGCCGCGCGGGCGCCAGCCGGTGTAGCGGCCCGCGTGGGCTGGGCCCGGCAGATTGACGCGCCGCGCGCGGCCCGGCATCGGGCCGCTCAGCCGCTCAGCCCAGGCTGCGGGTGTCGATCACGCTGACCCGGCCGCCGCGCTCGCGCACGGTGTGCACCATGTGCGCGGTGCCGCCGGGGCCGTCGCCGCCGGCGCCGTTCCACAGCGCGATCAGCTGCAGGCGCTCGGCGCCGTGGGCCAGGCCGCGCTCCAGCAGCCAGAGGTTGCAGCGCTCGTAGGCATCGCCGCCCGCGGGCAGCGGGCCCAGCACCGCCGGCGCGGCCAGGATGGGCTGGCCGCTGCCCAGCTGGGCGCGCATGGCCGCGTAGCGCGCCAGCCAGGGCTCGCCATGCGGCAGCACCGACTCGGCCAGGAACTGCGGCTCGTCAAAAGGCTGCAGCAGCTGCACCGGCATGCCGCGCGCCTGCGCCGCGGCAATGAACAGCAGGTCGCCACCGGCGGCGCCCTGGGTCAGCGCCAGATCGTCGGCCCCGGCCTGCAGCTCGGCCAGCAGCGCCGCAATGCGCGCCGCTGCGGCCGGCACCGCCGTTTCAGGAAACCGCGGCGGCGTGCGCCCGGGCCGGTCGACCACATGGCCGGTGAACAGCAGCACCTGGCGCGGGCGCAGCGGTGCGCCCGCGGGCGGCGCGGTCGGGTGTTCGCCCTGGGCGGGGCCCGGCGCGCTCACTGGATTGCCCTGCGCGCTCATGTTTCGCGAATATCGGCAATCGGCTCGGCGCCGAAATCGGGCCGGCCCAGGTAGCGCAGCAGGCGCTCGGCGCAGCCGGCCGGGCTGCTGAGCTGGCCGCCGGCATGCAGCTGGGCAAAAAACGCCTGTTCCGGAAACTGCGTGGCATCGGCGCCGCGCAGCTCGGCCTGCATGTCGGTGTCGATGACGCCGGGCGCGATCGACACGATGCGTGCACCGTTCGGCCGCCCGGCCTGCTCGAGCGCCACCACCCGGCTGAAATGGTCCATGCCGGCCTTGGCGGCGCAGTAGGCCGCGCTGCCGGCCATTGCCCGGCGGCCCAGGCCCGACGAGATGTTCATGATGCGCCGCGGGCCCGACCAGCGCGCCGTGCCGGCCAGAAAGGCGGCAGTGAGCAGCAGCGCCGATTCGAGCCCGGCGCGCATGGCCAGCGACAGCGTGGCCAGCGGCACCTCGTCCAGCGCGCCGGGCTGGCCCACCACGCCGGCGTTGTTGATCAGGGTGGCGCTGGCCATGTCGGCCGGGTCGAACTCGGCCAGCCAGCGCTCCAGCCGCAGCGCGGCGGCGCCGGCATCGGCCAGGTCCTGCGTCCACTGGGTCAGCGGCACGCCGTTGGCCTGGGCATGCGCCTGCAGCGCCGGGTTGCTGCCGCGGGCCATGCCCAGCACGCGGTGGCCGGGTTGCAGCAGCTGGCGCGCCAGCGCTGCGCCCAGGCCGCGCGACGACCCGGTGACGATGTACAGATGGCTTGTCATGGCGCAGCAGCATACGCTGCGCCCCGGGGCGGCCGGGCGCCGACAATCCGCCGCATGAGTCGATGGATGAAACACCCTGTTGTGATTGCGTGCGGCCTGGGCCTGCTGGTGCTGCTGGTGGCCGCCGCGCTGCCGCTGCTGCACATGCGCGATCACGGCGCGGCGCCGCCGGCCGGCGCGGGTTCGCGCACCGGTTCCGGTGGCGGGGCAGGTGCCGGCCCGGCGCCAGGCGATGCCGGCCTGCCCTGGCAGGTGCGCGTGCTGGCCGACGGCAGCGCGCAGGTGTTTGGCCTGCACCTGGGGCGCGACACGCTGGCCGAGGCCGAGGCGCGTTTTGGCGACCACCTGCAGGTGGCGCTGGTGGCCCGCCTGGGCGAGGTGGGCGCGCTCGAGGCGCTGGTCGATCCGATGCAGGCCGGCTTTGTCAGCGGCCGGCTGGTGCTGGCCTTCGAGGTGCCGGCCGCCACGCTGCAGCGCTGGCGCGCGCAGGTGGGCAGCTCGTCGGCGATGGAGGGCGGCGTGCGCCGCTTCAAGCTCGATGCCGCCGACCGCCAGGCGGCGCGCAGCGCGCCCCTGGTGGGCCTGAGCTTCGTGCCGGCGCTGCGCCTGGGCGAGGCCGATCTGCGCGAGCGTTTCGGCCCGCCGGCCCGGGTGCTGGGCGAAACCGGCGGCGCGCCGATGCTGCTGTACCCCGAGCGTGGCCTGGCCGCCAGCGTGCGCGCCGGTGAGCGCGGCGTTCTGCAGTACGTGGCACCGCGCGACTTTGCCGCCCGGCTGCTGGCGCCGCTGGAGGCGGCCGGGGGCCAGGCCGCGGCCGCGGCGTCGGCCGCCCCGGCACGCTGAGCTTCCGGCAGGCCTGGCCGCCACGGTCACAACCGGCTGCTACCCGCCCGGGGCCGCGACTCGGAAAAATCGGCGCTCGCTGCGGCCTGGCCGCGGCGCCCCTGCCGATCCCTCCCGAGGAGACACCGCGATGCCCTGCAAGATCCTGATGCTGTGCGGCGATTTCGCCGAAGACTACGAGACCATGGTGCCCTTCCAGGCACTGCAGGCCGTGGGCCACACCGTGCACGCGGTGGCGCCCGACAAGAAGGCCGGCGACTGGATCCACACCGCGGTGCACGATTTCGACGGCGCGCAGACCTACAGCGAAAAGCCCGGCCACCGCTTCGTGCTCAATGCCAGCTTTGCCGATGTGCGGCCCGAGGCCTATGACGCGCTGCTGATTCCCGGCGGCCGCGCGCCCGAGTACCTGCGCCTGAACAGCCGCGTGGTCGAGATCACGCGCCACTTCCTGGCGGCCGACAAGCCGGTGGCCGCGGTCTGCCACGGCGCGCAGCTGCTGGCCGCCACCGGCCTGATCAAGGGCCGGCGCGTCTCGGCCTACCCGGCCTGCCAGATCGAGGTCGAGCTGGCCGGCGCCGAGTTCTGCGGCATCGCGGTCGACCAGGCCGTCACCGACGGCAAGCTGGTCACCGCACCCGCCTGGCCGGCGCACCCGGCGTGGATTGCGCAGTTTCTGAAGGTTCTGGGCACGCGCATCGAGGCCTGACAAGGTGTGAATGAACCTGCTGCGCGGGCCCATGGCGGCCCTGCGCGACTCGCCGTACGGGTGTATGGCTGCGTTGCTCGAACCACCCTGAGCCCGCTCGCGACGGTTCCTTCACACCTTGAGAGCGGCTGAGCGTCGTTCACCCATGCCTGCCTTGCACCTCACAGCGCCTCAGCGCGTTGTTGCAAAAGCTCGCCAACGCGCGGGCGATGGCGGCGATCTGCGCCTGGAGCCAGGCCGCTTCGAGGCGCCCATCGGTCACGGCCGAAAAAAGCCTTGGCCGCTGAGCCGGGGCCCCCGGCCAGCGCCGCTGCGCTAGAGTGGTCAGCACGTTACCCGTCACCCGGAGCCGCCATGTGTGAGGTGTTCATCAGCGCCGATCCGCACAGCTACGACAGCCGCACGCGCTCGGTGCGGCTGCATGGCGTGGTCACCAGCATCCGGCTCGAGAACCTGTTCTGGCAGGTGCTCGAGGAGATCGCCGCGCGCGACGGCCTGGGCGTGGTGCAACTGATCGAGAAGCTCTACGACGAACTGGTGGCCGCGCGTGGTGCGGTGGGCAACTTCGCGTCCTTTCTGCGGGTTTCGGCGTTGCGCTACGAGGCGCTGATGGCGCAGGGCCGGATTCCCGCCGATGCCGGTGTGGCCCTGGGCGCGCTCAACGCGGCCCAGGTGCTGCACGCGCTGCCGGCGGGCTGGGCGCAGCCGGCGCCAGGCCACCGGGCCGAGGCGCCGGGCGCGCACTGAGCCGCCGGCCGCTCTCAAGGTGTGAAGAAACCGTCGCGCAGGGCCGCCATGGGCCCGCGCAGCAGGTTCATTCACACCTTGTCAGGCGCGCCGCTCACCCTGGACGCTGGCACCCGGCAGCACGAACTGCCCGCCGCCCAGGTGGTGCAGGCTGCGCAGCTGCGGCGGCGCGTCGTCGAAATGCCAGCGCCCGCCGTGGAACACGCGGGCGTCGGCCTGCGCCGCCACCACCTCGGCCAGATAGAGGTCGTGCGCGGCGCTCAGCTCGGGCCAGGCGATCACGCGGCATTCCAGCCAGGCCAGGCAGCCCTCGACCAGCGGCGCCGCAATGCGCTGCGCCGCGAAGTGCCCAATGCCCTGGGCTGCGAACTTGTCGGTGGGCGGATCGGCCTCGGCCAGCGCCTGGCCGCTGGTGTTGCCCACGGTCACGGTGAGGTCGGCCTGGGCGCCGCTGGGCACCATCAGCGCCAACTCGCCGCTGGCCGCGATCAGCTGGCGGGTGAAGGTGGCCCGGTCGATCACCACGGCCACCTTGGGCGGATCAAAGTCCAGCGGCATGGCCCAGGCGGCGGCCATCAGGTTGCGTTGCGGGCCGTGGGCGGCGCTCACCAGCACCGTGGGGCCATGGTTGAGCAGGCGGCTGGCCTGGGCCAGTGGAACGTCTTGGCGCATCGGGCGATGGGGCGGGGTGGGGGTGATCAAAAAGGCGCAGGGCAGCTGAACTGCCACGGGCCGGCGCTGTTGTCGCCCGGCACCGCCGCCGGCGCGGCCGCTGGCCACTGCACCGGCGGCCACTGCACCGGCGGCAGCTGCAAGGCCACGGCATGCAGCAGCAGGCGCGGCGCGGCGGCAAGCCAGTCGGGCGGGGCGTACAGGTCGTCGCCCAGGATCGGGTGGCCGATGCTGGCCAGGTGCACGCGCAGCTGGTGCGAGCGGCCGGTGATGGGCTCCAGCGCCAGCCGGGTGGTGCCCGTGGCGGGTTCGCGCGCGATCACGCGCCAGCGCGTCTGCGAGGGTTTGCCGATGCCATGGTCGACGATCTGGCGCGGCCGGTTGGGCCAGTCGCAGATCAGCGGCAGATCGATCTCGCCGGCGTCCGCGGCCGGCAGGCCGGCCACCACCGCCTCGTAGCGCTTGGCCACCTGGCGCTCGGCAAAGGCCATCGACAAGGCCCGGTGCACCGCCGCATGGCGGCCAAACACCACCAGGCCCGAGGTGCCCATGTCCAGCCGGTGCACCGGCTTGGCGCCGGGCCAGCGGGCGGCCACGCGGGCGGCCAGGCAATCGGCCTTGTCGGGGCCGCGGCCGGGCACGCACAGCAGGCCGGCGGGCTTGTCGGCCACGGCGATGTGGGCGTCGAGGTGGATCAGCACCAGGCCGGCATCCGCGGCGGCGGCGGTGTCGGCGGCCTCGGCAGGCGGCGCGTGGGTGCAGGGCAGGGCGGCAGTCACGGGGCGCGAGCATACCCAGGCCGGCCGGGCCGGCGCCGGCAGGCGGCCCGCTGGCCGCGCTGAAAAGAAACGAAACACGCCGATACCGCGCTGAAAGGACGCGCCGGGCGCGCCGCGCCACGATGGCGGCCATGTTCCAACCCCTGGGAGACTGATGATGAAGACCTGGCTCAAACGCACCCTGATCGGCGTGGCCGGATTCGGCGTGCTGCTGGGCGGCCTGAGTGCCTGCGGCCACCGCATGCACCACGGCTGGCCGGCCAGCGAGGCCGATGCCACCGAGCTGCGCGAGCGCATCGTGCAGCGCGCCAGCCGCGAGCTGGCGCTCGACGCGGCCCAGCAGGCCAAGCTCAACAGCCTGGCCGAGGCCATGGCGGCGCAGCGCCGCGCGCTGATGGGCCCGGCGGGCGAGGCCGGCGCCAGCCCGCGCGCCGAGTTCCAGGCGCTGATCGCCGGCCCGCAGTTCGACCGCGCCAAGGGCCAGGCCCTGATCGACGGCAAGACCAGCGCGCTGCGCGATGGCGCACCCAAGCTGATGGGCGCCGCCGCCGATTTCTACGACAGCCTGAGGCCCGAGCAGCAGCAAAAGCTGCGCGACTTCATGGCCCGCGGCCGCCACGGCCACTGGCGGGGCTGAGCCATGCCCGGCATCACCTTGTGGCTGGCCTTGCCCAGTGCGGCCCAGGCGCTGGGCGCCGTGGGCTGGGGCCTGATGCTGCTGGGCCTGGGCTGGGTGAGCTGGGCGGCGCACACGCTGCACCGCGCCGGCGTGGCCATCGCGCCCGGCGCGGCGCCGCAGCACCTGGTGGACGACGGGCCCTACGCGCTGGGCCGCCACCCGATGGCGCTGGGCCTGCTGGTGGCGCTGGCCGGCTGGGCGCTGGCGGCGCTGTCGCTCAGCGTGGGCCTCGTCGCGCTGGCGCTGGCGATCTGGCTCGACCGCGTGCACCTGCCGCGCGAGGAGGCGCAGCTGGCCCGGCGCTTTGGCGGTTGGTGGCGCGACTATGCCGAGGACGTGCGGCGGTGGCTGTGATCCCGCCCGCGCCCGCGGCGCATGCGACGATGCGAGGCCCATGCACCGCATCCTGCTGATCGACGACGACGCCGAGCTTGGCCCGCCGCTGGCCGCCTACCTGCAGCGCTTTGACCTGCAGCTCGAGGCCGCGCTGACACCCAGCGCCGGCCAGGCGCGGCTGGCCCAGGGCGGCATCGCCGCGGTGATCCTCGACGTGATGCTGCCCGAGATGGACGGCTTTGTACTGTGCCGGCTGCTGCGCGCCGACAGCGACATCCCGATCCTGATGCTCACCGCGCGCGGCGACCTGACCGACCGCGTGGTGGGCCTCGAGCTGGGCGCCGACGACTACCTGCCCAAACCCTTCGAGCCGCGCGAGCTGGCGGCCCGGCTGCAGACCATCCTGCGCCGTGCCCGGCCGGTGGCGCCACCGGCGCCGGCCACCGCGCCGCCGGCCGATGCTGTGCTGCACTTTGACGGCCTGCTGATCGACACCGCCCGGCGCGAGGTGCGCCGCCTGGGCGCGCCGGTGCCGCTCACCGGCACCGAGTACGAGCTGCTGCTGGTGCTGGCGCGCGAGCCGCAGCGCGTGTTCCACCGTGACGAGATCCTCAACCGCCTGCGCGGCCGCGAGGCCGATCTGGCCACCCGCGCGGTCGACATCCTGGTCAGCCGGCTGCGGCGCAAGCTCGAGCCACTGGCGGTGGTGAAGACGCTGCGCAATGCCGGGTATGCGCTGGCGCTGGCGCCTGGCGACGGGCCGGCAGCGGGCAGCCGAGACCGTGATCCCTTGACGCCTTGATTGCCGTGACCACCTGATGCACTTTCGCCCGCGCCATCCGTCGCACCCGCCGCGCAGCCTGCGTGGCCGGCTGAGCCATTCGCTGCGCTGGCGCCTGGTGGCGCTGTTCGTGCTGCTGGCGCTGGCCACCACCGCGGTGTTCGTGGCCGGCACGCGCCAGGTGTTTTTCACCGGCTGGCGCGGCGTGGCCATGCCGCTGATCGCCGACTATGTGGACCGCCTGGCCGCCGAGATCGGCAACCCGCCTGACCTGGCGCGCGCCCGGGCCATCGTGCAGCGCCTGCCGGTGGCCATCCACATCGACGGGCCGCGGCTGCAATGGGATTCGCATCCCGATCGCCAGCGCTTCCACGAGCGGGTCCGCGACGGCCGCTCGCCACGCGACGAGATGGTGCGCACCCTGCTCACCCGCCACACCGCCGACGGCCACCGCATCGTCTTCGGCGTCGGCAGCCTGCAATGGCCGCAGCGGCCGGTGTGGGCCGGCTGGGCCACGCTGCTCGGGCTGCTGCTGCTCACCGCGCTGGCCTTTGCCTATGTGCGCCACCTGTTGCGACCGCTCGACGACATCCGCGCCGGCGCGCAGCGCTACGGTGCGGGCGACTTCTCGCAGGCCATCCCGCAGCGCCGCCACGACGAGCTGGGCGAGCTGGCCGGCCAGGTCAACGCCATGGCCGAGGGCCTGAACCGCATGCTCGAAGGCCAGCGCGGCCTGCTGCTGGCCATCAGCCACGAGCTGCGCTCGCCGCTGACCCGGGCGCGGCTGAACGCCGAGCTGGTGGCCGACGGCCCTGAGCGCGATGCGCTGCTGCGCGATTTGGCGGCCATGCGCGACCTGATCGCCGACCTGCTGGAAAGCGAGCGCCTGGCGCGTGGCGATGCCTCGCTGCAGCGCGAGCCGACCGACCTGAACGCCCTGGCCGGCAGCCTGGTGGCCAGCGAGTTTGCCGGCCGCGGCGTGACGCTGGACCTGGCGCCCGCGCTGCCCATGCTGGCCCTCGACCGTGTGCGCCTGCAACTGCTGCTGCGCAACCTGCTGGACAACGCGCTGCGCCACGGTGCCGGCACGCCGGTGCGCCTGAGCACGGGGCTGCAGGCCGGTGGCGTGCAACTGGCGGTGCGCGACCACGGCCCGGGCGCCGACCCGGCCACGCTGGCCCGCCTGGCCGAACCCTTCTTTCGGCCCGATGCGGCGCGCAGCCGCGAGCGCGGTGGCGTGGGCCTGGGCCTCTACCTCAGCCGCCTGGTGGCGCAGTCGCACGGCGGCCGGCTGGACATCGCCAGTGCCGATCCGGGCCTGGTGGTGAGTGCCTGGCTGCCGCTGGCGCAGGCCGGGTAGGCGCGCGAGCAAGTGGCGGCGTTGCGGCCGCTGCCCGCGGTGGCGGGGCTGATCGGGGGGCGAGGGTGCCGATCCAGCGGCGGTAGCGCTTGGTCAGGTGATCGAGATGTCGCCGTACCAGGCTTCGTGGTCGATCTTCAGCGCATCGCCGTCGGTGAGCACGCCCACGCCGATGACCTGGCCGGGCGCCTCGCCATACACGCGCCGGAAGTCGGCCGCCACATCGCGCTGGTAGTGCAGCCACTGGCCGGCGCGCGCGCTGCCGCTTTCCACGGTGAGATATTGGATGCGGCTGCTGCGGTGGTTGCGGTGCACGCTTTCCACCGCGTGGCGGCCGCCATCCCACACGTACATCAGCATCGCGTAGGGCAGGCGCTGGCCGGTGAACAGCTCGACCTGGTCAAAAAACAGGCGCTCGCGCAGCGGCAGGCGCTGGTGGTCGCCGTCAAAGGCCACGATCAGCCGCGCCGGACAGTCGTCGAGCTCGGCTTGGGCCACATCGATGCGCTGGTGCACCTGGGCCACCTTCCAGCTGAACTGCAGGCGGCCCTGCTGCGCCGGATCGATGTCCAGCGCGCAGTGCAGGCCGGTGGCCGAGCGGCGGGCGTGGGCGCGCAGCGACACGCGGTCACCCTCGCGCACCAGGCCGTAGCGGGTGCGCGGCAGGTCGCGGCGCAGCACATAAGGAAACCAGCCGGCCGGCAACTGCCCGGGCTCGGCCTGCGAAAACGGCAATACCTGGGTGGCGGGCGGCAACGCGTGCACTGCCTCGCCATGGCCCGTGTGGCCGGGCTCGTCGGCCCGCCATGTGGCACATCCGCCCAGGCTGCCCAGGCTGGCCACGGCACACCAATCCAGGCTGCGGCGCAGCCAGCGGCGGCGCTGGGCCGCATCGACACCGTCCATCGAACCCACCTCTCGCAACGACTTTCGGCTGCTCTGGCGGCAACCGGCGCGAGATGCTAGCGCCCGCAGGGCACCAGGTGTGTTCGTGAAAACCGCAAAAACGCTAACGGCAGGGCACTGCCGTCAACTCTGACCGCCAAATCAGTCGGCCTTGCCCATCGAGCGCAGCGCGGCAGCGCGCAGATCGGCCGAGAAGCCCGGGTCGCTGGACTGGATGCGGCTGGCCCAGGCGAGCACGTCCTCGGCGGTCTGCGGCTCCTGGCGGCTGAACTTCAGCTGCCACTGATCCAGGCGGCGCAGCGCGCCGATCACGGCGCCGGCGGCGGCGGCCAGCCACAGCGAACCGCGCGGCACGGTCAGGCGGGTGGGGCGGCCAAAGGTCATCGAAGCACTGGTCATGGTGTGACTCCTGTGAGCGCCGCGTCCGGGTCGGACACAGCGGGTTGAATTCATGTTGCAGTGCAGTATAGGGTTTCCACCATGTCTTTGCACGCCGAATTGACTTGGGATAGGCCCCCAGTTGGCCCGGGCGTGATGCATTACCGTGCAGCCACGCTCTCCCTGGCCCCGGCCGGCCCCCGGTGGCTGCGGCAGCCTGGCCCGGCCGCGGCGGTGGTGCGGGCAGGCATACTGCGCCGCAGCCGTAACGCCTGCCGCGATGCAACTTCACACCCCCACCTTGCTGGTGACGCTGCTGCTGGGTTTCTTGCTGCTCACGCTCGAACTGGGGGTGGCGCAGCGGGGCCTGCGCGCCCGCCCCGAGTTGCGCCGCTGGACCCTGGGCAACTGGGCCATGCTGGGCGGCTTTGCGATGCTGTTCGCCCGGCTGGTGCTGCCCGAGTGGCTGTCGCTGGTGCTGGGCAATGGCCTGATCGCGCTGGGCCTGCTGGCCTATGTGCAGGCGCTGCACCTGATGCTGCGCCAGGCGCCGCCGCCACGCTGGACCTGGCAGGTGCAGCCCGCCATGTGGCTGGGCCTGCTGCTGTTGCCGCTGTGGTCGCAAGACATGCGCACGGTGGCCGTCTCGCTGCTGTTTGCCGCCTTGCTGCTGCCCGCGGTGCGGCTGATCCTGCGCCACGGCTGGCGCGACGAGCCCTCGCTGCGCACCGTGGCCGTGACCCTGGGCCTGGCGCTGCTGGCCCTGCTGGTGCGCGCCGGGCATGCGCTGAGCATGCCCGAGGAGTACCAGAGCGTGATGCAGCACAGCCTGGGGCAGGGCGCCACCTTCCTGATGGCCTTCATGGCCTTGCTGGGCGCGGGTTTCGGCTTTCAGCTGGCGGTTTTCGAGCGTGTGGCGCGGCAGATGGAGCACCTGGCCAGCCACGATGGCCTGACCGGTTGCCTGAACCGCAGCACCACCGATGCGCTGCTGGCCCACGAGCTGCGGCGCGCCCGGCGCGAGGGCCGCGAGTCACGCCCGGTGAGCTTTGTGCTGATGGATCTGGACCATTTCAAGCAGGTCAACGACCAGCATGGTCACCGCACCGGCGATGCGGTGCTGCGCGCCTTCGCGGCCATCATCCGCCAACGCCTGCGGGGCTCGGATGCGCTGGGCCGCACCGGTGGCGAGGAGTTTGGCCTGGTGCTGCCGGGCGCCGACGCCGAGGGCGCGCGTGTGCTGCTCGAGGCCATCCGCCAGGCCGTGGCGGCGGCGCCGCTGGCCACCGACGAGCTGGGGCGCCCGGTGCGCGTGACGGTGTCGGCCGGCATCGCCGAGGCGCCCGCCGGCACCACGGTCAGCGCCGACCGCCTGTACGGCCGCGCCGACCAGGCGCTGTACGAGGCCAAGCACGGTGGCCGCAACCGCGTGGAGGTGTATGGCGACAGCAACCCGGTGCAGGCCGCGCTGCCGTTGAACACCAGCACCTAGCGGCACGGCGTCGCGGCGTGCCGTCGGGGGCTCGGCGGCCTGCCACCGGCCGAAACGGGCCGACACGGGCCAACACGGCCAGGCCGACCCCCTGGGCCAGCCCGGCCGGCGCGCGTGGGTCAGTAGCGCAGGCCCATCGCCTCGCGCACGTCCTTCATCGTCTGGCGGGCGACGGTGCGGGCGCGCTCGGTGCCCATCTCGACGATCCAGTGCACCTGCTTGGGGTTGGACAGGTAGGCCTCGGCGCGCTCGCGCCAGGGCTGCTGCTCGCGGATCACGGCTTCAGCCACCGGGGCCTTGCAGTCCAGGCAGCCGATGCCGGCGGTGGTGCAGCCCTCGCGCGCCCAGGCCTGGGTGGCCTCGTCCGAATACACCAGGTGGAACTGCCACACCGGGCAGCGCGCGGGGTCGCCCACGTCGGTGCGGCGCTGGCGCTGCGGATCGGTGGGCATGCGCGCGATCTTCTGGCGCACCATCGCGGGCTCTTCGCGCATCGCGATGGTGTTGCCGTAGCTCTTGCTCATCTTGCCGCCGTCCAGGCCGGGCAGCTTGGACACCTCGGTGTGCAGGGCCAGCGGCTCGCTCAGCACGCTGCGGCCGCTGCCCTTCAGGTGGCCCAGCAGCAGCTCGGTCTCGGTCTCGTCCAGCACCATCGCGGCCTTGCGCACGATGGCCTCGCCCTTGGCCAGCGCCTCGGCGGCGCCGGTTTCGCCAAAGGCCTTGCGCTGCTTGTCGAAGTAGCGTGTGTCGTCCTTGCCCAGCTTGGCCAGCGCGGCGGCCACCTTGGCGTCGAAATCCTTGCTGCGGCCGTACAGGTGGTTGAAGCGCCGCGCCACCTCCCGCGTCAGCTCCACATGCGAGGCCTGGTCTTCGCCCACCGGTACATAGGTGGCCTTGTAGATCAGGATGTCGGCGGCCTGCAGCAGCGGGTAGCCCAGGAAGCCATAGGTGGCCAGATCCTTGTCCTTGAGCTTCTCGATCTGGTCCTTGTAGGTCGGCACGCGCTCCAGCCAGCCCAGCGGCGTACCCATGGCCAGCAGCGTGAACAGCTCGGCATGCTCGGGCAGGCGGCTCTGGATGAAGATGGTGGCCTTCTCGGGGTCGAGGCCGGCGGCCAGCCAGTCGACCACCATGTCGTAGACGCTGCGCTCGATGATCGACGGGTCTTCGTAGGCGGTGGTCAGGGCATGCCAGTCGGCCACGAAGTAGAAGCAGTCGTGCAGATCCTGCAGCCGCACCCAATTCTTCAGCGCGCCGTGGTAGTGGCCCAGGTGCAGGGCCCCGGTGGGGCGCATGCCCGACAGCACGCGGGATTTGGGCGGCGGGGTGACGGCAACGCTGGAAGACATGGCGGGAGGCGCTTCACGAGAATCTGCGGGAGGCGCGATTCTGGCAGAGGCCCGCCGCGGCGCTGCCGGGCTGTCGGGGCGGCGGCCGGGCCAGGGCGCGGCGCGGCGTGTGGCCGCGGCTACACTCCCGCCCCTTCACCATGAAGCGCATCGTCATCCTCATCTCCGGCCGCGGCAGCAACATGGAGGCCATCGTGCAGCGCTGCGCCGCCGAGGGCTGGCCGGCCCACGTGGCCGCGGTCATCGCCAACAAGCCCGAGGCCTCGGGCCTGGGCTTTGCTGCGGCGCTGGGCATTGCCACCGCGGTGGTCGACCACCGCGCCCATGCCAGCCGCGACGCGTTTGACGCGGCGCTGGCCCAGGCCATCGACGCCCACGCCCCCGATCTGGTGGTGCTGGCCGGCTTCATGCGCATTCTTGGCGATGCCTTCGTGCAGCGTTATGCGGGCCGGCTGCTGAACGTCCATCCGTCGCTGCTGCCGGCCTTTGCTGGTCTGCACACGCACCGCCGGGCCATCGAGGCCGGCTGCAAGCTGGCCGGTGCCACGGTGCACTTCGTGACCCCCACGCTCGACCACGGTCCGATCGTGGCCCAGGCCGCCGTGCCGGTGCGGCCCGACGACAGCCCCGAGACCCTGGCCGCGCGGGTGCTGGCGGTGGAGCACGTGATCTACCCGCAGGCGGTGCGCTGGTTCGTCAGCGGTGAGCTGAGCATCGCCGAGGACGGCGTGGTGCGGCACCGCGGCGGCGCCGATCAGCTGCTGCTGGGCTGAGCCTCAGCCAATCTTCGCGAAGCGCGGCTGCGTGATGCCGCCGATGGTCACGCTCTCGAAGAACATCGCGTGCGGCCGCACCCACAGCGCGCCTTCGCCATACAGCGGCCGGTACACCACCAGCGGCTCCAGCGTCTCGCTGTGGCGCGCGGCGCCCACCAGCTCGTACTCCATGCCCTTGTAGTGCCGGTAGCGGCCGGTGGGGGTGGCGGGCAGCGGCGGCAGGTCGTCGGGCATGCAGATCCTTCTTGGGCAGGCGGTGCGGCGCCGCACTGTAGCTGCTGCACCCGCGCGCTTGCATTGAACTGTCAACAAGCTAACGCAGCGCGTACGGTGTCCTGCTTTGGCAGGAGGCGCGGTCTGCAACAAGCAGTGACAATCCGCATCAAAGCAAAGATGCGTGTGTCCAGGAGGAGTAGTCAATGCGCACAGCCGATTCAAGGGGCGGCCAGGCCCGCCTGACCGCGCCCGGCATGGCCCTGCTGCTGGCCCTGCTGCTGGCCACCGGGGCGCAGGCCCAGGGCACGCCAAGCACGCGCTTCGACGCCAACGTCACGCTGCAGGGCCAGGCCCTGCTGCTCAATGGTGCGGGCACCCGCTACAAGGCGGTGTTCCGGGTCTACGACATGGGCCTGTACACCACGCGCCGCGTGGCCACGCCGGCCGAGCTGCTGGCCCTGCCGGGTGCCAAGCGCCTGCAGTTCGTGGCCTTGCGCGAGCTGCCCGGCACCGATCTCGGCCGCTTGTTCATCAAGGGCCTGAGCGACAACGCGCGGCCCGACGAGATGAACCGCCACCTGCCCTCGATGACCCGCTTCATCGAGATCTTCTCGGGCCGCAGCAAGCTGATGCCGGGCGACAGCTTTGCGATGGACTTCGTGCCGGGCAAGGGCACCCAGTTCTTCATCGCCGGCCAGCCGCAGGGCACGCCCGTTGGCGACGACGAGTTCTTCAGGCTGGTGCTGCGCATCTGGTTCGGCGAACGGCCGGCCGACCACCTGCTGCGCGATGCGCTGCTGGGCGTGGCGCCGCGGGTCGAGCTGCGCTGATTTTCGGGCCCGCACCGCGCCGGCGGCCGCGGCGGGCCGGGCGGGGATAATCGCGGCGATGCATCCCACCGCCCTGCTGGACCTCACCACCGAGTTGCTGCGCGCCGTGCTCAGGCTCGACTCGCCTGCCGACGGCATCGTTTCGGCCTTTTTTCGCAAACACAAGAACCTGGGCCCGCGCGAACGCCATGCGCTGGCCGAGACGGCCTACGCCGTGCTGCGCCGGCGCCCGCAGCTGCAGCATCTGGCACAAAGCGGCAGCGGCGCGCTCGAGCGCCGCCTGGCCCTGCTGGCCTGGGCAGGCGACTCGAACCAGCTGCGCGGCGCCGTCGGCCCGAACGAGCAGACCTGGCGCACCCAGGTGCGCGAGATCGACACCGCCGGCCTGCCCGAGAAGCTGCGCCACAACCTGCCCGACTGGCTGGCCGGCGCACTGAAGCTGCAGCTCGGCGACGACGACTTCTGGCAGCTGGTGGCCGCCATGGACCAGAGCGCGCCGCTCGACCTGCGCGTGAACACGCTGAAGGCCAAGCGCGAGGACATCTTGAAGGAGCTGCAGGCCCTGGGCGTGCAGGCCGCCGCCACGCCGCACTCGCCCTGGGGCATTCGCGCCGCCGGCAAGCCGGCACTGCAGAAGCTGGCCATGTTCAACCGCGGCGATGTCGAGGTGCAGGACGAAGGCAGCCAGCTGCTGGCCCTGCTGGTGGATGCCAAGCGCGGCGAGATGGTGGTCGACTTCTGCGCCGGCGCCGGCGGCAAGACCCTGGCGCTGGGCGCGGCAATGCGCTCGACCGGTCGGCTGTATGCCTTTGATGTCTCGGGCCACCGGCTCGATGCGCTCAAGCCGCGCATGGCGCGCAGCGGGCTGAGCAATGTGCATCCGGCGCAGATCGTGCACGAGCGTGACGAGCGCATCAAGCGCCTGGCCGGCAAGATCGATCGCGTGCTGGTCGATGCGCCGTGCTCGGGCCTGGGCACCTTGCGTCGCAACCCCGATCTGAAGTGGCGCCAGTCGCCGCAGGCCGTGGCCGAACTGCAGGCCAAGCAGACCGCCATCCTCGACAGCGCCGCGCGCCTGCTCAAGCCGGGCGGCCGCCTGGTCTACGCCACCTGCAGCCTGTTGGCCGACGAGAACGAGAAGGTGGCCGAGGCCTTCGGTGCGGCGCATGCCGACTTCGAGCCGCTGCAGGCTGCCGAGGTGCTGGGCAAGGCCCAGGTGGCCGGTGCCGAGGCGCTGGTGCAGGGCCCGTACCTGCGACTGTGGCCCCACCGCCACGCCACCGACGGCTTCTACGCCGCGGTGTGGCAGCGGCGCTGAAGGACGCTCGGCGCGGCTGAAAGCCGCCTTTGCCAGGGCACAGCCATGACGTGGCGAGGGCCCGTGCTTGCGCTGGGTCAGCGTGGCCCCACATACCTGCGAGACACGGGGTTTTGCCGGGCCTTTTCAACCGATGGCGGTCTGAGTCCGGCCGGTACAATCTGATACCCGCTGCTTTGTGCTGGCGGATCGAGAAGACAAGCGATGAACGAACTGAACACGTTGGGCATGGCCGTGATCGGCTGGCTGGCTGATGGCCTGTGGTCCAGCGCCAGCTGGTGGCAGGTGGTGCTGGTGACCCTGGTGCTGACGCACCTGACGATCTGCGGCGTCACCATCTTTCTGCACCGCGCCCAGGCGCACCGGGCGCTCGAACTGGGGCCCATCCCCTCGCACTTCTTCCGCTTCTGGCTGTGGCTGACCACGGGCATGGTGACCAAGGAATTCGTCGCCGTGCACCGCAAGCACCACGCCAAGTGCGAGACCGAGGAAGACCCGCACAGCCCGCAGACCCGCGGCCTCAAGGCGCTGCTGCTCACCGGTGTGGAGCTGTACCGCGCCGAGGCCACCAACCCCGAGACGATCGACAAGTACGGCAAGGGCACGCCCGACGACTGGATCGAGCGCAACCTCTACACCCGCTACAGCTGGCAGGGCGTGGGCCTGATGCTGATCATCGACGTGGCGCTGTTCGGTGCCATCGGCCTGACGGTGTGGGCCATCCAGATGGCCTGGATCCCGGTGTGGGCCACCGGCGTGATCAACGGCATCGGCCACTACTGGGGCTATCGCAACTTCGAGGCGGCCGATGCCAGCACCAATGTCTCGCCCTGGGGCATCCTGATCGGTGGCGAAGAACTGCACAACAACCACCACACCTACGCCACCTCGGCCAAGTTCTCGGTCAAGCCCTACGAGTTCGACATCGGCTGGATGTACATCCGCGGCATGGAGATGCTGGGCTGGGCCAAGGTGCGCAAGACGCCGCCGCAGCTGCAGCTGGGCAGCATCAAGCCGGTGGCCGACAGCCAGACGCTGGAAGCCATCATCGCCAACCGCTACGAGGTGATGGCCAAGTACGCCGCCGGTGTGCGCGCCGCCTGCAGCGCCGAGTTCGAGCGCGTCAAGCAGCAGGGCCTGTCGGCCAAGCACCTGGGCGAGTTCAAGCTGGCCCAGCGCTGGCTGCACCGCGACGACGAGAAGATCCCGCACTCGGTCAAGCCGCAACTGGCCAGCGTGATGAACGAGAGCCCCAAGCTGGCCAAGCTGGTGGCCATGCGCGAAGAGCTGCGCATGCTGTGGACCCGCACCAATGTCTCGGCCGAGCAGCTGGTGGTCGACCTGCAGGCCTGGTGCAAGAAGGCCGAGGCCAGCGGCATCGAGGCGCTGGCCGAGTTCTCGCAGAAGCTGCGGGCCGCCCACGCCTGAGCGGCTGCGGCAGCTGAACCGGCGGCCTGTGCCGCCCACCGGACAACGGGCCCCGCGGGGCCCGTTTTTCATGGGTGCGCGGCGCGGCTGGTGATCAGCTGCGGTCGAGCCAGATGCCCAGGCCCTGGGCGTTGAGCTCGATGTCCAGCGCCAGGCCTTGCAGGCCGGCGGCCACATCGGCCACGCCATGGCGCTGCAGCTGCTCGCCATACAGCGCGCCCAGGCCGGCCAGCAGCGCGGCATGGCGCGCCGGGGCCTGGCGCAGCGGCGTGGCCAGGGCCACCATGGCGTCGATCTGTGTGTGCAGCAGGCCGGCCAGGCGCGGCAGGTCGGTCACGCGGCTGTAGTGGGTCAGGTACATGGCCTGCGGCTGGCGCGCCATCAGCCGGTCGATCGAGCGTTTCATCGCCTCGGGCTCGAACTGCACCGGCGTCGAGGTGGGCATGATCCAGGCGCCGCGCGGGGTGTCGAACTCGCGGTAGCTCAGGCCGAAGGTGTCGCCGGTGAACCAGCCGCGGCTGGCCTCGTCCCACAGGCAGTGGTGGTGGCGGGCATGGCCGGGCGTGTCGATGAACTCGAGCCGGCGGCCATGCCAGTCGAGCACCTGGCCATCGCCGGTGGCCATCACCCGCTCGGCGGGCACCGGCTGCAGCTGGCCGTAGTGGCGGTCCATCTCGGCCTGGCCGTAGACCGCCAGGGCGCCCTGGTACAGCGCCGCCGGATCGACCATGTGGCGCGTACCGCGCGGGTGCGCCAGCACGGTGGCGCGCGGCAGCTGCTGCATCAGCAGGCCCACGCCGCCGGCGTGGTCGAGGTGCACATGGGTGGGAATCACATGGTCCACCGCCGCACGCGGCAGGCCCAGATCGTCCAGCGCGGCCAGCAGGCGTGGCACCGAGAAGTTGGTGCCGGTGTCGACGAACAGCGCATGACCGTTGTGCACCATCAGGTAGGCCGCGTCGAAGTGGTCGCGGTGAAAGCCGGTGTCGATGGCGTGGATGCCATCGCCCAGGTCGTGCAGATAGGGCAGGGCCATGCGCGGGTTTCTTTCGGGCAATGAAAAAGGGCAGGGGATGAACCCTGCCCTGGCATTGTCGCGGCGGCCCGGCGCCGCCGTCTGTCGCGCAGCGTTCAGCTGCCGTTGTGGCTGGCCTGCAGGGCCCACAGGCGCGCGATGTCGGCCACGCCGTCGGTGCCGCGCACGCCGCGCAGGGTCTGCACGGCCTTGGCCTTGTGCTTGCCACTCAGCAGCAGGGCCTGGCCCAGGCGCAGCTTGGCGTCCTCGGGGCGCTTCAGGCCGCCCTTGGCAATGCCTTGCTCGATCAGGCCGATGCCCTTGTCGGCCTGGCCCATCGTGACGTAGGTGTAGCCCAGGGCCACCAGCTCATTGCCGTCCTTCTGCGCAGCGGCGGCCGTGGCGCGCTGCTCGATCGAGGCTTTGGACTCGGTGTCGCGGCTCTCGGCCAGGGCGCGCAGGCGCTTGTGGCGCTCGGCCTCGGCACCGGTGCCCAGGGCGCCGGCGGCGAAGCCCTTGTCGACCACGGCCTTGCCTTCGGCGGGGTTGCCGGCCTGGATGGCCAGCTGGGCCATTTCCATGAAGTCGGCGGTCGAGCTGAGGTTGCCGGTGGCCAGCTTCAGGCGCATCAGATCGAGCGTGAAGCGGTCGGCAAAACCGGGCTTGCTGCGCACGCGGCCCAGGTAGGCGGCCCAGTAGTCCTTCTTGGGGTAGTGGCTCAGCAGCTTCTCGAGCGTGGCCGTCTGGCCCGCCGGGTTGCCGGTGCGCGACTGGGCATCGGCCAGACGCAGCAGGTCGCCTTCTTCAGGGCGCCTGCCGGCCTGCTCGGCGGCCGCCACGGCCGCCGCCGACTCTTTGGCGATGGCCGCGTAGTCGCCGCTGGCGCCCTGCAGATAGCCCTGCAGCTGCTTCAGCGAGGCGCTGTTGTTGCCGGCCGCCTGGGCCTTCTGGATCCACTGCGAGGCCTTGGCGTTGTCGCGCAGCTGGGCATAGGCCGAGGCGATCTGCTCGGCCACCTGGCCCTGCTCGCCGCCCGAGGTCTTGCCGTACAGCGATTCGAGGGCCTGCACGGCCGCACCGTGGTCGCCCGCGCGTTGCGCGGCGGCGGCCTTCATGCGGTCGATCTGCAGGCTCTCGGCGGCGGTCTTGTTGGGCGCGGCCTCGGCCTCGCGCACCTTGGCCAGCGCTTCCTTGCCCTTGCCGGCCTTGATCAGTTCGTAGGCCTGCTGCAGCGGCTTGCCCACTTCAGGGCGCAGCGACTGGGCGTGGGCCGTGCCGGTGGCCAGCGTGAGGGCCAGCAGGGTGCCGGCAATGGTGGCGTGCATCTTGGTCATCGCAGGGCTCACTGCATGAACTGCTCGTTGCCGACCAGGCCGATCTTGGTGACGCCCAGGCGCTGCGCGCTGGCCATCACCATGGCCACGACCTTGTACTCGACCAGCTTGTTGGGCCGCAGGTGCACCTCGGGCTGGTCGGGCTGGGCGGCCACCTGGGCCAGCTTGGCTTCCAGCTCGGCACGGTCGGCCACCACCACGCCGTCCCAGCCGATGGTGCCGTCGAAGTCGACGTCGATGCGGTGCACCGTGGGCTGCTTGGTCACCGGCGAGCTGGGGCCCACCGGCATGTTCATCTTGACCGCGTGCGTCTGGATCGGGATGGTGATGATCAGCATGATGATCAGCACCAGCATCACGTCGATCAGCGGCGTGGTGTTGATGTCGATCATCACCCCGTCGTCGCTTTGCTCACCCACTTGCATGGCCATGGGTCGACTCCTATCAGTTGTTGGGCGGCGGTTCGGTGATGAACCCCACCTTGGCGATGCCGGCACGCTGGCAGGCCACGACCAGGCGGCCCACCATCTCGTAGCGTGCGGCCTCGTCGCCGCGGATGTGCACTTCGGGCTGCGGGTCGCGCACGGCTTCCTTCTTCAGGTCGGCCACCAGCGAGTCCATGTCCGCGTAGCGCTTGGTTGCCCAGTACAGATCGCCTTCCTTGTTCACGGCCAGCAGGATGTTCTCCGGCTTGGTCTGCGTGGGGACGTTGCGTTCCTTGGGCAGTTCGAGCTTGACGCTCTGGGTGATCACCGGCGTGGTGATCAGGAAGATGATCAGCAGCACCAACATGATGTCCACCAGCGGGGTGGTGTTGATGGCCGAGTTCATTGCGTCTTCTTCGCCGTCCGGCGATCCGACTGCCATGCCCATGGCAATGCTCCTATTGCGGGAAATCAAACGCCATGGGCCGCGCGTGCTGCCGTGGCAACGCGGCGCGGCCCATGGCCTGTCATGGTCGGTGGATCAGCGCTTGCCGGCCAGCAGCACGTTGTGCACGTCGCCCGAGAACGCGCGCACCTGCTCCATCACGCTCTTGTTGCGGCGGATCAGCCAGTTGTAGCCCATCACCGCGGGCACCGCGACGGCCAGGCCGATGGCGGTCATGATCAGTGCTTCACCCACCGGGCCGGCGACCTTGTCGATCGACGCCTGGCCGCTGATGCCGATGGCGGTCAGCGCGTGATAGATGCCCCACACCGTGCCGAACAGGCCCACGAACGGGGCGGTGGAGCCGACAGTGGCCAGCAGGGCCAGGCCGTCCTGCAGGCGGCTCTGGATGTTGCCGACGGCGCGCTCGATGCTCATCGAGATCCAGGTGTGGCGGTCGATCTGCTCGACCAGCGTGCCCTCATGGTGCTCGTCGGCCTTGACGCCGCTCTCGGCGATGTAGCGGAAGGCGCTGCGCTCTTCGAGCGAGTGGGCGGCCTGCTTCATCGAGGGCGACTTCCAGAACGACTCGCCCACGGCGCGACCGGCCTTGAGCAGCTTGGACTGTTCCCACAGCTTGGTGAACATCACGTACCAGGTGCTGATCGACATGATGATCATGATGATCAGGGTGCTGCGCGCGACGATGTCGCCGTGCTTCCACATGGCTTCCAGGCCGTAGGGGTTGAGCACCTCTTCCTTGGTGGTGGTGGCGGCAGGCAGCGCCGCGGCCTCGGGGGCGGCGACGGGGGCCGAGGCCTCGGCCGCGGGGGCCGAAGCCTGCGCCTGCGCGGTCTCGGGCAGGGCGGTGGTGGCGATCGCAGCGATCGCCAGCAGGGCTGCGGCCAGCGGCGCGCGCACGGATTGCATCAAGGACATGGGTGGCTCCAACAGGTAACAAGGGCAGCGGGGGTGGTGCTGCCGGAAGACTGAGAGGAAATCTCGAAGAGTGGCTCGAGGGGGATGAACTGGCGCTGCCGGCCCGCAGAAACCTGCCGGCCGTCAACCGGCCGATGGCACCGGTGCGGCGGCGCGCCGTGGGTCACTGGATACGCCAGACGACGTCGACGTCGATGGTGGCGAGGATCGGCTTGCCGGCGTCATCGGTGGCGGCGGTTCCCTTGCAGGAGCCCGAAGCCATCTGCGTGACCGCGGCGCGGTCCAGCAGGCGATGTTCACGCGTCGGGCCGGCCGAGCCGATGACATCGGCCTTGGTGACGACGCCGGCCGGATCCACCGACAGGCGCAGACGCGTGGTGCCCGAGGCCTCGGCGCGCAGGGCTGCGGCCGGGTAGTCGTCGTAGTTGACGCACTTGGCCACATCGACGCGCGGCTGCGGAACACGCGGCCGGGCCGGCGGTGCCGGCGGCGCGGGCGGTGCCGGCGGCGCAGCCACCGGGGCGGGGGCCGGGGCCAGCGTGACCGGTGCCGGGGGCGGCGCGTCGCGGGTGACGGTGATGGTGGGGGCCTGCTGCGGCGTGGCCACCTGGATTTCCGGCGGCGGCACGAAGGACGGCGGCGGAGCGGCCATCTTGGGCGGGGGCGGCAGGTTCTCGGGCGGCGGCGGCGGAGGCGGCTTGACCTCCTCGATGATCTTGGTCTCGATCGGGGCCTTGATGACCTCGACCACCTTGCGTGCCAGGCCGTTCATCAGGGCCCAACCCAGCACCACGTGCAGGAGCACGACGATGCCAAGCCCGACGGTGTGCTTACCGGGGTTGCGTTGCTGGGAAGCGTAATCCACTCTTGATCCTCCAGACGACCCACCTGATGGCTGCGGGACGCTGTGACTACAGTTCGAAAAGCAGCCTCTTGAGCCGCCTGCAGCCTCATTTGCTGCGAGAAAGGCAATATAGCCTGAAAGAATACTACATCCGCTTGGGGCAACACCCTACAGGTACGGCCCTGGTCTGAGGGGCCCCACCGGCGGGTGAAGCTGCACTGGAAAGCATGCTTTGTGCCAGTGTGGCGGGCTGGTGGGCCGGGCTGGGGTACCGGGTGCCGATTGTCGTCGGGCCGGCCCACCATCGGGCGGTGTCGTGCATCTGCTTGCCTTTGAAAACGCCGTGCGGGCCTGAGCCGCATGGCACCAATTTGGTTCGCTGCGGCTGGTCGGGTTCGGCCTGCGGCCGCCCGGCGCATGGCGGCAATGTGGTGCACGGCGCACCTCGGGTCAACAGCGGCCTGGGCCACTAACCGCCTGGCGAAGCGCCGGGGCAGGGGGCGGCTGCCGGCCGCAGCAGGCCCGGCCTGTCGGTCGGGCCCGGGCACGCCGCCAACTCGTCGAGCTGGGTCATCGACAGGATCTCGATGCGCCGGTAGCCGATGCGGATGGCGCCGGCCTGGGCCATGGCCTTGAGCTCCAGCGCCAGGGTCTGGCGGGTGATGCCGATCATCATGGCCAGCATGTCCTGGGTGATCCGCAGCACGCGCCGGTCTTCGGAGTGCCTGGAGGCGTCGCCGAGCGCCAGGCGCTGCAGGCGGCGGGCGATGCGGCCCCGCGTCGAGCGCAGCGTGGCGTCCTAGAGCATGGCGAACACGGTGCGCAGGTAGTGCGCCTGCAGCAACGCGATGGCGCGGGCGAAACCGCTGCGCAGCATCAGGCGGTTGAAGTCGTCGCGCCCGACCCGCAGCAGCCGGGCATCGCTGCAGGCCACCACATCGTGGCTGCGCGGCAGGCCGTCGAGCGCCGAGGCCTCGCCGAACCAGTGCCCAGGCTCCAGCACCGTGAGCACGGCCTCGCGCCCGGTTTCGGACACCGTGGACACGCACAGCGCGCCATGCACCAGGCCGTAGAAGCCGGTGCTGAGCTCGCCTTGCCGGAACACCACGCCGCCGCGCGGCAGCTGCACCGGCTCGGCCGCTGCGACAAGATCGTTGCGCGTGTCGGCGTCCAGTGCGGCAAACCACGGATTGAGCAGCAGCACGCGTGCGATCGAGGCAGTGGGCAAGGCGATGGACGGCATGGGCAAGGGCCAGAGCAAGGGCAGGGCAGGGCAGCGAGGTCTGCGATGGCCGGCATCGCCGAACGAGATGTCGGGCATACCCGCGGATTGCAAGAATTCTGGCGTTGTCCGGGGGAGGGCCCGAACTACGCTGCGCGCCATCATCCCCGACGAAAGCACACCGATGCAGATTGAATCGAAATGGGCCGCGAGAGCCGCTACGACGTGGACGACCTGTTTCTGACAGCGGTGCCGGTCATCGTGCCGCGCCGGCTGCGCCGCCCGATCGCGGGCCGGATGCTGGCCAGCGGCGTCGAGTTCGAACCCTTGAGCGTGGACGATGTCGTGCGCGAGGTGCGGTGGCTGGTCGAATCCGAGCAGATCGAGGCGCTGGCCATCGCCTTCATGCACGCCTATCGCAACCCGGCGCACGAGCGTCAGGCGCTGGACGCGGTTCGTGCGCTCTATCCCGGGCTGCTGGTCACGCTGTCGTCCGATGTGGCGCCGGAGATCCGCGAGTACGAGCGCACCAACACCGCCTGCGTCAATGCCTACGTGCAGCCCCGCGTGCATGCCTACATGAGCCGGCTCGGCCAGGACCTGGCCGACATCGGCTTCCAGGGCGAGCTCTACATCATGCTGTCCGGCGGCGGCATCACCACCCTCGACGATGCCCGTCGGTTCCCGGTGCGGCTGATCGAGTCCGGCCCCGCGGCCGGCGCCATGGCGGCCGCCTACATGGCGCGCCAGCTTGGCGAAAACCGCCTGATCTCGTTCGACATGGGCGGCACCACCGCCAAGATGTGCCTGATCGAGAACGGCCGGCCCAACCTGAAGCACGAGTTCGAGGCCGGCCGCATCCGCAAGTTCAAGCCGGGCTCGGGCCTGCCGCTGAAGCTCACGGTGATCGACCTGATCGAGATCGGCACCGGTGGCGGCTCGATCGCCGCGGTGGATGCCAACGGGCTGATGAAGGTCGGCCCGCGCAGCGCCGGCTCCGAGCCCGGCCCGGTGGCCTATGGCCTGGGCGGCACCGAGCCCACGGTGACCGACGCCGACCTGATGCTGGGTTACCTCGACCCGAGGTTCTTTCTGGGCGGCGAGCTCGACCTGTCGCTGGAGGCGGTGCGCCAGGCGATGCAGGATCGTCTGGGTGCCCCGCTGGGCATCGACGCGATGGGCGCCGCCCGGGGCATCCAGGCCATCGCCAACGAGACCATGGCCGCCGCCACGCGCATGCACCTCGCCGAGAAGGGCAAGGACCCGCGGGCGCATGCGCTGTTCGCGTTCGGCGGCGCCGGTGCGGTGCACGGCTATGCGCTGGCCCGCCTGCTCAAGGTGCCGCGCCTGATCGTGCCGATTGGCGCCGGCGTCGTCTCGGCGCTGGGCTTCCTCGTCGCGGCGCCTGCCGTGGACGACGTGCGGGGCTACGTGACGCGCCTGGAGCGCGCCGATTGGCAGGTGGTGAACGCGCTGTTCGCGCAGATGGAAGCCGCCAGCCGCGATCTGCTGCAACGGGCGAACCAGGGCGGCCATGCGATCACCGTGCGGTGGATGGCCGACATGCGCTATGTCGGCCAGGGCTTCGAGGTCACCGTGGCGCTGCCCGCCGGGCCGTTGGACGAGTCGCACCTCCCCCAGATCAGGCAGGCATTCCAGGCCGCCTACCTTGAGCGCTTCGGCCGGGTGGTCAAGGACGTGGCCATCGAGGCGGTGAACTGGCGCCTGGCCGCCGCGCTGCCGGAGCAGGACATCACGCTGGCCTACGCCAGCGCCGAAGGCGAAGCCTTGCGCGGCACGCGCGAGGTGTATTTCGACGGCTACGGCGTCACCCAGGCCAGGGTCTACGACCGCTACCGGCTCAGGCCGGGCGTGCAGCTGAGCGGCCCGGCCGTGGTGGAGGAGCGCGAGTCGAGCTGCAGCCTCGGCCCCGACTGCCGCTTCACGGTGGACGGCCACTACAACCTGGTGGTTGACATCGAACACGGCGCGCCGGGCGCCAGGCAGGCAGGCACCGCAACGGCACTGGAGGCATCGGCATGAGCGACAACAAGCCGCGGACCGTGGTGGTCACGCAGAGATTTTTTGACGAGGAGACCATCGCCTACCTGCAGGCCCAGCGGTGCGAGGTTCGCCTGGCCGAACTGCCGCCCGGCAAGGCGGACGGCGAGCTCGCCGAAGACACCCTTGCCCAGGTGCTGGCGCAGGCCGACGGCTGGATCGTCGGCCATGCGCGGGTGACCCGGGCCTTGCTCGAGCGGCTGCCCGGGCTGAAGGTCATCGCGCGCCGCGGCGTGGGCTACGAGCGCGTGGACACCGCCGCGGTGGCCGATCTGGGCAAGGTGGCCACCATCGCGGCGGGCGGCAACGACGCCAGCGTGGCCGACCACGCGCTGGCGCTGATGCTGGCGGTCCAGCATCGCCTGCGCGAATCGCAGATGCAGATGAACGCGGGCTCCTGGGCCATCCTGACCGGGGCCGACCTGTACCGCAAGACCGTGGGCATCGTCGGGCTGGGCCGCATCGGCCGCAGCGTGGTGCAGCGGCTGCAGGGCTTTGAGGCCCGCATCCTGGCGGTGTCGCAGCAGCAGGACGCGACGTGGGCGCGGCAGCACAACGTCACGTATGTCGACATGGCGCAGCTGCTGGCCCACAGCGATGTCGTCACCCTGCATGCCCCGCTGACGCCCGCAACGCGCCTGCTGATCGACGCCCAGGCGCTGGCGCGCATGAAGCCGACCGCGGTGCTGATCAACACCGCCCGCGGCGGCCTGGTGGACGACGCGGCGCTGCTCGCGGCCCTGCAGTCCGGCGCGATTGCCGGCGCCGGGCTCGACGTGTTTCTCAGCGAGTCCGACCCGGCCCATGCCGGCACGACCCAGGCGCTGATCGCCTTGCCCAATGTCGTCGCCACGCCGCACTCGGGCGCGTCGACGCACGAGGGGCTCGGCCGCACCAACCGCATCGCCGCGCAATGCGTCGTGGCGGTGCTCGACGGCGGGCAGGTGCCGGCTGGCTGCGTGATCGCCGACGGCCGCCCACGCGCCTGAAGCGGCAGGCGCTTTTCACCTCGGCGCGGGATGCGCCGGGGCCCGGGCAGGATGTCAGCGCGAGTTAGGGGGTGGTGGGAAATGTGACGCTGTCCACACAATTCCTCCGACCCGTGCATTCCCGGCCAGCCAGCCGCGAAGGCGGAAACCAAGGCGCCTGGCGCCGGAAAGGTCTGCCCGACCATGTTTGGCGACGTGCTCGTCCTGCTGCGCGACCGGCTCGATGCCTACCTGCATGCTGCCGCGGCAGCCGTGGGTGACGACTCCCCCGAAGACCGCGCCCAGCTGATCGACGGCGACAAGGCCGACACGGTGGATTTCCGCCTCAACGCGATCTCCATCCTGCTGATCAACCTCGAGCCCGAGACCAGCGTGCGGGCCCCCGACCCCTGGCTGCGCGTGGGCCCCGACGGCCGCCAGCAGCGGGTGATGCCCGATCTGCGGCTCAACCTGCATGTGCTGTTCGTGGCCCGCTTCAAGGGCTATGCGCTGGGGCTGAACCAGCTGGCCCTGGTGATGCGCTTCTTCCAGGGGCAGCCGGTGTTCGACCGCGAAAACACCCCGGCGCTGCCCGCCGCCATCGACAAGCTGGTGATCGAGCTGGTGAACCAGCCCCAGCACGAGCAGAACAACATCTGGAGCGCACTGCGCGTGCACTACCAGCCCTCGGTGCTGTACCGGGTGCGCATGGTGGTGCTCAGTGATCCGGCGGCGCTGACGCCGCCGCGCATCGAGCAGACCGTGGTGCACGCCCACCGGCGCGACGCCTGATCCACCCCCGAACCCCACCCACCGAACGGAGTGCGAGACATGCCCGTCTACAGGACCCCCGGCGTCTACATCGAAGAGATCTCGACGCTGCCCCCTTCGGTGGCCGAGGTGGCCACCGCGGTGCCGGCCTTCGTTGGCTACACCGAGACCGGGCCGGCCGATACCGCGCCGCCCAAGGTGCTGCGCATCAGCACGCTGCTGGATTACCGCAGCGCCTTTGGCGGTGCGCAGCGCGCGCGGTTCAGCGTCACCGAGCCGGCCTCGGCCGGCCTGCCGCCCGGCGTGGCGGCCGTGCCGCCGGCCAACCCGTTCAGCCTGTACTACGCGCTGGCGCACTATTTCAAGAACGGGGGCGGCCCCTGCTACGTGGTGTCGGTGGGCCACTACGGCAATGCCCCGACGCAGGGGCGCTTCTCGGCCGGCCTGGCCGCGCTGGAGAAAGAAGACGAGCCGACGCTGCTGGTCTTGACCGATGCCGCGATGCTGCTGCCCTCGGCCAGCTACTACGCGGTGTGCGGCGAGGCGCTGGCCCAGTGCCGCAAGCTGGGCGACCGCTTCACCATCCTGGATGTGCAGGGCGGCGCGGTGCAGGCCTTCCGCAACGATGCCAACCTGGCCGCCAACCTGATGTACGGCGCCGCCTATCACCCGTACCTGCAGACCTCGATGGCCGCCGAGTACGACGAGGCGGCGGTCGAGATCACGCGCAGCAACCCGGCGCGGCTGGCCCATGTGAGCGGCAGCCTGGTGCTGGGCACCGCCAACGGCGTGAATGTCAGCTTCAGCGGCACACCGGGCAGCAACCCGGGCGTGGCCGTCAACTTCGGCCGCAAGACCACGGCGGCCAGTTTCACCGTGGCCGGCGGGCTGCTGACCATCGTCGACGCCAACAGCAAGACCGGCAACGACCTGCTCGCCGCCTGGACGGCCTTCAAGGCCACCGGCGGCGCGGGCGGTTTTGACCTGCAGAAGCTGGGCGACGGCAGCGGCCTCATCGCCGCCGCCGATCTGCCGCGCGCGGCCATCACGCTGCCGGCGGCGCCGGGCGAGACCCTGGCCTCGATCCGCAACACCGAGACGGCCTTCTACAACAACGTGCGCGCGCTGCTCGAGATGCAGCGCGTGACGCTGCCGCCCAGCGCCGCCATGGCCGGCATCTATGCCCGCGTGGACCGCGAGCGCGGGGTGTGGAAGGCGCCGGCCAATGTGGGCGTGCTGGCCGTGCTGGGCCCGGTGAGCAAGATCACCGACGAGGAGCAGGAAGGCCTGAACATCGACGCCACGGCCGGCAAGTCGGTCAACGCCATCCGCGCCTTCACCGGCAAGGGCACCCTGGTGTGGGGCGCACGCACGCTGGCCGGCAACGACAACGAATGGCGCTATGTGTCGGTGCGGCGCCTGTTCATCATGATCGAGGAATCGGCGCGCAAGGCCTCGGCCTTTGCGGTGTTCGAGCCCAACGACGCCACCACCTGGCTCAAGGTTAAGGCGATGATCGAGAGCTACCTCTACGGCCTGTGGGAGCGCGGTGCGCTGGCCGGCGCCAAGCCCGAGTCGGCGTACTTCGTGCGCGTGGGCCTGGGCAGCACCATGACCGCCCAGGACGTGCTCAACGGCTACCTGATCGTCGAGATCGGCATCGCCGCGGTGCGGCCGGCCGAGTTTGTGGTGCTGCGCTTTTCGCACAAGCTGCAGACCGAGTGATGCCGGCGGCCGCGGCCGCTGCGCGGCCCGCACCAGCCGGCGCCTGATACGCCTGACCACGCCCAACCCGAACACCGAGGAGGCCCGCCATGGCCATGACCAAGGACCAGATCAAGGCCGCGTACCCGCTGCCGGTCTACAACTTCCGCGTCGAGATCGACGGCCAGACCGTGGGCTTCTCCGAGGTCACCGGGCTGAACATCGCCTACGACACCATCACCCACATCGAGAGCGCCACCGCCGGCCCCGGCCCGCGCATCATGTACATGCCCGGCAAGCCCAAGGTGACCACGCTCACGCTGAAGAAGGGCGTGGTCACCGGGGTCAGCGTGGCCGTGCTGTACGACTGGATCAGCACGGTGGCGCTGAACCGCGTGGTCAAGAAGGACCTGGTGGTGCGCCTGTGCGACGAGACCGGCACGCCGGTGATCAGCTGGAAGGTGATCAACGCCTTTCCCACCCAGCTGGATGCGCCGGCCTTCACCGCCAGCGCCAACGATGTGGCGATCGAGACCATGCAGCTCACCGCCGACGCGCTGATCATCGAACAGGCTTGACCGGCCATGGCCCACAGCATCGCGCAGCAGGCCGCGGCCTATCCGCTGGCGATCTACAACTTCCGCGTCGATGTCGGCGGCCAGTCCCTGGCCTTCACCGAGGTGAGCGGCCTGCTGCGCGAATGGCGCACCCAGACCTACCGGCACGGCCTGTCGCATGTGGAGGGTGAGGACATCGTGGTCTATCGCCACGAGGTCTTTGCGCCGCTGGTGTGCAAGCGCGGCGTGGTGGCCGGCCTCAATGCGCTGTACGAGTGGCTCGAGTCGGCCGAGCGGCGCACGCTCACCGTGTCGATGTGCGACCACACCGGCACGCCGGTGCTGCAGTGGCATGTGCAGCGCGCCTACCTGGTCAAGATCGAGGCCCCCAGCTTCCAGGCGGCGGGCGGCGAGGCCGCGGTCGAGACACTCACGCTGATGGCCTGCGGCATCCGCGTGCAGCCGGTCTAGCCGGCGCCAGTCTGGCAGGGCCCACGGAGCACGGCGATGGCTGAACCGATTCTCGGCATGCGCTTTGCCGTGCTGTTTCTGGCCGGCGGGGCGGTGCCCAATCCGATTGACCTGCGTTTTCGCCGGGTGTCGGGCCTGGCCATCGATGTCGATACCGAAGTGCTGCCCCAGGGTGGCGCCAACACCTACCAGCTGCAGCTGCCCAAGGGCGTGCGCCACGGCAACCTGGTGCTCGAGCGCGGCATGGTCATCGGCTCGCCGCTGAGCCTCGAGTTCAACGCCAGCCTGAGCAGCTTCAAGTTCCTGACCTCCAACGTGCTGATCACGCTGCTGTCGGCCGACAACGCGCCACTGGCCGCCTGGCTGTTCATGAAGGCCTGGCCGGTCAAGTGGGCCACCTCCGACCTGGATGCCAGCGAGCCCGGCCTGGTGATCGACACGCTGGAGCTGGCCTACACCCGCATGCAGCCCATGCGGCTGTAGCCGCCGCCGCAGCCCCCTTGCTCAACGCCCCAGCCGAGTCATTGCCCCATGCCCATCGAGATCAAGGAACTGGTCATCCGCACCCAGGTCGGCCTGCACGACGGCAGCGCGCCGTCCAGCAGCCCGGCCGAGCAGGCGCAGCACCCGGGCGCCGACGGCCCGCCCTTCGACACCCAGGCGCTGGTGCAGGAATGCGTGCGCCAGGTGCTGCAGATCCTGGCCCGGCAGCGCGAGCGCTGAGCAGCATGGGCCTGCCATCGCTCTTCAAGCTGGAGAAGCTGCGCATCGAGGCCTACCGCGATGTTGATCGCGGCAAGCCGGCCGATCCGCCGCGCATGGAGGTGATGTTCAACCCCACCAGCCTCGAGCGCAGCCACGAGGTGGCCTACGACTCGGCCACGCTGCAAGGCTTGAACACGCCGGGGCGACCCGCCCGCTATGCCTACACGCCGCCCGGCAAGCTGGGCCTGAAGCTGGTGTTCGACGGCACCGGGGTCGATCGCATCGGCCTGTCGGCCATGCTCGACCCGCCCAGCGTCAGGAAGGACATCGCCCGCTTCGAGAAGCTGTGCCTGCGCATGAACGGCGACATCCACGAGCCGCATTTCCTGCGGGTGCGCTGGGGCGAATTCAGCTTCGACTGCCGGCTCAAGAAGCTGGACATCCGCTACACGCTGTTCGACGAATCGGGCGATCCGCTGCGCGCCGAGCTCGATGTGCAGCTGGTCGAGGACAAGAGTGCCAAGAAGATCTTTCGCGAGGCCGGCAAGAACTCGCCCGATCTCACCCACGCCCGCGTGGTGAAGGCCGGCGACACGCTGCCGCTGCTGTGCCACGAGATCTACGGCTCGTCGCGCCACTACCTGAAGGTGGCGCGCGACAACGGGCTCGATGACTTTCGGGTGCTGGCGCCAGGCATGACGCTGCTGTTCAAGCCCCTGCTGCCCGCCGCGGGCGCGGGCGGAGCAGGCCGCACGGCATCATGAGCGTTGTCGATGTCCAGATCCTCAGCGAAGGCCAGGCGGTCGATCCGTCGATCTCGCTGCTGTCGGTGGATGTGCGCCGCGAGCTCAACCGGCTGCCCTCGGCGCAACTGCTGTTCATCGACGGTGATCCGCCTGCGGGCACCTTCCCGATCAGCGACAGCGCGGTGTTTGCGGTGGGCAAGCAGGTGGAGATCACCGCGGGCTACACGGACGATCCGTCCACCAAGGTCACGCTGTTTCGCGGGCCGGTGGTGCGCCATGCCGTCGAGGCGAACCCGCAGGGCGGCACGCTGCGCATCGAGCTGCGCGACATGGCCCACCAGCTCACGCAGGGCCGCCACACCGCGCTGTTCGAGAAGCAGGCCGACAGCGCCGTGTTCAGCAAGCTGGTGCGCGCTGCGAGCCTGAAGACCGGGCGTGTGGACGCCACGGCCTACCAGCATCCGGCCCTGGTGCAGTTCGACTGCACCGACTGGGACTTTCTGGTCACCCGGGCCGAGGCCAATGGCTGCGTGGTGCTGGCCCACGACGGTCAGCTGTCCTGGCGCAAGCTCGAGGCTCCGGCGCGGGCCGACTTCGCGCTGCGCCTGGGCCTCGATCTGGTGGTCGACTTCTCGCTCGAAATCGACGGTCTGGCGGCGAGCTCCCGGGTCTCGGCCACCGGCTGGGATCTGCCTGGCGGCAAGCTGGCCAGTGCCCAGGGCAGGTCACCGCCCACGCTGGCGCCCGGTGATTCGCGCAGCGCCAGCCTGGCCCGGGCACTGAGCGGCCCGCCGCAAACCCTGGCCGCGCTGGCGCCCGCGCACAGCGACGAACTGGCCGCCTGGGCCGACGCCGTGCTGACGCGCGCCGAGCTGGCCGCCGTGCGCGGCCGTGTCACCGTGCAAGGCCTGCCCAAGGCGGCGCTGCTGGCCGGCATGTCGCTCGAGGGCATGGGCCAGCGCTTTGCCGGCACCGTGCCGATCACCGGCCTGGCCCACCGCATCGCCAACGGCCTGTGGCTCACCGATCTGCAGCTGGGCCTGCCCGCCAAGCCGCACCACCGCGCCGAAGGCCTGGCCTCGCCCGCGGCGGCCGGCCTGAACCCGCCCGACACCGGGCTGAGCCTGGGCGTGGTGACCCAGGTGCATGGCGACCCCGATGGCCAGTTTCGCGTGCAGGTCAAGCTGCTGGGCACCGACGATCCGCCGGTCACGCTGTGGGCGCGGGTGGCCGCGCCGGTGGCCGGCAAGGAGCGCGGCTGGCAGCTGCGCCCGGCCGTCAACGACCAGGTGGTGCTGGCCTGCCTGCACGGCGACCCGCGCCAGCCGGTGGTGCTGGGCAGCCTGCACGGGCCCGGCCACGAGCCACCCAAGGCCGTGCTCGATGACAGCGCCGACGACAGTCTGTCGGGCTTTGCCACGCGCAGCGGCCTGCAGCTGGTGCTCGACGACAAGAAGAAGAGCCTGCTGCTCAAGACCCCCGCCGGCCACCAGGTGCTGCTCGACGACGACGCCAAGGCCATCACGCTCGAGGACAGCCACGGCAACCAGATCGTGCTGGACCAGGACGGCGTGCGCATCAAGTCGGTGAAGGACCTCAGCCTCGAGGCCAGCGGCAACGTCACCGTCAAGGGCGCCAAGATCGACCTGAAGTAAGGAACCCGCCACCATGAACGCACCTCTTCCTGCATCGGCCACGCAAGCGGCCACACAAACGGCCACCCACACGCCGGCCCAGGCGGCCGCCCACCCGGGTACTGCGGCGCCGGTGCTTCAGCTGCAGCTGTCGCTCGACGACGTGAACCTGCTGCTCGAAGCCGTGGGCGCCTTGCCCTTTGCGCGGGTGTACGCGCTGGTCGGGCGCATCCAGGCCCAGGCCGCGGCGCAGTTGCCGGGCCTGCAGGGCGGGCAGGGCTGAGCCGCATGGCCGGCGCCGACGCCTTTCTCGGCCGCGGCTGGGCTTTTCCGCCGCGCTTTGCCGCGGCTGGCGAGGGCGTGGCCATGGCCAGCGGCACCGACGATGTGGCCGAGAGCCTGGCCATCCTGCTGGCCACGCGCCGCGGCGAGCGGGTGCTGCTCGAGCGTTATGGCTGCGATCTGGCCGAGTTTCTGTTTGCCGAGATCACGCCCTCGCTGGTGGGCCAGGTGCGCGATCTGGTCAGCGACGCCATCCTCGAATACGAGCCGCGGGTGCAGCTCAACAGCGTGGAGGTGGGCACCGAGCGGGCCGACGAGGGCGTGCTGGTGGTGGCGGTCGACTACACCGTGCGCGCCACCAACTCGCGCTTCAACATGGTGTGGCCCTTCCATGTCGACGAGGCGGTGCGCCCGCTCGACGGCGGGTGAGGGCAGGGGCCGCAGATGCTCGACACGGTGCTGATCGATGGTGACCAGGCGGTGTTCGTGCCGATGTTCGGCGCGGCCCTGGTGGTGGTGCAGCCCGGGCGCTTGCGGGCCAGCGGCCCGGCCACCGCGGGTGGCAAGAAGATCTGCGTGGACGGCGACGAAAGCAGCGTGTCGGTGCCCGGCTGCAGCTACATGACGCCGCAGTACTGCATCCCCGGCAGCGGCACGCTCAAGATCGCCAGCCTGGCCGCCAACCAGAAGGCCCAGCACTGCCACACCGGCGGCAAGCCCATGCTGCTGAAGGGCGCCATGTTCAACGCCCGGTTCGAGGTGCAGGTGCCGGCCATGCAGCCACCACCCGGGCCCGGCGCACCGGTGCCCGACGGCAGCCCCAGCTACAGCGGCCAGGGGCAGTTTGTCAGCACCAACCTCAAGGTCAAGGCCACCTGAGCCGCCGCGTCAACCGCCCAGCGCCGATCTCCGCCCCGATCACCCCACCCCTTTTTTCACCGACGCACCGCGCCACACGCCCACCATGCCCGCACTTGCGTCCGACGGCACCAGCCAGGCGGCCCGCCACTGGCCCGAGCTCGACCCGGCCCATGCCGTGCTCGACCCCCGCGGCGCGCACGACTGGCTGGCCTTTGTGCGGGCCTATGCCCGTGAACTGGTGTTCACCGACGAGGCCGACGGCAGCGACAGCGCCGACTGGCGCGGCCTGCTGGGCGACGATGACGCCGCGCTGGCCGCCGCCGCGGCGCTGCTGCAGCAGGCGCCGCCCGGGCCGCGGCTGCCGGGCCCGCTGCCCGAGCGCCTGAGCCGTCCGCACGTGGCGCTGCTGCTGGCCTTTGTGGCCTTGCTGGGGCGCACGCGCGCGGCCATCAACGGCATCAGCGCGCGCCATCTGGCGCTGCTCTACCGCGACACCCTGCGCCTGCAGCGCCGGCCGGCGCTGCCCGACCGGCTGCATGTGCTGGCACAGGCCGAGGCCACGGCGCAGCGCCTGCTGTTGCCGGCCGGCACCGCGCTCGATGCCGGCCAGGACGCGGCCGGTCGCCAGCGCATTTACACCACGCAGGCCGATCTGGTGGTCAGCGGCCTGCAGGTGGCCCAGCTGCGCAGCCTGCACGCCGACATCCGCCGCACCGGCCTGCGCGAGGCGGCCTTTGCGCACCGGGTCAGCGGCACGCGGCAGCAGGCCTTTGTGTCCATGTGGCGCATCGCGCTGGGCCAGCCGGCACCGGGTGATGCGCTGCCGGCGCCCATCGTGCCCGGCATTCCGGCGGTGCCCAGCGGCCAGCGGCCCGAGATCGACTTCAACGCGCTGCAGGCCGCTGCCGCCGTGGTGCAGCGCGTGATCGACGCCTTTGCCATGCCGCTGCTCGATGACTACCGCGAGCTGATGCGCCTGCGCCGCCAGCGCCAGGAGCGCGAGGCCGGCGAGGCCGCCACGGTGGCGGCCGTGCTGGCGCAGGTGGCGGCCGCGGTGCGGCCCGGCCAGGCCTATGCCGCCGGCGAGGTGCAGGATTTCGAGGCCAACCTGGCGCGCGCGCTGGGACTCGATGCCGCGGGCTACGCCCATTTCTACGATGGCCTGCCCGAGGTCAAGAGCGCCGAGCAGGCGCTGGCGGCGCTGCCCACCCGCCCCGACGTGCAGGCCTTTGTGCAGCAGCGCCTGCGGCTGTCGCTTGACGACTTTCGCCGCATGATGCTGGCGCGCCTGCAGATCGAAGGCGCCTGGGCCGAGATCGCCCGGCTGATCGAGGCCGCTGCCCGCCGCAAGCGCGCCAGCCCCGACTGGCAGCTGCCCGCCGAGCAGCGGCGCCGGCGCGATGTGGCGCAGTGGCTGGCCGTGGCGCTCGATCTGCGCAGCCACCCGGTGGGCGCGGTGGCCGATGCCGGGCTCGACGGCTTTCATGCCGCATTCGAAGGCATCGAGCGCTGGGCCGCCATGTCGGCCGAGCGCCTGCACTTCGTCATGGGGGTCGGCCAGCGCCTGCCGCCGCTGGAATCGGCCGACTGGGTGCGGGTGTTCGAGCTGATGGCCGAGGCCCACGAGAGCCGGGTCTACGAACGCCGGCGCGCGCTGCTGGCCCAGGCCGCCGCGGCCGGGCGCCAGGCCGGCCAGCCGGCGGTGGCCATGGCCGCGCTGCTGGCCGTGGTGCTGGGCGATGCGCTGCCCGCGGCCGAGGCGCTGGCCCGGCTGGGCGCCTTTGGCGTGCGCGCCGACGACGGCGAGGCCGTGGCCCGCGCCCAGGCCGGCCAGCCGCTCGACGACGCCACCTGGCTGCGCCTGCTGGGGGTGCTGGAGGTGGCGCAGCGCAACCGCGAGAACTTCGTGCCCGAGCCACCGCAGCAGGTGCAGTGGCGCTGGCTGCATGCGCTGGCCGATGCCCGGCAGGCCGCGCCTGCCGCAGCGGCGGCCACGCCGGGCGCGTCGCGCTGGCCACCCTTTGGCCAGGTGGCGGCGGCGCGTGCCGCACAGCCGCCGGCCGAGCTGCTGGGTTGCGCCTTTGCCTCGCCGCTGCTGTGGCTGGCCGAAGGCCAGCGCACGGTGCAGCTGCTGCTGGGCTTTGACGGTGCCGCCGCGGCCTTTGACGCCGCAGCCCTGCGCCGCCTGATGGCGCCACCCGAGGGCCAGGGCCACAGCGCCACCCAACTGCCCTGGCTGGTGCAGATCAGCACTGAAAAAGGCTGGGAGACGCCGCAGCAGGTCACGCTTGACTGGCTGCCGGCGGCGGCCAACCCCGCGGGCGCCTCGCCGGGCCCGGCTGGCGGCATGGGCGGCTACCCGGCCGTGCCCGGCGTTGACACCACGGGCCTGCGCCTGCTGCGCCTGGGCCTCGAGCTGGGCCCGCGCCAGCCGGCCAGCGCCGCACCGCGCCTGGCCGTGCACGGCCTGAACCAGGCCACGCCGGTGCTGCGGCTGATGCTGCGCCCGGTGTGGGACGATGTGCTGGAGGCCTGGACCAGCCCCTACACCCTGCTGCGCCGCCTGCGCCTGCAGCGCGTGAAGCTCAGCGTCGGCGTGTCGGGCCTGGCCTCGCTGCTGCTGCGCAACGACGACGCGGTGCTCGACGCCCGCAAGCCCTTCGAGCCCTTCGGCTTCCAGCCCGCGGCGGGCGCGCGCCTGCAGATCGGCCATGCCGAGCTGGCCTGCAAGCCGCTGGACAGCGTGGGCTTTCGTTTCGAGTGGATGGGCGCGCCGGCCGCGCTGGACGCGCACTACGCCAATTACGAGGGCGCCCTCAAGGCGGCCTCGTTCACGGCCCGTGTGGGCCTGCGCGACGGGCGCCTGTTCAGCCCGGCCGATCGCCTGATGCGCCTGTTTGGCGACGGCAGCACGGCCGATGCGGTGCAGCAGCAGGTCACGCCGCTGCCCGACCCCGGCACGCCCGCCTGGCCCCAGGTGCCCGAGGCGCTGGCCAGCGATGTGGGCGAGTGGCCGCGCTGCCTGGTGTGGGAGCTGGCGGGCGATTTCCAGCACGCGGTCTACCCGGGTCAGGCGCTGAAAAAATCGCTGCAGCTGGCCGCTGCCATCGCGGCGCGGCGCGAGGGGCTGGACGCGGCCAGCTTCCAGGTCAACGCCCCCTACACGCCCAAGCTCAAGCGCCTGCTGGTCGACTACAGCGCCAGCATCGAGCGGGCGGTGCCGGCCCTGGGCCGCAGCGCCGCCGGTCAGCCGCGTGAAGCGCTGCTGCAGCTGCTGCACCTGCACCCCTTCGGCAGCACCGCGCCGGGCACGGCCGAGCTGGCCGCGGGGGCCGCGCTGCTGCCGGCCTATGACGACGAAGGCGAGCTCTACATCGGCCTGTCCGGCGCGCGGCCGCCGCAGCGCCTGAGCCTGCTGCTGCAACTGGCCGAAGGCAGTGCCGACCCCGATGTCGCGCCGCCAGCCCTGCAGTGGAGCGTGCTCAGCGCCAACCGCTGGCAGTCGCTGCAGGGCCAGGGTGGCGCGGCGGGTCAGGGCACCGAGGCTGCCGGGCAGGCTGGCGCCAACAGCAGTGGCCTGCTGGTTGACGGCACGCACGGCCTGATCCATGCCGGCATCGTGGAGCTGGCGCTGCCGGCGGTGCAGCCCAGCACGCTGCTGCCGGGCGCCGATGGTGCGGCGCCGCTGCTGTGGCTGCGCGTGGCCGCCGCGCAAGGCAGCCGCGGCGTGTGCCAGGTGCTGGGCGTGCACCCCGATGCCGTGCTGGCCGAGCGCCAGCTGCCGGCCGGGCCGCACGGCGGTGATGTCGACAGCGGTGCCGACCCCGATGCCGACACGGATGCCGATGCCGATGCCGACACCGATGCCACGCTGCGCGACGGGCCGCTGCCGGCCCACAGCATTGCCGCCCCGCTGGCGCCGCTGGCCGGCCTGGCGGCGCTGCAACAGCCCTACAGCGCCTTTGGCGGCCGCCCGGCCGAAGACGATGCGGCCTTTCGCGTGCGCGCCAGCGAGCGCCTGCGCCACCGCGGCCGTGCGCTCACCCCCTGGGACGTGGAGCGCCTGGTGCTCGAGCACTTTGCGCAGCTGCACAAGGTGCGCTGTCTGCGTGCCGACGAGTTCGAGCCGGCGCTGGCGCCGCCACCGGGCACGGTCACCGTGGTGGTGGTGCCCGACATGGTGCAGCGCCAGCCCTTCGACCCCTCGTCGCCCAAGGTGCCGGCCGACCAGATCCGCGACATCGCCGCCTTTCTCACCGAGCGCCTGCCCACCGGCGCGCGGCTGCGCGTGATCAACCCGCATGTGGTGCTGCTGAAGCTGCGCTGCGGCATCCGCCTGCGGCCGGGGGTGGACGAAGGCCCGGCGCTGCAGCGCATCAACGACGCCCTGAACCGCCACCTCGCGCCCTGGGCCTGGGCCGAGGGCAGCGATCTGGTGATCGGCGGGCGCATCCACGCCAACAGCATCCTGCACTTCATCGAGCAGCGCGACGAGGTCGACTACGTGGCCGAGCTGCGACTGTTCACCGCCGACGACGGCCACTGGCGCCTGGCCGCCGACCGCAGCGCCGTCGACGGCCAGGGCCCGGCCGCCAGCCCCGGCCGGCCCGATGGCGTGCTGGTGCCGGCGGCCCAGCATGAGCTGCTGGTCATCGGCCAGGCCGACTACCGCGCCGAGGGCCTGGACGGCATCGGCCACATGAAGCTCGAGCTCGACTTCATCGTCGCCTGACACCCGGCCACCCAGGCGCCACGCCCCCCGCATCCCGCTGCCACCGAAGGAGACCCGCATGAAGATCGACAAGCCCGGCCGCGACACGCTCGAGTCGTATTTCGTCAAGAACGCCGTGCCCACGCAGTCCAACTTCGAGGACCTGATCGGCGCCGGGCTGAACCAGCGCGACGACGGCATCGCCAAGCTGGCCGGCGAGCCGCTGAGCCTGCAGGCCGATGGCGATGACGGCAGCCAGAAGAAGCTGCTCAACCTCTACCGCAGCTTTGCCGATCCGCAGCCGGCCTGGACCCTGGCGCTGAGCCCGCGCAGCGATCCGCGCAATGCCCAGAGCGCACGCGCCGGCCTGGGCTTCACCACGGCCGAAGGGCTGCCGCGGCTGTTCATCGACCAGGCCACCGGCAACCTGGGCGTGGGCACGCTGGGCTCCGAGGCGCGGCTCGAGGTGGCCGGCACGCTGAAGGTGGCCACCAGCTTCAACAGCGCGCGCGATCCCGCGTCAGGGCTCACCCACGGTGGCGCGCTGGTGATCAAGGGCAATGCGCCGCAGCTCGACTTCATCGACACCGAGCACCGCGACTGGGCCATCCATGTCAACGACAACCGGCTGTACTTCATCCGCGAGCCCTGGGAGTTTCAGGACCTGGTGCTCGACGGCGCCGGCAACGTGGGCATCGGCACCTACCAGCCGCGGGCCAAGCTCGAGGTGCGCGGCGGCGCCATCATGCCCAGCTTCGGCGGCGCGGCCGACAGCGGCATCCAGTTCCCAACCGACCCCGCCGGCGGCAGCGGCGACAACGCCTGGATCCGCTACTTCGCGCGCTCGGGCGAGGCCTGCACGCTGGAGATCGGCATCAACAACGACGGCGACGACCACATCGCGCTGATGGCCTCGGGCAGCGTCGGCGTGGGCACGCGCAGCCCGGTCGGCAAGCTGCATGTGCAAGGTTCGATCGTGGCCGGCGGCTCCGACATCTACTTCACCGAAACCGACCACATCCACACCGGCTTCGGCAACACGGCGGGCTACGCAGCCATCGAGAACGCCAAAAACTTCAACGCGTTGATGATCCTGGGCCGCAGCACAGGCATCGCCAACGAAGGCCGGCGCGTTGAGATATACGACTACCTGCGTGTCAACGGCCGCTTCATCCAGAACTCCGACCTGCGTGCCAAGCAGGAGGTGCGCACGCTCGAGCTGGGCCTGGCCGAGGTGCTGCGCCTGAAGCCGGTGGCCTACCGCTGGAAGGCACTGCGCACCGACCAGGACCAGCTCGGCCTGATTGCCCAGGACGTGCGCGACGTCATTCCGCAGGCCGTGCATGTGGACGATCCGCAGCAGCCCGACAGCCGGCTGGGCCTGTCCTATGACAGCCTGGTGGCGGTGCTGATCAACGCCGTGCAGGAGCTGGCAAGCCGGCTGCAGGCGCTGGAGCAGGGCGCCGGCGCGGGCCCAGCGATGGCGGTGGCGGCCGGTCAGCCCGGTCAGGCCGTCGCCACCGCCCGCGGCGCCTGAGCCGCGGCCGCCCGCCCCCCGCCACACCACCCTCATCCTGCAGGGCCTTGCGATGACCCCGAGCGATCCGCTGCTGGCCGATCCCGACGCCCTGCGCGAGCAGGCCCTGGTGCTGCTGCGCGACCTGGCCGGCGAGACCTGGAGCGACCACAACGCCCACGATCCCGGCATCACCGTGCTCGAGGCGCTGTGCTACGCGCTGACCGATCTGGGCTACCGCATCGAGCACCCGGTGGCCGACCTGATGGCCGAGCAGGCGGCGCCCGGCGCGCCGGTCGACCCCGCCGCGCGCGGCCTGTGGACGGCGGCGCAGGTGCTGGCCGGTGGAGCGGTCACGCCCGACGACCTGCGCCGCCTGGCCATCGACGTGCCGGGCGTCAAGAACGCCTGGATCGAGCGCATCGACGAGCCGCTGGCCCGCCACGATGCCGCCCAGGCCCTGGTGCTGCCGCTGGACGGGGGCGCGGCCGGTGGTGCCGCGCCCAGCCCCAACATCAGCGCGCTGCGGCCGCAGGGCCTGCTGGCCGTGCGCATCGAGAAATCGGGCCTGGGCGAAGACATCGACGGCGGCAGCATCGCCCGCGCTGTGGCGCGCCAGTTGCACCGCTGGCGCGGCCTGGGGCAAGACCTGCTGCAGGTGGAGGTGCTCGAAACCCAGCGTGTGCCGCTGGCCATCACGCTGGACATCGCACCCGAGGTCGACCCGGCCACGCTGCTGGCCGGCGTGATCACGGCGCTGGCCGATCACCTGTCGCCGCCGGTGCCGTTTCGCACGCTCGACGAGATGCAGGCCCGCGGCCGCCGCATCGACCAGATCTTCGACGGCCCGCTGCTGCAGCACGGCTTTCTTGACCGGGTCGAGTTCGATGCGCTGGCCCGGCGAAACAGCGTGCGCCTGTCCGATCTGGTGCGGGTGCTGGTGGCCGTGCCGGGCGTGCGTGCGGTGGCGCAGATCGCCTTTCTGGTCGATGGCCGGCCCAACACCGACTGGCTGCTGGCCATCGACCCGCGGCGCACCGCGGCGCTGGATCTGGATGCCTCGGTGATCCGGCTCGAGCGCCGTCAGGTGCGGGTGGACGACGCCCATGTGCGCGCGCTGGCCCGCCGCCAGGTCGAGACCGCGCTGCGCGCCCGCGCCGCCGCCATGGCCGCGGCCGCGCAGGCCAGCGCGCGCGATCTGCCGCTGCCGGCCGGCCGCTCGCGCCAGGTGGCGCGCTACCGCTCGGTCATGCACCACCTGCCACGCACCTACGGCGTGGGCCCCGATGGCCTGCCGGCCAGCGCCTCGCCGCAGCGGCGGGCCCAGGCCGCGCAGTTCAAGGCCTATCTGCTGTTCTTCGATCAGTTGCTGGCCAACCAGCATGCCCAGCTGGCCGGCGTGAGCCAGCTGCTGGCCTTCGACCCCGCTGCCGCCGGCCTGCAGCAGGCGGCCTTTGCCCGGCCGGTGGCCGACGACGGCGCGGCGCTCGGCCTGGACAGCGTGCGCCGCGGCAGCCCGGCCGCGCATGCGCAGCGCCTGGCGCTGCTGGCCGCCGATCCGCTGGGCCTGGGCGATGCGCGGCCGGCCCTGCTGCAGCGCCACCGCCAGCTCGATCACCTGCTGGCCCGCGCTGGCGAGCGGCTGGGGCCCCACGCCCAGCCCGCAGCGGCCGAGGCGCTGCCCGAGGCCGTGCTGCTGCAGCAAAAGCTGGCCCTGCTGCGGGCCTTGCCGCGCCTGGGCCGCCGCCGCCATGCCGGCGCCGATGCGCTGGCCGAACCCGCGCCCGGGGCCCCGGCCGAGGCGGCCGTGGGCGAAGCCGACAACGCGTCCGACAACCCGCCCGACAACGCGCCCGACAACGCGCCCGACAACGCGCCCAGCAACGCGCCACCGTGGCCGGCCCATGAAGCGCTGCACGACGGGCTCAGCCAGCGCCTGGCCGCCACGCTGGGCCTGGGCACACCGGCCGAGCCGCTGTGCCTGATCGAGCACATCCTGCTGCGTCCGCTGCCCGAAGACGCGGCGCAGCAAGGCCCGCTGATGGTGGCCGCGGCCTCGGCCGATCCGTACTCGCTGCAGCTCAGCGCGGTGTTCGACGGCACAGCCGGTCGCGCGGCCGATGACGACTTCAGGCGCCTGGTCGAGCAGACGCTGCGCGAGCACCTGCCGGTGCACCTGAGCCTGCGCGTGCTGTGGCTGGCGGCGGCCGAGATGGCCGCCGTGCAGGCCGACCACGCACGCTGGTGGCCGCTGTGGTGCGCCAGCCGGCAGCGGGCCTTGGGCCTGGCGGTGGCCGATCCCGGCGACGAGGTGGCGCGCCGCCTGCTGCCGCTGCGCAGCGCGCGCAACCGCCTGATCGACCGCCTGGCGCTGGGCGACACCACGCCGCTCACCGATGTGCCGCTGGGCAGCGCGGCCGACGGGCCGATCAAGGTGCCGCACGGCGGCTCGGCGCGCATCGCCATCGGCTTTGCGCAGGCCGGCCTGCACTACGAGCTGCGCGGCCCCGACGGCCAGGCGCTGCGCGACCCGCAGGGCCAGCCGCTGCCGCCGGTGTGGCTGCTGGGCGAGGACGCGCCGGCCGCGCTCGATTCGCCGCCGGTCACGCAGGACATCCGCTTTCGCGTGCTGGTCAGCAAGCCCGGCTCGGCGCAGCCGCCGCGCCTGCTCAGCCAGTCGGTGCCGGTGAAGGTGGGGCTCGACACCGCGCTGCCGGTCGATGCCCCCGGCGTGCCCTGGCTCGATGCCCTGCTGCCCAGCCCGCAGCCGGCCGATGCCCGGCTGGTGCCCTGGGGCAGCGTGGTCACGGTCACGGTGCAGCGCAGCCAGGAAGGCGTGAGCTACGCGCTGCTGATCAACGGCCATCTGCAGCCCGACGCCCGGGTGGGCGACCTGGCCACGCTGGCGCTGCGCACGCCCGCGCTCACCGAAGACACACTGATCGCGGTGCAGGCCAGCAAGCGTTTTGCGGGCGGTGAGGGCCAGACCGAGGTGCAGCAGCTCGAGGCCCGGCTGAGCGTGTGCGTGCGCGCCAATCCGGCGCTGGTGCTGGGCCTGTCGAATGGCGGCGTGGCCGACTACCGGGCCGACGGCGTGCGGCTGCTGATCAACGGCGCCCAGGTGTCGGCGCGCTATGCGGCCTGGTCACGCCGCGTGCTCGACAGCGAATTCGTGCACGACGGCCCTGCCGACCATGCCACGCTGCTGCGCACCGATCAGCCCGGCCTGCCAGCCGTGCGCCTGCCGGCGCCGCCCGCCTCTGAAACCGAGGCGCCGGCCGGCCTGGCCGCCATCGCAGCCGACACCGGCGTGGCCAGCGAAGGCCAGACCGCCCAGCTGCCGCTGCCCCCCCTGGCCGACGACCTGCTGCTGTGGGTGGCCGCCACCAAGCTGCACCAACCGGCCGGCGTGGCCGGGCCGATTGCCTCGGTGGTGTGGCTGGCCCGGCCGCTGCTGCTGCTGGTGCGGCCCGACCCGGCGCGGGTGCTGGCGCTGCAGTGGCGCCACACACCGGCGGGCCAGACGCTCACGCTGCAGGGCGGCCAGCCGGGGGTCTTCTACAGCCCGGCGCGGCAAGGCGGCGCCGAAGCACCCGCACCGGGCGCCGCGCCGCTGCGGCCGGCCTACTTCCACCAGCGCGACGCCGGTCAGCCGCGCTTCAACAAGGGCATCGGCCAGCTCGGCCTGTCGATCGATTTCGCCATCGCGGCCGATCCGCTGCAGCGCACCCAGGCCGGCCTCGAAGCGCTCGACGCGCTGCCGCCGCGCGATCCCGGCCTGCAACTGCCCGCGGGCCTGCCGGTGGGCCAGGTGCTGGCCTGGCAGGCCGTCAAGGCCCAAACCGGGCTGGCCGCTGCGCTGCATGCCGTGACACCGGTGCTGGCCCTGCCGCAGCTGCGCCTGGTGCCGGCCCATCCGCCACCCGGCGCTGCCGCCGAGTTGCAGGTGCTCCAGACCGACGCCGCCCAGCGCTACCGGCTGCAGCTGCCCTGCGGGCCCGAGGGCGATGCCTTGGCCGACGCCGTGTCCGACGCCGTGCCCGACGAGGGTGTGCCCGGCACCGGTGCCATGCTCGCGCTGCCGGTGCCACCGCAGCAAGCCGATGCGCTGCTGGCACTGTGGGTGGTGCCGCCGCCGGGTGAGCAGGACACCCTGCCGCTGCAGCGCGTGCTGGTGCAGCCGCTGCGCCTGCTGCCGCGCGACGACCTGCTGCTGGAGGCCGAAACCACCACCGTGGCAGGCGGCAGTGCGCTGTGGCTGCGGCTGTCGAACGCCCAGCCCGGCGTGCTGTACCAGCTGCTGGCCAATGCCCAGCCGGTGGGCCAGCCGGTGGCCGGGCAGGGCGGCGAGCTGCTGCTCGACACCGGGCCGATCTCGGCCGACACCCGGTTCTCGGTGCTGGCCACCCGTGCCGATGCGCCCGAGGCGCAGGTCAGCCTGAGCACCCGGCTGCTGATCACGCTGGCGCCGCCGTGAGCCGGCACCGCATCCTGCGCCAGGTGATCGAGCTCCAAGGTTGCCCGCCCGGCACCGACGCGCCACTGCGTGCCCACCTGGGTGACATGGCCCGGCGCCACCTGCTGCCGGTGATCGAGCGGGCCTGCGCCGCGCTCGACGGGCCGGGTGCGCTGTGGCGCACCGAGCAGCTGGTACTCGATCTCGGCGCCGTGCCGCTGTCGGGCGCCCAGGCCCGGGGGGTGGATGACGACTGGGCCCAGGCCCTGGCGCTGCGCCTCGAAGACCGCCTGCGCCCGGCCCTGGCCGCCACGCTGCAGGCCACCGATCCGCACCAGGCCGATCGCGAGCTGCTGGCGCAGTTCATCGACAGCGGCAGCGTGCCCTGGTGGGCCGATCTGGCGGCCAGCGGCCTGGTGGCCGAGGCGCTGCAACGCGTGCTCGAGCACGCCCGCGCCGCCCAGGCCCTGCGCGATCTGGGCCTGGCCGGCGGTGGCGCCGCGGCCGGCGCTGCGGCCGCCGCCTGGCAGCGCCTGCTGGCCAGCGCCACCCCGGCCCAGCGCGCCGCCTGGCTGGATGCGCTGTTGCCGCCGGGTGCCGGCGCCTTGTGGCGGGCCTGGCATCGGGCCCTGGCCGATGCCGGCCGGCACTGCGGCGCGGCGGCCGGCCCGCTGGGCAGCGCCTGGTGGGCCCTGATGTTGCCGCTGGCGGCGCGCGGCCGGGCGCCGGATGGGCGCGTTGACCACGCGGCAGGCGCAGGCCGCGGCCGCCGCGGCGGCTGGCCCGATGCGGCCGCCCTGGCGGCCTTGGTGGACGCGCTGGCCGCCGCGGCGGCGCTGCCGGCCCAGACCCTGCGCGCGGCCTGGCGCCGCAGCTTTGATCTGCAGCTGGCCCAGCCGTTGGCAGCGCAGGGCGGCGGCGGCGCGGCGGCGGGGCCAGGTGCGGACGCCTCTGCCTGGTGGCAGGCCTTGGTGGATGCCGGCCTGCACGGCCGCCCGGCCGCCGCTGGTGCCGCTGGTGCCGCTGCGCCAGCCGGCGACCCAACGACCCGTCACGCGGCCGATGGCGCGCCGGCCGAGCTGCTGCGCTGGGCCGGGGCCTTGCCCGCCGGCGCCGCCGCGGCGCAGTTGCTGCAGGTGCTGCACCAGCACTGGGCCGACTGGCCGCTGCCGATGCGCCAGGCGGCCGCAACGGGCCTGCGCCGCCAACCCGCCGGGGCGGCTGCGGCTGCCGCGCTGGCCGGCCTGGACGATGCCGGCTGGCGGGCCCTGGCCGAGCTGGCGCTGCAGGCCCTGGGCCAGGGCCGCCTGCCGGCCAGCTGGCGCGATCGCCTGGCCTGGGCCGCGCGCCGGGCCGCAGCCACCGCCGCCCAGCCATCGCCGGCCTCGGCGGTGGCCACGGTGTCGGCATCCGAGGCAGCCTCCGGGGCGGCGCTTGACGCTGCCACGCTGGGCCGGCTGGGAGCGGCGCTGCGCAGCGCCGAGGCGCGTGCAAGCCCCGCGCCGGCCGCGGGCGCCATCGACCGGCGCTTTGCCAGCAGCGAGCAACTGGCAGTGCTGGATGCCGGCCTGGTGCTGCTGTGGCCGTTTCTGCCGGCCTTCATGGCGCGGCTGGATCTGTTGCAAACCGAGGGGCCACAGGCCGGGCGGCAGTTTCGCTCGCCCGCGCATGCGGCCGGCGCGGCCCTGCTGCTGCACGGCCTGGCGCGTGCCGGCGCGGCCCGGCGCGCCGCCGCACCGGCGCCGGCAGGCGCGCAGGGCCTGGTGGTGGTCGCCAGGCCCGGCCGGGCCGACAAGGCCGATGGTGATGACGGCGATGGCGATGGCGATGGCGATCACGACGGCGTTGACGGCGTTGATGGCGCTGACGGCGAAGCCCAGTCCGCGTTACCCAACACCCCCGAGGTTGGCGACGACGCCGAAGCCGTGGCCCCCGAGCACCTGCTGCCGCTGGCCAAGCTCTTGTGCGGCCTGTCGCCCGAGGCGCCCCTGCCGGCCACGGCGGGGCTTGGCGCGGCCGCGCTGGCCGAGGGCGATCTGCTGCTGCAGGCGGCCATCGCGCAGGCGCCCATCCTGCGGGCTATCACGGTGCCAGCCTTCTGCGCCAGCTTTCTGTGGCGGCCGGGCCACCTGGGTGTGCGCGACGACCACTGGCTGCTGCGCGTCGAGCGTGCCCCCTACGACATGGTGCGCGACCGCTTCCCCTGGTGCGTGGCGCAGGTGCGCCTGCCCTGGATGCCAGCCCTGCTGGCCGTCGAGTGGTGAGCGTGGGGCCGCGCCCGCGCCCTGCGGTGGCCGCTGCCGCGCTGTCGCCAGAGGTGGCGCAAGAGGTGGCGCCAGAGTTGGCTCCAGGGCCCGCTGCAGCGCCGGGGCCAGCCGCGGCGCCGTTGCACGTCGCCGCATCCGCGGCGGCCGACCCATCCGAGCGGGCCACGGCATCCGCCATCGCCCACGGGCTGGAGCAGGAGCTGCAATGGCTGGCCCGGCTGATCGAGGCACGCTTTCAACAGCACTTCGCCGGTTCGGTCGAGGCGGCCGATCAGGCTGGCGCGGCCGATGCGCCTGACGCCACCCGCGCGCCATCCACGGCCGAGCCACTGGCCGCCCAGCGCGCCGATCTGCAGCCACCGCCACTGGCCTGGCCCGCGCCCGAGGCAGCGGGTACGGCGGGTGCGGCGCGTGCGACGGACGCCGCGGCGGGCAAGCCAGGCGTGGGGCGCACCATGGACGGCATCGGTGCCCACACCTTCGGCAACCCCCGCGACAGCGCGAGCGCCTATGCCGGCTCCGACGCCAACGCCAACGCCAACGCCAACGCCAACGCCAACGCCAACGCCAACGCCAACGCCAACGCCAACGCCAACGCCAACGCCAACGCCAACGCCACCAGCATCGCCGCGGCCCCCGCCGACCCCCGCAACAGCCCCATCGTCACCCCCCTGGCCAGCCTGCTGGCGCGGCACGTGGGCGGCCTGGCCGAGCGGGTGGCGCTGGCGCTGGCGCTGGCGCCGCACCTGCGGCCGCAGCTGCTGGATGTGTTTCACACCCGCAACGACACCTTCGGGCGCCAGTTCACCGAGTTTGGCGGCCAGCGCGATGCCAACGGCGACTTCCTGCCCACGGCTGAGACGCTGCAGTTTTTGTGGGCCGGCACCGACCTGGCCCAGCGCCTGGCGCTGCAGGCGCTGTTCGACCGCGGGCACTGGTTTGCCCAGCACCAGGTGCTGCGGCTCGAGCCGCCCGAGCGTGCGCTGTCGGCGCTGAAGGGCGTCTTGCGCTTGTCGCCCGATGCCCTGGCCTGGCTCAGCACCGGCCAGGCGCACCGGCCGGCGCTGGGCCCCGACTTTCCGGCGCAGCCGCTGCACACCGCGCTGGGCTGGCACGACCTGGTGCTGCACCCGGCCACGCGGGCGCAGATCGACGAGCTGGGCCTGTGGCTGCGCCATGGCCAGCGCCTGCGCGCCGAGCCCGGCCTGGGCGCACGGCTGCGGCCCGGCTTGCGCGTGCTGTTCCATGGCCCGCCGGGCACCGGCAAGACGCTCACCGCCGCGCTGCTGGGGGCCTCGCACGGCCGCGAGGTCTACCGGGTCGACCTCTCGTTGGTGGTGTCGAAGTACATCGGCGAGACCGAGAAGAACCTCGCGCGCGTGTTCGATCAGGCCGAGCACAAGGGCTGGATCCTGTTCTTTGACGAGGCCGACGCGCTGTTCGGCAAGCGCAGCGAAGGCCGCGACGCGCACGACCGCTACGCCAACCAGGAGGTGGCCTACCTGCTGCAGCGCATCGAGACCTTCGACGGCATCGCCGTGCTGGCCACCAACCTGCGCGACCACCTCGACCCGGCCTTTGCGCGGCGCTTCGAGGCCATCGTCTACTTTCCGCTGCCCCGGCCCGAGGAGCGCCTGCTGCTGTGGCAGCGCAGCCTGCCTGCACGCCTGGCGCTGGCGCCCGAGGTCGACCTGGCGCGCCTGGCGCAGCAGCATGCGCTGGGCGGCGGCGCCATCGTCAATGTGGCGCGGCACGCCGCGCTGTGGGCGCTGGAGCGTGGTGACGAAACGATCCGCGCCGACGACCTGCAGCGCGGCATCGCGCGCGAGCTGGCCAAGGAGGGCCGCAGCGCCTGAGCCCTTGGCGCGCCGCCATCGGCTATGCTGGCCACCGGTTCGCGCGCAAGGCGCGGCCAACGTCGCTCGGACGGTTCCGGGCGCTCACGTTGAAAGTTACTGCCATGTCCACCCTCCCGGGTCAGCGGCGCTTTGCCCGCATCGACCGCCTGCCACCCTATGTCTTCAACATCACGGCCGAGCTCAAGCTGGCCGCGCGCCGCCGTGGCGAAGACATCATCGACCTCAGCATGGGCAACCCCGATGGCGCCACACCGGCGCACATCGTGGCCAAGCTCACCGAGGTGGCCCAGCGCCCCGACACCCACGGCTACAGCGCCAGCAAGGGCATTCCGCGCCTGCGCCGCGCCATCAGCCACTGGTACCAGCGCCGCTTTGACGTGGCCATCGACGCCGACAAGGAAGCCATCGTCACCATCGGCAGCAAGGAAGGCCTGGCGCACCTGATGCTGGCCACGCTCGACCGCGGCGACACCGTGCTGGTGCCCGATCCCAGCTACCCGATCCACATCTACGGCGCGGTGATCGCCGGCGCCGACATCCGCAGCATCCCGATGGTGCCCGGCGTGGACTTCTTCGCCGAGCTGGAAAAAACCATCCGCGGCAGCTACCCCAAGCCCAAGATGATGGTGCTGGGATTTCCCAGCAACCCCACCGCGCAATGCGTGGAGCTCGACTTCTTTGCGCGGGTGATCGCGCTGGCGAAGAAGCACGAGATCCTGGTGGTGCACGACCTGGCCTATGCCGACATCACCTTCGACGGCTGGCGCGCGCCCAGCATCATGCAGGTGCCGGGCGCCAAGGACGTGGCGGTCGAGTTCTTCACCCTCAGCAAGAGCTACAACATGGCCGGCTGGCGCATCGGCTTCATGGTGGGCAATGCCGATCTGGTGCATGCGCTGGCGCGCATCAAGAGCTACCACGACTACGGCAGCTTCACGCCGGTGCAGGTGGCCGCCATTGCCGCGCTGGAAGGCGATCAGCAGTGCGTGCAGGACATCGCCGCGCAGTACCAGAAACGCCGCGACGTGCTGGTCAAGGGCCTGTGCGAGGCCGGCTGGGAGGTGGCGTGCCCCAAGGCCAGCATGTACATCTGGGCCCGGATTCCGCCCGCCTATGCGGCGCTGGGCTCGCTCGAGTTCTCGCGCCAGCTGCTGGCCAAGGCCAAGGTCTGCGTGTCGCCCGGCATCGGCTTTGGCGACCATGGCGACGACCATGTGCGCTTCGCGCTGATCGAGAACGAAAGCCGCATCCGCCAGGCGGTGCGCGGCATCAAGGCCATGTTCAAGGCCGACGGCGCGAGCGCCTGATCGGCCGCCCGGCGCAGGCTGCGCGTGGGGCCGGCCTGGCGCCGGCGCCGCGCGTGCTCAGTAGCCCTTGATCTTGGTGTAGGGCTTCAGCGCGTCGATGCCGTCGCGCACGCTGAAGCCGTTCATCGCCAGCTTGCGCGCAAAGCCATCGGCCAGCACCTTGAGTTCTTCCACCCGGCGCTCGGCAATCGCGGCGTCGGTTTGCGCCAGCAGGCGCTGCAGTTCGGCCAGGGGCAGGCCGTCGAGCTCGATCTTGTGGGTATCTTGGGCAGGCATCGGTGTGACTTCACGGGGCCGTGGACAGGCCCGCATCGGGGCCACAAACGACAAAGGGGCCTAGCACTGCTACGCCTGTGACTTGAAGCAATCTCTTGCACCGCGACGGAAGTAACGGCTTGCACTTCGATCCTCCTCGCGCGGCGATCTTGATGTTACCGGAGCAATGCTTCGAACCAGGGTGGAACGATCAGATTGCACATTGTCGATTTGCGCAGTTGTCACTTGCACTTTGTCGTAGCGAGGCATCTGCTCACCTGAGGTCGTGGCTCTGATGCGGCCTTCGCGCGTTGTAGAACTCGAAGTACCGACCAAGCTCTACCGCGCGGCACCCACGCTGTCACCCCCGAGAACAGAGGATTTGATGCCGCTGTCGGCGCTGACGCTTCATCCGCCGCATGCCCGCCGTGGCCGCCGGCTTCCGCTTGCCCTCGCCGCTCGCAAGACAGCACCATCTGGAACATTTGACCTCAACGACGCGCTGGTCCAGCTCCCGCAGGCCAACTTCGTGATGCACGCCGAAGGTGCCGGCATACACGATGCCGCGTCGCGCCCAATACCTACGGCGCTATTCGAGCGTAGATAGCATGTCGAGCGCTTGGTTGTACGGCCCACCGGTGTGGGCGCGCCAATTCTCCACACTGCTCTTGACGAGGCTCAGCAGGTGGTCTCGATCCTGGGTCCACTCGTCGATGACGTAGCGCGCTGCGGGTGAATAGGACTTCATGAACCCTATGAAATGGCGGTACTGGCGCAGGTCGTTGATCAGAATGTCCACGAGCGGCTTGAACGGCGCGCCATCGCTTTCATCGATCAGACGCTTCACTCGGACCTTCTTGATTTCGAAATGCTCCGCCAAGCGCCTAAGCATATCTATCAGGCAGAAAATGCGCTCCCGGCACAGCATCACGCGTATGGCGGGCTGCCCGCTGAAGGACAACATTTCCTGCTCCGCTTGGCGCAGCCACTGGAGGCACCGGCTGAGCGACGTCAGGCGCTCGTCACCCGTGGGGGAGTCCGCGCGGACCGTCAAGGCCAGAACCTTCGTGGGTGGCAGGATCGCCCTGACATAGGTGCATTCGAGCACCACCGCCGCAATGTGGTCTGCCTTGTTGACCCCTTGCTCTCTCGCGTAGGTGTCCAGCATGCTGCGCGCCGACTTGTACAGCCGATCCCTGAACTGGTTGTTTTCTGTGCCGTCTTGCGTCTCCAAATACTCTGTAAGCTTTATGACCGTGCGTACATAGCCTTCCGTCGCGCTGAAGCCCACCCGGGGATTTGCGGCAGCACTGTCAGTACGAAGTCGAACCGCAAGAGCCTTGCCAAGCCAAAAGTACGCCATCGAAGTGATGTTGTGCTGGAACGCGGCCAGCGAATCGCCTTGGCGATCCAACCGGTCGCCGCTTGCACTTTCCAGCCATGCTGCCCGAGTCAGCACCGTCAGGGCCTCTTTTGGCAGCTTCCTGAGTGGCAGGATCTCGAGGATGTTCTCGCAGGCGAGGTTGACCATTTGATCGATCGCCTGCGTCGACACCCGGGATGCCAACTGCTGACCCACCACGAGTCCACGAACATCAGTCTTGAGTTTGCCCAAGGCCTTCAAAAGCGCGGATGCATCCCTGCGAGATCGCTGCTTTGCAGCAGGCCCATGCACGCAGCCAACGATAGCGTGAAGCGCCTCAGCCCACGACTTCTTGTGCTCGGTCCGACCGTCGAACGTCAGCAACGTCAGGTCTAGACGAAGTTTTCGAAACGCCAGCAGTTGCAGCCCCGTCAACGGCTGCTTCGCGTGGAGCTGCCTGATCTTTGCCAGCGCAGGACTCAATACTTCTACGCGGCTCGCGCGCTTGGCGCTACTGGCAACAGCAAGGAGATGGCGCAGCGCCTCGGGCCGGGCATCGGTCCACCACAGCGGTGTACGGATGCTCGTCTCCGGGTGCGTGATCGCACGATCCGCGGCGCCCACAGGCGTCGTCCCACCCATCAGCATCAGTAGCTCCAGCTGCAGTTCGCCATTGCCGTGGGTGCGAGAGATGTTGGTCGGATCTCCGTCACAGAGCATCTCGGTGAACACGGCCGAGTACAGGAACGAGAAGGCCGCCTCTGGATCCGCTGGGATCTCCCCCTGTGTGAACTTGGGCAGGGCCGGAAGGGGCGAGGCGCTCTTTGAACCCTTGCCGCCCTTCGCCCGCGTCTGAGCGCGTCGGGGCGGTTCGATCGACATCATGCCGTGCAGCAGGGCTTCTGCTAGGTTCCGGGAGGCGCGGCGGTCGATGCGGCGCGCGGTGCGGGTATGCCGCAGCCGGACGCGGTAGTTCTGCAAGCACAGCTCGGCCAGGATGCGCCGAATGATGATGGCCTCGTTTGGCGTAACGGTGCCAAGCACCAGGCGCTTGAAGGATGAATCGTGGAAGTCCACCGTCTGAAGCCAGCGGTCCTTCTTTTGCGAACGCGCCGTGATCCACGGGTGACAGTCCGTCATCCGGCTGATCGCCTGCGACGGAAAATCGAAGATGTCGTAGCTGTCGGCTTCCAGCCCGTCGCCGTATTCGTACAGCATGGGCGCGGACACGGTCTTGTTGCACGCATCGTCGATGAACTTGCGGAACTCCTCGGCGCCGACCGTCGTAGGGATCTCGCAGTCCTCATTGGTGGCACCGGGCTCGCGCGCCAACCGCGAATACGCTTCGAAGAGCTGAAGGGACGTCGACCGCCGAAGGCCTGTCTCGGACATTGCGAGAGCGCGCAAGAAGAGCTTCTGCCACGACTTGAGTTTGCGGTCGTTCCAGTAGCGATCGAACAGAAGCTGCTCGATCTCCCGCGGATCGTCTGCGACGGGTAAGTCGCCGCTGCGCAGGAGGAAGCTCATGGCATTGAGCCGCGACTCGCTGCCGGCCCATCCGCCGCCGCGTTGCTGACGCCTAATCGACCGCACCGCCTCTCTGAGCCGTGCCATATTCGCACGGCCAAGCACCTCGTTCTCATCCCGTGCCGTGAACTGAAGGTCGACGGTTTCTTGTCGGTGCATCTCCATCCACTGCCGTGCGGGTGTGCCGACGATGACAAAGTAGGTCTCGCGGAAGGCTGACAGATTGCCGCCGGCGTTGCCGAGCCAGTCGCCGGCGTCTGGGTGTTGAAGCAGTCTCAACACGCGGTCGATCGGCTCATCTCGAATGAAGCTGATGAGCGCAGGGAAGGCTGACACCCCCGGCGAGAAGCCGTCCAGCACAAACACCGTGGGGACGGTGACGATGTGACGTCGAATATGGCGCACCATGAGCGCAAGCTCCGCCTCGTCATGCTCCGTGTCGGAACAGACCAAGGACGACTCGCCGCAGACAAACCGGTAAATCGCCTCGACGACCGACCGGTACCCGTGGTCGTTGAGCCGCCCTTTCTGCCCGTGGCCCACCAGCGGCACGTAGCAGGCCGACCGCATCCGCTCGCCAAGCGCGCACACCAGGGTTGTTGCCAGCCGTGACCCGGCGGTCGGATTGTCCTCGCACGACACCGTGACGATGGGCTGCCCGCCGTTGTCCTCTTTGCTCACCGTCTCAAGTAACCTGTTCAGCTTGGCGCCTCGGTCCGGGTCCCTCTCGAGGTCGGCCTCGTTGAATGGCGCGAACGAAGACAGCGTGTGGTTGGCACTTGGCACGTAGATGCCGTGCAACAGGAACTTGATGTAGTTGTCGATCGCGTTGGCCCCCGAGAAGCGCGTCTCGAAAAGCAGATGTGCCGTCATCTCGCCGCCTGGAAGATGCTTCCGATACCGGCTGCCGAACCAGTTGTTCAGGCCGCCGACGCGCGCCGGCCCATTGAAACCGTCGCACAGCTTGTTGCGCCAGTTCAAGCCGTACAGGGTGGCGGTGTTGTCTCCGTCAACGTGCAGCCAACCGCTGGGGTCGGTGCCGAGCGCCTTCTCCGAGAACAGGTCGAATGCATGCGTGCGGTTGGCGATCGCGATCTGCCACGGAGCATCCGGCGAGGGCTCTCGGTGGTCACGCCGAATCTCCGTCTTCAAGACGTTTCTCAGCAAGACAGCGCGCGCGAGGGCATTCAACCCAAGGTTCGCGTCGTAGCACGGATGCAACCGCTTCCCATCGCCTCTAGCCAGTACTGAAGCAGGCTCCAGCGCCTGAGCCTTGAGGGTCCTTGCCCACGTCTCACGCAGCATTTTCGTGGACGGCATCGACATCAGATCGTCCGCTGACAAGGATCGCTCGGTACCGTGCTTGCTTGTCGCCATGAGCGCTCCCGAAGTGTGACCTTGATGGTATGTGCTCGGCCCCAAATATTTGGGGTGATTTGCTGGGGGTGAATCAACACCCACATGCTGTAGGTGGGGCAGTCCTAGTGGTACTTTTTGATTGGCAAATTATCGCGGACAGTGACCTCACCCGGCGAGCGTGGTGCCCGACGGTTTAACCCTTGGAGGCCGACATGACTGCGACGAAACAACAGCTCGAGCTGCCGGATCAGCTGCCGGCAGCCGAGAGCGAGACCAACACGATGGACGCTGCACGCCCGATGCCCGCCGATGCGGGTGACCCGGACGACAAGCCGCCGTCGCCGGCGGCGCCGGCGGTGCGCGTGGCGAAGGATGTTCCGCCGATGACCATGGCCATCGGGCGCCGAGTCATCCACGAGGCGTGGACGGCCCAGGGCCCCGCGATGGCGGCAAACGATGCGTGGCTGGGCGAGGTCCTGCACTTCAAGGGCCGCGGCCGGGCCAAGCTGACCCTGACCATCATCGGCGGAGGCCCCGCATGCATCTCCGGAGTTGAAGAACTGCTGCAAGCGCCGCCGGCAGTCCTGAACCGCCTGGCGATCTTCATCGTCGACGACAACTCCCGCGACCAGTTGGGCCGGGGCGCGCCGTTCCGCCGTGTTCCTGGCGTGGGGAGCGACTACCTGTACATGAACATGTACACCGAATCGGTCCAACTCAACAAGCTTACCCGCCTCATCCACGGACTGCTTCAGGAGCTTGGGGTCGCGCCGATGTCCGACTTCATGAAGCGTTGCCACGTCGGCGACGCGCTCGCACTGCGTGCCAGCAGGGTGCTGCATGCGGTTGCGGCGGCGGGGCTGACGGTGACCTTCATCCAGGGGCGTGCCGTGGAAATCCAGACGTCGCAGGACGCCTCGGTGAAGGTCGTCGTCCGTGAGGCTGACGGCACCGAGCGCGGCATCGAGTCCGACGCGGTGATGCTGACGATCGGCAACGAGGGCAGTTCGCGCTACCACAAGCTTCGCGGTGACCACTTCATCGACGCGCCGTGGTCGCAGGAGGCGGGTATCCACCTCATCCCGGCCACCGCGAAGGTGGCCATCGCGGGCACCAGCCTCTCGGGCATGGACGTCGCCAGCGTACTGCTCGCGCAGGGGCACACCGGCGACATCGTCATGTTTAGCCGCAGCGCGAAGTTGGCGGGCATTCGCCCGCTCCACGCGCCGACGCCCCTCAAGGTGCTGTCCCCCGAGCGTCTGCCACAGGTCCTGGCTTCGCAGAAGCTGCCGCTGAGCTTCCGCGCGGTGGTGCGGTTGCTCAAGATGGAATTCGAGGCACAGGGCTTCGATTGGGCCGAGTTGAGGGCGCGACGGATTGACTACGAATCCATGGCACCCCGCGACTTCCTCATCCGCGAATCGCAGTTCACCAGCCAGGTGAACGTCGGCTGGGGTATCTTGAAGGCGCTCGACGATGTCATCGCGCCCATCTGGCAGGTCATGTCGCCAGAAGCCCGAGAATTCGTGTTGAACAAGCTGACCAAGTTCAGCGCGCTGCAATGGTCGGCAGTGCCTCCCACGGCGCACCGCGTGATGCGGCTGTTGCACGAGAACAAGCTGACGATCTTGAAGGCCGGTCGCGCACGGCGACATGATGAGGGTGGTTTTGCCATCATCGGCTCCGATGGGCTGGAAACCAATGTCGACTATTTCGTCGATGCGACCGGGTTCGCCGGCGGCCTGCACGAGTTCAAGGACCGCTTGATCGTGTCGATGTGCGATAGCGGCTTCTTGACGCCCGACGATACCGGGCGCGGCGCGAAGGTCTCCTATGCCGATGGGCGCCTGCTCGACCAGGCGGGCAATCCGACCGGCCCCATCTGGGCTGCCGCTGGCGCGCTGACCCGAGGCGCTTTCCTCCTGTCGAACGAGTTGGGCGAAGCCACCCACAGTGCGACCCGGTGCGCCAGGGGCATCATCAGCCACTTCGTGGCGTTGATCGAGGAGGACGCTTCGGCAGGCGATGCCGAGACAGTCTAATGTCCGGCGCGGCGCGGCGCATCGCAGCACGCGATGCGCCGCTTTCCGGAGCCATTGTTCTCGAGACCTCCAACGGCATGCCCGCCATGTCGCCCAGCAGTTCACGCCGCAACGAGCCGCACAGAAGGGCCACCGTTGGGCGGATCGGGCAGTGATGCCGGAGACGGAAGTCAGCGTTCAAGACTTTGCTCCGCCGCGAGCGTCGCGATGGTGCCGATCGGGGTCACCATGAATCGCTGGTCTGCTTCGGCGTGTGAGCGCGCATCGCGAACATCGCCCGTACGCGCTGTTCCTGATGCGTGAATGGCAACATCAAGATTTCGACGCGGAACCGCGAAAGCAACTCGGCCAGGCCGTTGAGGTGATCGCTGTCGAAGTGGGAGATGACCACCAAACCTAGGCGGGGCATGGCCGACGTTGGATCAAAGATCTTCACCAGGTGTTCCAAGGCGTTCAGTGAGTTCGTCAGTAGTGCACGCTCGTACAGCGTCCCACAGTCATAGACCCAACGCACAAGCGGTCGCTCGTCGAGATTCCCAATCGCGCCCGTGCTAAACAGTCCCTGTCCGATCGGCATGAAACCGTGCGTCGCAAAAAAATGGCACGCTGTGCTCCTCCCTGAGTTGGTGTTTTGGCAGGCGGCAACGTAGGCAGCCCGCGCTCATTTTGACGCCTGTGTAGGACACAGCTGTCATGACTTCGCTGCCCGCGTGGCAGTCGGGCTATCCAGCGCATCCTTGTCACGCTACGCCGATCCCGTTGTGATGCGAATCCACTTGCCCACCAGCGCCTGCAGGCAAACCGGGCACAGGTCGACCTGGACGCGGTTGCCATCCCCAAAGACGGACCCATAGCCAGCTACCTGATCGTGAGCGACCCGCCGTCCCCCGTGACGACAAGCCGCTGAGCTGACAGCGTTCTCGCCGACCAGCGATCATGTGTTTGGTTTTCGCCACCGGTGCGGCAGCAACTCTTCGATGCGGCTGTTCTGATGCCTGGGAAGCCGCTCCAGCACGTCGCGCAGGTAGGCCCATGGGTCATGCCCATTGAGCTTGGCGGACTGCACCAGGCTCATGACGATCGCTGCGCGTTGGCCGGCCAATTCGCTGCCGCAGAACAGCCATGCCTTGCGGCCCATGGCCCAGGGTTTGATCTGCCGTTCGATGAAGTTGTTGTCTATCGGCACCGCACCGTCTTCGAGGTGCCGCGTCAGCGCATCCCAGGCGTTCAGGCTGTAGTCGATCGCCGCGGCGATGGAGCCGCCGTCGGGCACGCGGCCGCGCTCCAGCCTGAGCCAGACGTGCAGTTCCTTCCACAGCGGCCGGGTCAGTTGTTCCCGCGCTGCCTGGCGCTGCTGCGCGTCCATCCCCTCGAACTGGCCTTCGACGTGGTAGATCCAGCCGATGCGCTTGATCGCCTCCTTGGCCACCTCGCTGGTGCCGATCAGCTCGTCGAACTTGCGCCTGGCATGCGCCGCGCAATGAGCAGCCATGCGCTGCGGGTACACGCGCCTGTCGAGCACGGCGTCGTACCCGCCGTACTGGTCGCACACCAGCGTGCCTTGCCACGCCGGCTGGTCCTCCTTCATCGAGCCCGGCGGACCTTGCTGTCGTGTCGATGGGCCCAGGAAGGCCACCGGGTACTGCGACCCTCGACCCAGGCAGAACTCGTAGACCACACCTTGCTGGGCGTCGAATTCGCCGCGCGCGTAGGCCCAGATGTAGGCCCGCTTGGTCTTGCCCGCGCCGGGGCCCAGCATCGCCACCGGCGTCTCGTCGGCATGCAGCACGGGGCAGCTCAACACGAAGCGCTTGAGGGCTTCGAACAGCGGGAACAGCGCGGCACCGGCGTTGCCGGCGGTGCGCGCCAGCGTCGAGCGCGGCGTGTGCACGCCGGACCGGGCGTTGATGGTCTCCTGGCGGTAGTACGGCAGGTGGTCGACGAAGCGGCTGATGAGGATGTGAGCCGCGAACCCGCTGGCAGCGATGCCGCCGTCGATGATCTGCGGCTCGGCCGGCTCCTGCACCAGGTGCTCGATGCCTTGACGCTGGCAGCAGCGGCAGGTATCCACTTGCCGTAGATGTGCCGGTGCACGAAGAACTCCGCCGGCACGATGTCCAGGCGTTCACTCACGTCCTCGCCCACGCGCGTCATTGGCCGGCCGCAGTCCGGTGTCGTGCAGGTGGTGTCCTCGGGTTCGTGGTGGTGCTCGACACGCCGCAGATGCTCGGGCAGCGCCTGACGCCGCGGACGACGGGGCGCGTCCTTGGGCTTGGGCTGCGTCTTGGGCAACGCGGCCTGCAGGGCGGCGAGTTGCGCCTCCAGGTCGGCTTCGTCCTCCAGCAGCGTGTCCTGGAACATCTGACGCTGCTCGGCGGTCATCGCCTCGCTCTTGGCGCCGAACTTCCAGCGCTTCAGCCGTGCCAGCTCGAACGTGATCTTCTCGATCTTCGCGTCGCGCCAGGCGATGTCGCGGTCCTTGCGCTGGATCAGCGTTTGCTGGGCCTGGAGGTCTTGTGCCTGCTGCTGGATGTGCCCCAGCATCTGCGCGGCCAGTGTCGTGAGGGCCTCTGGCGACAGGTCCCGCAGGTCCTGAGGCTTGAGGTTGTCGGCGCCGATCCAAATCTGAGCCAGTGGCTCAGTTTTCGGTCGGCGCCAACAGCTTGAGGTCACGCATGCCGAGCATGCGAAGCATCTTGCCAAGACGCGCGAGCCCGCGCCACTGGCGGATGTCCTGTCAACGCCGGGCCCCGAGCCTCACATCCGCGTGATCACGCTCATCTCTGGCAGACGCTGCCAGGGCAGGCCCACGATCAAGGCGTCGAACTGGCTCTGCGTCAACGACAGCGGCGCCGCCGTCGCCTCGCGCGGCCAGGCGAAGTGACCTGCGTTCAGTCGCCGCGCTGCGCACCACACGCCGAAGCCGTCATGCACCAGCAGCTTGATGCGCGTGGCGCGCGCGTTCGCGAAGAGGTAGCCGTGATGGGCGCGGGCCGCGCCGGTGGTCTGCACGACGCAGCTCATCAGCCGCTCGGCGCCAGCGCGCATGTCCATCGGGGCCGTGCACAGCCAGAGCTGATCGATGCGGATCACTTGAGCAGGCTCGAGCTCAGCTCGCGCAACCAGGACCGACGTCCTCGGCCGCCGCGGTCGGCCAGCGCACGTTCAGGTGCAGCGGACCGCGGCGAAGCTCGACCAGGATCAACGGTTCGGCGATCGGCGCCGGCTCCTGGGTGCGACCGCGGTACGCGTGACGGCCTTGGACGGTGCGGGCATCTCGACGGCAACGAATTCGGCGGCCGCGCCGGACGGTGTCGGGGTCACTGCGCCGCTCGTCGCCGATGTAGCGGGCATGCTGTCACGCTTGGTGCCGCGACCCGAGCGCCACTTGCGAACGAGATTGGCGTTCAACCCATGCGCCAGCGCGACCCCGGATATCGACGCACCCGGTTCGGCACAGGCGGCTCAATCTGCAGAAGCAAGCCGTTCAGTGCCGTCACGGGATCGATGTCGGCTTGCTGCAGGTCAGCGATCTGGTCGCATGTGCACAGGTAGCACTGGTCGACTTCAGACCATGCGATGGTGAAGTCCAGCTTCGTTTTGGGTTTCAACGGATGCAGGTTGACGTGCGGCGTCAAGACGACGCCGAGTCGCCGCATCACCAGCGCGACGGTTTCGTGCGGAATGGCCGCGCCCTTCATGAACGCTGTGACCAGGAACATCCTGGGGGTTCCGACGCGCGCTGTGAACTCGTGCCAGCCCATGCTCAGGGCCGTGATCCACAGCGCACGGGCGATCCGTTCCAGGTCGCCGCTGTTGTACGCCTCGATCAGATAGTCGGTGACAACGGTTCCGCCGAAATCTCGCAGACAGACGGCTCGGAAATCCTGCGACGCGTCCCGACCGCGCGGCTACGGACAGCGATCTGGCGGCTGGAGGTGCTGCAAGGCCGCGCCGACCCACGCAAGAACCCGTTGACCAAGGCCTCACGCCGCACACGAATGTACTGGCGGCGGCGATTTCGCGACGCCGAAGCGCGATATGGGAATGGCTTGATCGGCCTGCTCCCGTTGACCAGTGGCAACCGTGCACCTCGGGCGGCGCCAGCCTCGCTTGCCCTGGCCAAGGAGGTCATCGCCAGCGACTGGGAAACCATCCGCCGCAAGAGCAGAACCGTGTCGCACGCCCGATACCGTCTGCTTGCGCAGGAGAAGGGCCTCGCGACGATCAGCTACCGCCACTTCTGCACCCTGGTCAAGCAGCGTGGCGGCCACAAGCAGGCAGTGACTCGGATCGGTGAGAAGGCCGCCTACGACATGGAGCCGCATTACCTGCAGCTGGAGTGGACGACGCCAAGGCATGGCACCCACCCGTGGCACATCGCCCACATCGACCACACGCCCCTGCCCCTCAAGTTCGTGCACTCCAGCCTGGCGCAGATCGTCGCGACCATCTGGCTCACTGTCTTGATCGACGCCCACACGCGAAAGGTGCTGGCCTACTACCTCTCGTTCGACGAGCCGTCGTACCGCAGTTGCATGATGGTCATTCGCGACTGCGTTCGACGCCACAACCGCGTGCCGCAGATCGTTGTCAGCGATCAGGGGCCCGAGTTCATGGCGGTCTTCTACGAGACGCTCCTGGCTTCGCTGAGCATCACCAAACGCGAGCGGCGTGCCGGAAAGCCGCGCGAAGGCGGCGTTTGCGAACGCCTCTTCAATTCCTCGCAAGGCCAATTCGTCAAGATCCTGCTGGGAAGCACGGATCTGGTTGAGCGGCACTTCCGCAGCATCAGCCATGAAGTGGACCCGACACGCCATGCCGTATGGACGATGGAGCGCTTCGACGACGGCTTCGAGGCCTACCTGAAAGACGTTTACCACCCTAACCACCACGCTGGCCTCGGGATGTCACCGAACGCTGCATGGGCGCTGGGCCTGAGGTCGCACGGCAATCGCGCCCACCGCGCGATCCCTTACGACCAGAGCTTCCTCATCAACAGCTGCCCTGGCGTACGCAAGGGCACGGCAAAGGTCACCCCTGCCGGCATCAAGATCAACTACCGCTGGTTCAACTGCCCCGCATTCTGGGAGCCGGGCGTGCTCGGCTCCTCGGTGGAGGCGCGGTATGACCCCTTCGACGCGGGCATTGCCTACGCCTGGGTCAACGGGCTCTGGCACGCGTGCTACTCGGAGTTCCGCGCGGTGTTCGAAAGTATGACCGAGCGTGCGGTCAAGCTCGTCACGGAACGCCTGCGCCTTCAGGACCGTCAAGCCGGGCGGCAGCTTCCGATCAACGCCGAACGTATGGCGCTGTTCCTGGCTCAGCGCGAGCAGGACGAGGCGGTCGCCCGCCAACAGCTCAATGACGCCGAAGCGGCGCCGCATCGCAAGCGTATCCAGCAAACGGCCGCGCCGCTGGCCGGCAATGCGGCGACGACACCATCGCCGACCTCACCCGCCCCGAGCGTCGATCGACGCCCCATCACGCCCGCGGCGCCGCCTGCGCGCCGTCCCATTCGCGTTCTGGAGGATCTATGACTGCCAACACCATCGACCCGCGCCTCGCGGCCTTCCGCGCCAAGCGCATCAAGCATACGAGTGTCGGCGAGGCCTTCGGCACGCTGATCGGCGCCCTCCAACAACCGCGGCCTGAAAGCGTCATCGTGCTGGTCGGCCCCTCAGGCGTGGGCAAGAGCACCCTGGTTGCCGCCGCCGAGGACCGCCTGCAGAAGATCCACGCGGAGCGCATGGCACGCGACCCAGGCTTTCTGCCCTACCTGTCCTCGCGTGCACCGACGCCATTGGACGGGCACTTCAACTGGAAGGATCTGCACATCCGGTTTCTGGTCAATGCGGCCGAGGTGCTGATTGACCGCAGGGTTCTGCCGAGATTCGAAATGAACCTCGACGGGCGCAAGCTCGACAGCACCAAGGGCCTGGTACGCGAGGAGCTTCGGCGCAGCCTGGAGAGCTTGGTCCGGAATCGGAATGTGCCGGTCATCATGATCGACGAGGCCAGCGCCCTGCTTCGGCTGAAGCGCGGATCAGTTCCCAGCCTTCAGTTCGAGATCCTGAAGTCGCTGGCCGTCGAACTGAAGATCCCCATCGTACTCATCGGCGCGTACGACCTGCTGGGCATCCTCGAAGGGACGGGACAGTTGCTTCGGCGCTCCCAGATCATCCACTTGCAGCGATACCGGTCACACCCCTCGATCGGCGGCGTGGACCACAGCTTCACCGAGGCCCTGGGTAACCTGATTAACGCCATCGACCTGCCCAAGGAGGAAGGACTCGCGGAGCACTTCGACTTCTTTCACTTCAAGTCTCTGGGGTGTATCGGGGTCTTGAAGGATTGGCTCGACCGGGCCTTCGTAATGGCGCTGTCCGACCCGGACGGCCGGCATTGCATTTCAAGGGCCATCCTGGAGGCGACTGCCCTGCCGAACGGCCAGATCCGTCGTCTGGACGCGGAGGCCACCGCTGGTGAACTGAAGCTGCTGGAGATCGAGGACACCCAACTGGCCAAAGAGCTCGGCCTGGACTACACGCCTTCGCTGTATCTGCGCGCGCCAGAGATCGTGGCCCCAGAACCTGCGCCCACGGCCAAAAGGCGAACTGGGCGCGCAGGCTTGCGCGGCCCGTCGCGCGACCCGGTGGGGGTGGCCCATGCCTGAACTCACCTACGACCTGTTTGCCGACGACGCTGAAGCGCCGGCGATGGCTCCCCGCAGCACTCTGTATCACTGCCCGATCATCGACGAGGGCACGCCGATGCAGGAGTCGCTGCTGAACTACCTGCACCGTCTTGCACGCGAGCACCAGCTTCGGGTGATGGATCTGCTGGTTCAGATCGTGCTGCCGAAGACCAGCGTGACGGTCCACTACGGGAGGTTCCGCTTCGCCACCGAGTACGCCCGCACGGTGAACGGCTACGGCAAGTACGCATCCGAGGTGTCGGCGGCGCTGGTAGACCTGACCTGCAAGCCGAGCCTTCAGTCCTCGACCTTCCTGCATTGGTCGGGACTGTTCGACGGCAAGGGCGCTGGCCTTCTGCATCCCACCAGGACGTGGTGCCCGGACTGCCTGGCCGAGGCTGAGTCGGCAGGGGAGCCGCACAACTTCCCTCTGCTGTGGTCGTGCTCCAGCGTCACGCATTGCCCGATCCACATGTGCGAGTTGCAGTCCCGTTGCCTCAAGTGCAATGCACCCCAACAGCCCATCTGCGACAGCGCCTTCTACGGGCGCTGCGGGGCATGTGGTGCATCGCTGGGCTGGCGCTCAGGCCTGTTCTCGGCGCATCGGCTCTCTGTCCGTCAGTACTTCATCACCAAGGGCCTGGGCGCCATGATCGCCTTGCGGAACAGCGCCGTTGAACACGCGGCGCCGGAGCGCTTCGCGGCCGGGCTTCGGCGGGTTGCTGACATCACGCACGACGGCTCGCACAGGCAGCTGGCTACATCACTGAGGGTCTGCGACAAGGTGATGGCGGATTGGGTTCTCCTCAAGAAACGCCCCCGCATGGACACGTTCCTGGAGGTGTGCTACCGGCTGGGAACGCCTCCCCTCGACCTGTTGCAAGGTCATCTGGTCACGCCCGAGCCGCGCCTCAGGCCTGGTTCGCTCCCTCTCTCCAGGCCGTTCCACAAGCTTCCTCCCGAGCAACTGCGTGCGGTGGAGGCTGAGATCCATCCACCTCGGCCGGCTCGCCGATGGTGAAGTCCTTCAGCAGTTCCAGGTTCTCGATCAAGGTCCAGTTGTTGGCGGCGGACGATCGAATCTCGAACAAGCAGCCGAACTCGGCCGCTGCCACTACTGACGGTGGCGATCGCCAGCGCCCATCGTGGTCACGCTGGTAGCGCCCCGGCTGCTCCTTGGCCAGGCGCTCGAGTTGCTCTTCGCGCTTGCACTCGACGAAGGCAATGCCCGATCGCGTGATGCGCAGGTAGTCCGGCGTGGTCTGGGTTGTGATGCGCCGGACCCGGTCTGGGCCCAGGTACGCGATCTTCAAGGCCTGCGGCTGCGAGTAGTACTCCAGCGTTTCCTCGTCGTGATCCCATTCGACGATGGCGGCGTACTCGGTGCTGACGGCCTCCGCCTCCACGACGAAGGGCATCTTGATGCCGGCATACCGCGTCTTGCCGGACGCCTTGTTGGTGCGAACGGCCCGAGACGGTGGGTTGTCGCGAATGAACGGCACGCGGGCGCGGCCGACCTCGGGCAGTTGAAGTTTCTCGAAGAGCTGATGAAGCTCGGCGTCGGTCAACATGGCGTCCCTCCCGGTGTGTGGGAGGGGCCATGCGTGAGGTGGTGACCTCGGTCCATGGTGTTCCCCTTTCAGTGTCGGCAGGGCGAGCGCATCCAGCGCTCGCGTCGCCGCGGTCGATGAAATGAGCATGGGGAACTTGACGCGCCGGACCAGCGCGGTTAGATTGGAGCCAATCCCGCCAAGGATGGCTTGTTCCAGATTCCCCTGGACAGAAAGCCGCAGAAGGCCGCTCGCTCCAACGAGTGGCCTTTTTGCTTTCTGCCCATCGTTTTTGTCCTTGTCGATGTGGCGTCTGGGTCTTGTCGGTCCTCCGGCGGCTCAGGTCGAGGTTGATGGATGGCGCAACGTCATCCTGCGTTGGCAGTGTGCTGGCCGGCGCTCGCTGCTTCGCTGCCCGAGTTCGGGCTCCAAATTTCGTCCAGGTAGCGCGCTACGTCCGCGGTGGCCGCGAACACGCCGCGCCTACCTTCCATTTCGACGGTCTTGAACCTCAACTTGCCGCGCGCTCTGGCGGCCTGCAATGCCGCCACAGTGGGGTAGTGCAGGACCTTGCAGATGGCTTTCGCATCCATCAACGGGCCGTAGCTGCTGTTGAGCGTTTCGAAGAAGTTGGTCTGCATGGCTGGGCCAGTTCGCGCTAGTCGAGGACAGTCCAAATTGATCTGGATTGGCTGGCATCGTAGGCAGGGTCGCGACGTGCGGCAAACGGCCGATGCCTCCAGCGCCCACTGGTCGCAAGGCCATGTGTGCAGAGGCGAATTTCAGGTGGCGCGACCGGCCGGCCCTGCAATCCTTGTGCGACAAGGCTTGCACGCTTGTTTGTCAACAAGCAGTTGGCCCGAAGCTGCTGTCATCCTGGCAGCGTGCTGCTTTCAATACCCCACTTTGGGTGTCGGGATTGTTTTTCGCCGTGGTCCGAGTCCGGTCGCCTAGCGACTCTGCTACCCTGCGCAAAACGCTAGCGTTTTTCATACAGGAGCTTCCTTGGCCGTCACCAAAACCGAAGTCGTCAGTGTTCGCGTCCCGCCGGACGTGAAGGCCGCCTTGGTCGCTGCGGCAGGGCTAGAGCGCCGCAGCTTGGCCTCAATGGTTGAGTTCATGGTGATGGACTACTGCACGAGGAGGGGTATTGCAGGGGCGAAGTCGATTGGCGGTACCAAGGGACCGCGTAAGACGACACAGATCGACTGAGCAACGCGCCTACCGGCAGAACGAATTGGGAGAAAGGTTTGGCTACAAAGAGCAACCTGCATTTCGATGTAAGTACCGGTCTCAAGCGCGTGCTTGGGCGTGAGCTGATTACGGACGACGAAGTCGCGATTTTTGAACTCGTCAAGAATTCTTTCGACGCTGGCGCAGACAGCGTGAGGCTGTATTTTGACGAGGACATGATCGTCATCGCGGACAACGGCTCCGGGATGTCCTACGAAGACCTCACTAGCAAATGGTTGTTCGTTGCCTACTCTTCTAAGCGTAGCGACCGGTCTGCTGATGACTTTCGAAACGTTGCCGCTGAACGTCGGCATTACGCGGGCAGCAAGGGCATTGGCCGCTTCTCGTCCGATCGACTGGGTGAGGAAGTCATCATTCAGAGTCGCCCGCGAGGGCGCGCCAAAGCCGTCCATCGTCTGACTGTCGACTGGGAACTGTTCGAGAAGGACGCCAAGGAGCACTTCGAGAAGGTGCCTGTCCGCTACATCGAACAGGTGGCGTTTGACCTACCGCGTGAATTGCGCAAGTTTGAGTCAACCCTCAAACACGGTACGGCGGTCACCATCCAGCGACTACGTCGTCCCTGGCCACGCCAGCGCATTCTTGATTTGAAAGCGTCACTGGCGAAGCTTATCAATCCATTTGGCGACGAGACTGACGGTTTCGGGATTCACATTATTGCGCCAGCTGAGGTGGCTGAGGATAAGCGACTTGTTGCGGAACATGCCAAGGATGGCGAGAAACCTCTCCCCAAAGCTCTGGTCAATGGACAAATCGGCAACTTCATCTTTGCGACCCTTAAAGAAAAGACGACGTTCATTGAAGTGAACATCGGCAAAGAGGAGCTTCACACGACATTGACTGATCGGGGTGAGGTCATCTACAAAATCGCCGAGCCGAATCCGTATCAACATCTTTCGACAGCTGAATTTAGCTGCGAAATCTACTACCTCAATCATTCGGCAAAAGCGACCTTTGCCCGGCGCGTTGGCCTGCCATCCGTCCAGTTTGGATCGGTATTTTTATTTAGAAACAGTTTTCGCGTATATCCAATCGGGGAGGATGGGGATGATTGGTTTGGTTTCAATCGACGCAAACAGCAAGGCTATACACGCTATTTGGGGTCGCGTGAAGTAATTGGGCGGGTAGACGTATCCGGCTCGGATGATGATTTTCAGGAGGCATCGAGTCGCAACCAGGGATTGATCGATACGCCTGCCGTCGAGCAACTTCGCAAGGCAGTTATGGAGCACTGTCTAAAGCGCCTAGAGAAGTATGTCGTTCCTGTGTCTTGGACGGATGCAGCAGATGGCAAGACTGACGATCTGTCTCGACTGTTGACGGATCCCGGGCGTGCCCGTGTGTCCGCGGCTGTTGCCAATCTTGTCGACAACGACAAGGTGCGTCTGATTCAATACAGCAAGCGGCTTGTTGACCTGCTAAATGAACGCTCTAGTGACTTTGAAACCTCGCTCGTCAGCTTACGTGCAATCGCCGAAAAAACGAACGACACGAAAATGCTGGCCCGACTCGATTCGGCTGAGCGACGCTTTGATGACCTGAAGAAGTCGGAGGCCGACGCCCGCCGAGTGGCCGATAAGGCTCTGGCCGCAGCAGAATTCGCAACTCGCCGAGCTGTGACTGCAGAAGCTGAGATCGAGACCGAAAGGCGTCGCGCTCATTTTCTGGAGTCGTTTGTAAATGTAGACACTGCCACGATCCTAAATTTGCATCATCAGGTCACGATTTACGCCGTTGACATCGCGCAGCAGATCGAGAATTTCCTGAATGAGACCGCAGGCAAAGCGTCTATACCACGCGATATCGTACTGAAGACATTGGAGCAAATGGCCTTCCTAAACAAGAAGGTTATGTCGGTCACGAAGTTTGCGGCGAAAGCGAACTTCAAGCTTGATTCGGAAAAAATTGACACCGATCTGGCTGCGTTCATCTACGATTACATCGAGCAAATCGCCCGCACCACGGGCAGCGCGAGGCTGCAGATTACAGCTGAGAATTCTCATCCTGGTTTACGGCTGCGATTCAATCCGATTGATGCTTCAATAATTGTCGATAACTTGGTTAGTAATGCAAGAAAGGCGAAGGCCTCGCGTATCAAGTTCGTTCTAACGCAGCAGGATAAGAGTAGCCTAACTATTCATGTGAGCGATAACGGACGCGGCTTGGCGCCAGGGACGAATCGCGCACGAATCTTTGAAATGGGATACACCACCACACAAGGCTCAGGTCTAGGGCTATATCATGTTCGACAGGCCCTCGGAGAAATGGGCGGCAGCATCGAACTCGACGATCAAGTGGAAAAGGGCTTAGGCTTCTTAATCAAGATCGCAGCAAAAGGGAGAAACTCGTGAGACTCGACTTCAACGTACTGTGGGTTGATGATCAGCCTGGTAGTGTCGGCAATCAAATCAAGAGCATTGCTTCTCAGATGGCGGCTGAGGGCTTTGAGTTTAGGCCCCGTCAGTGCACTACGCTAGATCAAGTTAACGCGGCAATTTCAGAGGATGTGTTCACGGACGAGGTGGACCTGATTCTTGTGGACTGGGATCTTGGGAACGGCATGCATGGTGAGGACGCCATTGAGCGCATCCGTGAGGTCGTTCAGTACAAGGATGTGGTCTTCTACTCCGGTCAGTCGTCAGTCGTCGAATTGCGACAGAAGGCCTATGAGAAGCAGTTGGAAGGAGTCTACTGCGCTAGCCGCGAAGGTCTCGTCGATGAAGTGGTGGGCGTCTTTGATTCGCTGATCAAGAAAGTTCTCGACCTTGATCACACTCGCGGGATCGTGATGGGCGCTACTAGCGACATCGACCACATGATTAACACTTGCCTCTCCTTGGCCCACGACAAGCTCGATGAAGGGGGCAAGGCCAAATTCATTGAGGAAGCCATGAGGCGGGTGACGGAACAGGTGGAGAACGTCACCAAGCAGGGAGAGAAGCTGAAGAAGGTGCCGAGTGTCGAAGCGCTTTTCAAGGCCCACATGCTCTTTACGTCTGACCACCGCCTACGCATGTTGGCAACCGTCCTCGGAATGGATGAATTCGCTGCCCATGCAGCCGGTGTGGCCACAGTCAAGTCATACCGTGAGGGCGTTGTCCATGATCGCAATACTCTCGGGCATGCAGTCCTTGTTCCTCAGGGGAGGCCCGATAGCGTCGTGGACGACACTGGCAAGGTCGTAGACATCGCTCAGATGCGTGAACTGCGCAAACTGATTTTGAACCTACGCGCGGAGTTCCGCGCGCTGCTGGACGCTATGCAGGCCTGAGCTTTCCTCGAGGCGGCCTTTGACTGCTTTTGTAGGGCTGTGCTTGAGCAGATCGGTTAACACCTCGCCGATCGCACGGGCAACCAGCGGTGGAACTGCGTTGGCTACCTGTGTGAAACGAGGCACCTCTTGCTTCCGGAGATGCCCTCCGGTGGTGTACTTGCCCTGAAAAGAATACCAGTCAGGAAAGGTTTGAAGCCGCGCGTTCTCCCGGACGGTGAGGGTGCGCGGTTCCGAGTAGTGCAACAAGTCATCAGGCATGCTCGTGATCGTCGGCGACGGACGATCAGGGTCAAGCACCCGCAACGCCAGTTTCTTTAGGCCGTAGCGCGCTCGCATTTCAGCGCTGATGCTGGTATTTAGGCGACCTTCGGCGTGACTCACTTCGATGATTTCTTTGAACCGATTCGAAATATCCTCTGCATGACGTGCTAGCCGCAAGTCAGTAGGAATCTTGCAGCCGGCGTTCATCAGTTTTTGGTAATGCGTGAGCGGGCCTGCGTAGCGGATCTCTTCAAAACCTTTACTCTCCTTTGACGGCTGCTTTCCGGCGCGTCCGACTTCGAGGTCGGAAATTGCCATTGCAGACGATACCGGCGCGGTCAGACGCAAGGAGCGCAAAAAGGACGGAAGACGGTTCAAAAGGTGCTCGAATGGATTCGGTACGTCCAACTCTGATCGAAAAGCAAGGACAAAGTAGCGCGTACGTCCCTGCGGTACACCGAAGATGGAGAGATCGAGTAACTGTTCATGCACCGTGTACTCGTCTGATAGGCGCGCCTTAAGCGCCTGCGAGAAATTCTTGATTTCATCACCCGCATTGAAGTCGAGTGTGAATCCCCTGACGTTCTCTATCAATACGGCCTTGGGCTTGATGACGTCGACCAAGTTCAGGTATGAGGAGAAAAGCTGATTGCGGGGATCGTCATGCTTACGCCGGCCAGCACTGGAAAATCCTTGGCAAGGAGGTCCTCCGACTAAAACGTCAATGGTTCCTGCGAGGGCTTTGAGCTGCTCTTGATATTTGCTAAGAAGCTCGACGATCCCAATCGGCTCTTTGGGAAGCCATCGTGGCCAAACGTACTTGTGCGGTGTCTCTTGCGCCAGCAGATTGGCTTTTAGCGTCGCAAACGCGAATTTGTCGCGTTCGATTGCAAAGCGGCCGACCCAGCCCGCCTGCATCAGTCCGAGGGACAAGCCACCGCAGCCAGCGAAAGCGTCGATAAACGTCAGAGGCTTGGTGGAAGGTCGCGGCATCGTCTCTCAGTTCTACGTTGTTCATGGGCGTGCCCTAGCCCATTATGACTGGCCCGACGAATGAGCGCCAGGTCGAAGCGCGCCGGCTGAAGCTACCGGTGGGTGTCGTCGAGATGCCGCTGCCGAAGCCTCAAAGTCGCCCGGATGGAAGGCCGTACTTCGGAAATCGATGGGGTGTGTTCGGCGTTGACCGCTCGATACGAGGTTCTTGCCGCGGTTGGTCTGCGGTCCACCTCTTTGCTGGTGAGCGTCCAGGCGCCCCACCTTGCAGGGCTGGTCCGAGCCGCTACGGCGGGTTGATCTCGTCCGTCGTCTCGCCGGTGTCGTAGTACCGGCCGATGGCCTTGTCCAGACGCTTGAGCAAGGCGTTCAGCGCCTCGCCGTCGCGGCGCACCAGCATGGCCAGTGCGTTGTGCCCGTCGGCCGCGGTGGCAGCGCAGTCGATGCCGGCGATGCGGCCGACGGTGATTTCGCCACCGTCGTCGATCAGCGCTTCGATGTTCTTCATGCGTCGTGCCCGGCACTGGTCGGTTGCCACCGGTGCGGCAGCAACTCGTCGATCCGTCTGTTCAGGTGCATGGGCAGGCGCGCCAGCACATCGCGCAGGTAGGTCCAGGGGTCGTGCCCGTTGAGCTTGACCGACTGCACCAGGCTCATCACCACCGCCGCCCGCTGCCCGGCCAGCTCGCTGCCGATGAACAGCCACGCCTTGCGACCCATCTGCCAGGGCTTGAGCTGACGCTCCATGAAGTTGTTGTCCATCGGCACGGCCCCATCATCCAGGTGCGCAGTGAGTGCCGCCCAGTGGTTCAGGCTGTAGGCGATGGCCCCTGCGATGGCGCCGCCATCGGGCACCTGCCGACGCTGCACCTGCAGCCAGGCGTGCAATGCCTTGAACTGCGGCGCGTTCAGCTGCTGTCGCGCCTGCTGCCGCGTGACCGCATCCATGGCGCGCAGTTGCCCTTCGACGTGGTAGATCGCCGCCAGTCGCTCGATGGCCTCCTTCGCCACGGTGCTGTTGCCGGCCTTGGCGATCTCCTCGAACTTGCGGCGTGCGTGCGCCAGGCAGCCAGCACCCCGGCGCTCTGGGAACAGGCGCTGATCCAGTACCGGCCCGTAGCCGGCGTACTCGTCGCACAGCAGCGTGCCGCGCCAGGGCGGATCTGTCTGTCTTCGATGTCCTGGCTCGCCAGGGCCTCCGAAGAAGGCCAGCGGGTACTGCCCACCGCGCCCGGGCGTGAACTCGTAGATGACGCCCTGCTGCGCGTCGAACTCGCCGCGCGCATAGCCCCAGATGTAGGCCTTCTTCGTCTTGCCGGCCCCGGGGTCGAGCAGCGCCAGCGGTGTCTCGTCGGCATGCAGCACCGCCGCGCCCAGCACGAAGCGCTTGTGCGCCTCGTACAGCGGCTCCAGCGCCGCGCCGGCTTGGCCGGCCCAGGCCGCCAGCGTCGAGCGCGGGGTGTGCACGCCGGCACGGGCGTTGATTGCCTCCAGCCGGTAGTACGGCAGGTGATCGGCGAAGCGGCTGATCAGCGTGTGCGCCACCAACCCGCCGGTGGGAATGCCGCCGTCGATGATCTGCGGGTCCGCTGGCTCCTGCACCAGGCGCTCACAGCAGCGGCACGCCCACTTGCCGTAGATGTGACGGTGCACGAAGAACTCCGCCGGCACGATGTCGAGCTTCTCGCTGACGTCCTCACCAACGCGCACCATCGGCTGGCCGCAGCCGGTCGTGGGGCAGGCGGTGTCCTCGGGCTCGTGGTGGTGCTCCACGCGCCGCAGGTGCTCGGGCAGCGCCTGGCGGCGGGGCTTGCGCGGGGGCGCCTTCAGCGTACTCGGCACGTCGGGCTTGGCCGCGTCGGCCTGCGCCTGCAGTGCAGCCAGCTGCGCCTGCAGGCTGGCCTCGTCCTCGAGCAGCGTCTCCTGGAACATCACCCGCTGCTCGGTGTTCATCGCCTCGGTGCGTGCGCCGAACTTCCAGCGCTTCAGGCGCGCCAGCTCGAAGTGGATCTTCTCCAGCTTCGCATCGCGCAGCGTGATCTCGCGGTCCTTACGCTGCAGTTCCTCGCTCTGCTCGGCCAGGACCCGGTCCTTGGAAGCCAACTGCTGGCGTTGCTGCTCGACGTGTTCGATCAACTGCGCAGCCACTGCCGCCAGCGCCTCGGGCGCCAGGCCTTGCAGGTCCTGGGGCTGGAGGTCGTGCATGCCGAGCATGGACGGCATGATGCCGGCGACCGGCACTGCAGGCCATTGGCGCAAGTGCTGTCAACGCGGCAGCGGCCGGCCTCCTCGGGCTCACACGCGGGTGATCACGCTCATCTCGGGCAGCCGCTGCCAGGGCAGCCCCAGCACCAGCGCGTTGAACTGCTCCTGCGTCAGTGACAGCGGTGTGGTGGCCGCCTCGCGTGGCCAGACGAAGCGCCCGGCGTTCAGCCGGCGCGCAGCACACCACACGCCGAAGCCGTCGTGCACCAGCAGCTTGATGCGCGTGGCCCGCGCATTGCCGAACAGGTAGCCGTGGTGGGCATGGGCGGCGCCGAAGCTGGCGACCACGCAGGCCAGCAGCCGGTCGGCGCCGGCGCGCATGTCCACCGGCGCGGTGCACAGCCACAGCCGGTCGATGCGGATCACTTCAGCCAGCCCGCGGCCAGTTCGCGCAGCCATGCTGCGCAGTCGGCGCCCGACGATGCTGGCCAGCGAACGCTCAGGCTCGACGTGCCGCGGCGAAGTTCGACTTCAATGCACAGGCCGGCAGCAGCCCCTGCTGGCGCGACGTCGACAGGCGCGCCGGGCTTGGCCAACTCGGTGCCGGCCATTACGACGGGGATGAAGCGAGCGTCAGCAGCCGGCATCGGACCAACCACTGGCGACATTGACGGCTCGACCGAAGGCGATAGGCCCGCACGCTTGAGCCCCCGCCCGTGCAGCCACTTGCGCACGAGGTTGGCGTTCAGGCCGTGCGCCAGCGCAACGGCGGCCACCGAGGCGCCGGGCTCCTTGCAGGCCGCGATGACCTTCGACTTCAGATCAGCGTCGTGCCGGCGCCGGCTCTGGGAATTGGGATGCATGAATAGGTGTCCACCAAACGGAATAGGTGGACACCATCGTCAGCGGCCGGTCGCCGTCGGGCAAGGTGGGGTGGCTGGACGCTCACCTTTGCTGTGTCCAGGCGGGGGGTGTACCCCCACGCCATCGGCCCCTCACGCGGAAGGAACAAAAGAAAACAGCCCCTGATGGGGCTGTTGAACTTAGGGCTTGCACCTGTGAAATGAACCTAAGGATTGCACACGGTGCAATCCAATGCTTCAAGTCACACGCCCCTGTTGCGCGAAAGATATTGTTTGGTGGAGACGAGGAGGATCGAACTCCTGACCTTCGCATTGCGAACGCGACGCTCTCCCAGCTGAGCTACGCCCCCAGACCAGCGCGGAGTATAGCAGCAGCCGCCCGGCCGCCGTGGGCCGCCCGGACTGGGGTAGAAAGCCAGCCGCGGTGCGCGTTGCCGGCCATGCCGCGGTCGTGCGCCGCGAAGCCCGTGGCGGCCGATCCACGCCGCCCGGCCGGGCTGTCGAGCCGGCCCTGTCCAGCCGCCGCGTCGACAGGCCCGGTTGAAACGCACCGTCTGTTCGCCTCATCTGTCCGCCCCACGGAGCCCGCATGCCCCAGCACGATGCCGCCTGGTACGAAGCCCAGTACAACAACCGCGCCCGCGTGCCCGAAGCGCCCGCGCTGCTGGCCGCCTGGGCCGCGGCGTCGGCCCAGGCCCGCCGCGGCCTGCGCGGGCAGCTCGACCTGCGCTACGGCGATGGCCCGGCCGACACCGTGGATGTGTTTGTGCCGCCGGCACCGGCCGGGCCGGGCGCGCCCGGTGCACCGGTGCTGGTGTTCATCCACGGCGGCTACTGGCGTGCGCTGGGCAAGGCCGATCATTCCTTCGTGGCGCCGGCCTTCGTGCGCGCGGGGGCGGTGGTGGTGGTGCCCGACTACGCGCTGTGTCCGGCGGTCGGCATCGAGCACATCGCGCTGCAGATGGCGCGCGCGCTGGCCTGGGTGTGGCGGCATGCCGCGGACTGGGGTGGCGACCCTTCGCGCATCGTGGTGGCCGGGCATTCGGCCGGTGGCCATCTGGCAGCCATGCTGCTGGCCTGCCGCTGGCCCGACCTGGCTGGCGATCTGCCGCGCCGCCTGCTGCGCGGCGCGCTGGCGCTGTCGGGCCTGTTCGATCTGGAGCCGATCCGCTGCACGCCGTTTCTGCAGGCCGACCTGCAGCTCACGCCGGCTGCGGTGCGGCGCTTGTCGCCGGCGTTTTTTCCGCGACCGCAGCACAACGGTCCGCTGGCGGCCCTGGTGGGTGCCGACGAGAGCGAGGAGTTCCTGCGCCAGAACCAGCTGATCCGTGACCAGTGGGGGCCGAGTGCGGTGCCGGTGTGCCAGGTGGTGCCGGGCTGCAACCACTTCAGCGTGCTGGGCGATCTGGCCGATGCGGCCGGCCTGGCCCATGGCCACGCACTTTTTCTGTTGGGTCTGCGCGGCGGCCGCTGACGGGCAGGGCGCTCACGATCAGGGTTTGCCCGAAAATTGAGCAGCCCTATGTGCCGCATTGAAGCTTTGTATTGGCCCTGCCCAGGGTGCTGCGCTACCGTGGCCAGCCGCCGAGCGCGGTGAAGACGCCCACACACCCAATCGAGAGGAGCTACGCATGAGCAACCTGAAGGGTTCCAAGACCGAGCAGCACCTGAAGGACGCGTTTGCCGGTGAGTCGCAGGCCAATCGCCGCTACCTGTACTTCGCCAACAAGGCCGATGTGGAAGGACAGAACGACGTGGCGGCGTTGTTCCGCTCCACGGCCGAGGGCGAGACCGGTCATGCGCATGGCCACCTCGAGTTCCTGGAGCATGGCTCGGGCGATCCGGCCACCGGCCTGCCGATCGGCGCCACGCGCGACAACCTCAAGGCCGCGGTGGCCGGCGAAACCCACGAGTACACCGACATGTACCCGGGCATGGCCAAGACCGCGCGCGAAGAGGGCTTCGACGAGATCGCCGACTGGTTCGAGACCCTGGCCAAGGCCGAGCGCAGCCACGCCAACCGCTACCAGAAGGCGCTCGACCAGCTGGTTGACTGAGGGCGTGAGGCCGTGGCCGCGGGCCGGGTGCCGATCACCCCGCCACGCGCCACGGCAAGGCATCACGAGGGGCCGCCGTGCCCCTCGTTGTCCAATGGCTTGCGACGGAGGCCCGCATGAGCACGCGTGAAGGCAATCTCGAGGCGCCCACCCGCCATCCGCTGAACTGGAAGCACCCCGACTTCCATGATCGCGATGCCTGCAACGCCGAGCTCGAGCGGGTGTTCGACATCTGCCATGGCTGCCGCCGCTGCGTGAGCCTGTGCCAGAGCTTTCCGACCCTGTTCGACCTGGTGGATGCCACCGCCGATGGCGAGGTGCACGGCGTGGCCAAGGCCGACTACGCCAAGGTGGTCGACCAGTGCTACCTGTGCGACCTGTGCTACATGACCAAGTGTCCGTACACGCCGCCGCATCCCTGGCAGCTGGATTTTCCGCACCTGATGTTGCGCGCCAAGGCCATCCAGTTCGGCCAGGGCCTGGTGGGCGAGGGCGCCAAGTTTCTGGCCAGCACCGATGTGCACGGCAGCTTTGCCGGCATTCCGGTGGTGGTGCAGGCGGTCAATGCGGTCAACCGAACGAAGCTGGCGCGCGGCGCGATGGACAGCGTGCTGGGCGTGCACCCCGAGGCCTGGATGCCCGAGCTGGCCACGCGGCGCTTTCGCTGGTCGGCCGCACGGTCCGGTGGCTCGGGCCCGGCGCACGCGGTGCGCGACGGCCCGCGCACGCCGGGCAAGGTGGCGGTGTTTGCCACCTGCTATGTCAATTACAACGAGCCCGGCATCGGCCACGATCTGCTCAAGGTGCTGGCGCACAACGCGGTGCCCTATGTCATCGTCGACAAGGAGGCCTGCTGCGGCATGCCCAAGCTCGAGCTGGGCGATCTGAAGACGGTGGAGCGGCACAAGAACGCCAACATCCCCGTGTTGGCACGCTATGCACGCGAGGGCTATGCCATCTTGAGCGCCATTCCCAGCTGCACGCTGATGTTCAAGCAGGAACTGCCGCTGATGTTTCCCGACGAGCCCGATGTGCTGGCGGTGCGCGACGCGATGTTCGACCCCTTCGAGTACCTGGTGGGCCGCCACAAAGACGGCCTGCTGCGCACCGACTTCCAGCGTGATCTGGGCAAGGTGAGCTACCACATCCCCTGCCATGGTCGGGTGCAGAACATCGGCCGCAAGACCGAGGAGATGTTCAAGCTGATCGGCCAGACGGTGCAGGTCAGGCTCAACACCGTGGAGCGCTGCTCGGGCCATGCCGGCACCTATGGCGTGAAGACGCCCACCCACCCGGTGGCCATGAAGATCGGCAAGCCGGTGTTCAAGGCCATGGCCCGGGACGAGCCCGATGTCATCGCCAGCGACTGCGCGCTGGCCGGCCACCACATCGCCCAGGGCATGGCCCAGGCCGGCCTGCCGGCCAAGGCCCTGCAACACCCCTTGAGCCTGCTGCGCCAGGCCTATGGCCTGGATTGATCCGCCCCTTTTCCGCCCCTTCTCCGCCCCTTCTCCGCCCGACCCACCATGACCATCACCCGCGACAGCCTGCTCACGCTGGAGGCCTATGCCAAGGTGCGCCAGAGCAGCCGGCCTGGCCACATTGCCCACCGCCAGCGCCGCAGCGTGGCGCTGGGCGAGCACATGACCCTGCAGTTCGAGGACGAGGCCACCATCCGCCGCCAGATCCAGGAGATGCTGCACATCGAGAAGATCTTCGACGAGGCCGGCATCCAGTCCGAGATCGAGGCCTATGCGCCGCTGCTGCCCGACGGCAGCAACTGGAAGGCCACGGTGCTGCTCGAGTACCCCGATGCGCACGAGCGCCGCCGCGAGCTGGCGCGGCTGATCGGCGTGGAAGACCGGCTGTTCGTCGAGGTTGAAGGCCAGCCGCGCATCTATGCCGTGGCCGACGAGGACCTGGATCGCGAGAACGAGGTCAAGACCTCGGCGGTGCACTTCGTGCGCTTCGAGTTCGGTGCCGCGGCGCGGCAGGCGGTGCGGGCCGGCGCCGCGGTGAAGATCGGCTGCGACCACACCCACTACCCCGCGCACCTGAGCCTGCCCGCCGAAACTCTGGCCTGCCTGGCCGGGGACCTGCGCGCCTGAGCCTTGCCCGGCCATGCGGGCCCGTGGCCGCCTCCGCAGCCGGTCCCGGTGCCCTGAGCCGGTTCTTCAGGCCGTGGCCGCGCGGCGCTGCTGGCGCAGCACGCGCCAGCTTTCGGCGCTGTAGAGCGCCAGCGCGGCCCAGATCAGCGCAAAGCCCAGGCCGCGGCGGGCGTCAAAAGGCTCTGCATAGACGAACACGCCCAGCGCGAACTGGATCGTCGGCCCCAGGTACTGCAGCAGACCGAGCGTGGCCAGCGTGATGCGCCGCGCGCCAAAGGCAAACAGCAGCAGCGGCACCGCGGTGGCCGGGCCGGCCAACAGCAGCAGCAGATCGGTGCCGGCGTCGCCCTGGCCGAACTGGCCACGGCCCTGCGTGCCCAGCCACAGCAGCCAGCCGAGCGCCAGCGGTGCCTGCAGCAGGGTTTCGAGCGCCAGGCCTTCCAGCGCGCCCAGTGCGGCGGTCTTGCGCAGCAGGCCATACAGGCCGAAGCTGGCGGCCAGCGCCAGCGACACCCAGGGCACATGGCCGGTGCCGATGGCCAGCCACAGCACGCCGGCCGCGGCCAGGCCCACGGCGGCCCACTGCAGCGGCCGCGGCCGCTCGTGCAGCACGGCGTAGCCCAGCAGCACATTGAACAGCGGGTTGATGAAGTAGCCCAGGCTGGCATCGAGCACGCGGCCATCGTTGACCGCCCACACGTAGATCAGCCAGTTGGCGGAGAGCAGCAGCGAGCTGCAGGCAAAGGCCGCCAGCGTGCGCGGCGCGCGCAGCACCTGGCCCAGCCAGGCCCAGCGCTGCTGCCCCGCCAGCAGGGCCAGCACCAGCACCAGCGACCACCACGAGCGGTGCGCCACCAGCTCCAGCGCCGGCACCTGGGCCAGCTGCTTGATGTACAGCGGAAACAGGCCCCACAGGATGTAGGACAGGGCGGCGGCAAGAGGTCCTGCGGGCATGCGGTGCGCGGGGTGGCTGGGGGCGGGGGTCGGGCGACCGGGGGGCGGATGACGCCGTGGGCGGCACGGCGCCATTGTCGGGGCCCGTGGCCGGCGGGTCAGGGGCCAGGCGCCGGCGTTGATCCGCTGTCGGACTGCAGCCGTGCCCACTCGGGCCCCGGCGCCGCCTGCAGCCGCAGCGGCTGGCCGCTCACCGGATGCGTCAGTTCCAGCTGGCAGGCGTGCAGCCACAGGCGGCCGTGGCCCAGCCAGGCGGCGATGGCGCGGTTCAAGGGCCCCTTGCCATGGGTGGCGTCGCCAATCAGCGGATGGCCGATGTGCTTGAAGTGCCGGCGGATCTGGTGGCGGCGGCCGGTCAGCGGCTGCACCGCCATCAGTGCCACGCGGGTGCCGGCGTGCTGTGCGTGCGTGGCCAGCGGCCAGTCCAGCTGCTGCAGCACCTGCCAGCGCGTGCTGGCCTCCAGCCGTGGCTGGCCGGCCGAGGGCAGTTCGGGGTCACGGGCCAGCGGCTGCTCGATCAGGCCACTGGCCCCCGGCGCGCCCGGCCAGCCGCGAACCAGCGCCAGGTAGTGCTTGCTGGTGCGGCCCTCGGCAAAGGCGGCGCCCAGCAGGCCGGCGGTGTGGGCGTCGCGCGCCAGCAGCAGCACGCCCGAGGTGCCCTTGTCGAGCCGGTGGGCGGGCCAGACCGGCGCATCGAGCTGCTGGCGCAGGCGGGTCACCAGGTCGTCGTCGGCATGGGCGTCCAGCGCGCTGCGGTGCACCAGCAGGCCGGCCGGCTTGTGCACGGCCAGCAGCCAGGGGTCCTGGTGGATCAGGGTCAGCGGGCCTGCGGGGGTCATGGCGAGTGGATGATGTGGTGGTGGGTGCGGTGGTGTGGGCGGTGGCGTTTGCGGTGGTGTGGGCGGTGGAGGGCGCGATGTTCGGCAAGGCGCTGCAGTGGCGGCGTCAAGACCGGGCTGTTGCGCAGGCGATACGCGGGCCTGACGCCGCGCACCTGGCCGGTGCCTGAAAGACGCCTGTCACGCCGGCGCGGCAGCATCGCATGCCGAGCGTGGACTCTCAGCCTGCCGTGACCGGGCCGCCGCGCTCGCCTAGGCTCAACCGGAGACGCCTCATGCCGCAGACCTTCACCGTTGGTTCCCGCTCGCTGTTCGTCAATGCCGTGGCCTGGCTGGCGCTGCTGATGGCGCTGCTGATCTGCGGCTCGGCCTCGTCGGCGATGTTCATGTCCAGCGCCATGCTCGATGGTGCGCCGGCCGATGTGGCGGCAGCCCTGCCGGCGCTGATGCCCTGGCTGCAGGGCCTGGCACTGCTGCTGGCGGCACTGACCTCGGCCGCCGCGGTGGGCCTGCTGCGCCGCCAGGACTGGGCGCGCCGCGCGCTGATCGGCCTGCTGGTGCTGGCCATCGTGCTGGGCCTGGCCGGCCTGGGTCTGCAGCAGGCGGTGGTGCAGTGGCTGGTGCAGGGCACGCTGGCCCACGCCGCGCTGCCGCAGGCCGTGGCCCCGGTGGTGGCCGGGTTTGTGGTGGCCACGCGCTCGATGTCGGTGCTGGTGATGCTGGGCCTGTGCGGCCTGCTGGCCGTGGTGGCCTGGCGCCTGACCCAGCCGATGGTGCGGCAGGAGTTCGCCGCCGCCGCCTGAGCACCGCGCGCCCGATGCGACCGCCCCACCGGTGCGCCGCGGCCGCGTGGCCCACGGCCCGTGGCGGCCTCAGCCGGCATGCAGTGCGCCATCCACATAGAACCAGCGCCCGGCCGCATCGCGGGTGAAGCGGCTGGTCTCGTGCAGCCGGTGCGCACGGCCGCCCAGCTTGCTGCGGGCCACGAACTCGACCTCGGCGTGCTGCGCGTCGATCTGGCGGTGCTGGCGCACCTGCAGGCCCAGCCAGCGCAGGCCCGGCTCGAAGTCGATGTGCGCGGGACGGGTGTGTTCGGCCCAGGTGGCCAGCAGGTACTCGCCCAGGCCCAGCACGAAGGCGCTGTAGCGCGAGCGCATCAGCGCCTGTGCGTCGGGCGCCTGCAGGTGCAGCGCGCCGGCATGCCAGCGGCCGCAGCAGCGGCCGTAGGGCAGGGCGCTGCCACAGGGGCAGGCGCTAGCGGCGGCCAGGATGGGCCGTGGCGGTGTGGCTGGCAGAGGCGGCGCGTGGTCGGGCATGGGGCGCGATGATGCCAAAGCACATGGCGCAGGACTTGGGTGAATCCCGCAGGGCGGCGCGCGCCCGCTGGCGCGGCCGGGGCTGGCGGCCTGCCTACAATCGGCGCCATCCAGGCTGGCTGGCGGGGCCCGAGGGAACCTGCGGCAAGCTGATCGACTCCACCCCCTCGATGCCGATTCGACGCCGCCACTTCAGCGCTGCCCTCAGCGCCTCCCTGCTCCCCATCGCTCCCGCCTCGCTGCTCACGGCCCCGCCGGCCAGCGCCCAGTTCAGGGTCGAGGTGTCGGGCATCGGCGCCACGCAGCTGCCGATCGCGGTGACCCGCCTGCGCGATGAAGACCGCAGCGGCCAGGCCCTGTCACAGATCATCCGCGCCGATCTCGACACCAGCGGCGTGTTCCGCCTGGTCGATTCCAGCGGTGCGCTCGACGAGCGCAGCCAGCCGCAATGGGCCGACTGGCGCGCCCGCAGTGCCGACGCGCTGCTGGTGGGTTCGGTGTCGCGGCTGGCCGATGGCCGCTTCGACGTGCGCTACAAGCTGTGGGACGTGCTCAAGTCGCAGGAACTGGCGGCGCAATCGCTGGTGGTGCCGGCGGCCGATCTGCGCCTGGCCGCGCACCGCATCGCCGACATGGTGCACGACAAGCTGGTGGGCGAGCCGGGCGTCAATGCCACGCGCATTGCCTATGTCAGCCGGGTGGCCAACCGCTACACGCTGCGCATCACCGATGCCGATGGCGAGGGCGCGCAGTCGGCCCTGGCCAGCCCGCAACCCATCATCTCGCCGGCCTGGGCACCCGATGGCCGGCGCCTGGCCTATGTGTCCTTCGAGGACGGCAAGGCCGTGGTGATGGTGCAGGACGTGTCCAGCGGCGAGCGCCGGCGCGTGGCCGCCTTCAAGGGCAGCAACAGCGCGCCGGCCTGGTCGCCCGATGGCACGCGGCTGGCCGTCACGCTCACCCGCGACGGGCTGTCGCAGGTCTACCTGCTCGACCTGGCCGGCGACGCCGTGCGGCGCCTGACCACCAGCAGCGCCATCGACACCGAGGCCTGCTTCTCGCCCGATGGCCGGCAGGTGTATTTCGTCAGCGACCGCGGCGGCGGCCCGCAGGTCTACCGCATGCCGACCGGCGGCGGCAGCGCTGAGCGGGTGACCTTCCAGGGCGCCTACAACATCAGCCCGGCGCTCAGCCCCGATGGCCGGCTGCTGGCCTACATCACCCGCGAGAACGGCTTTCGGGTGATGCTGATGCCGCTGGACGGCAGTGCGCCGCCGCTGGCCTTGACCGACACCGCCGACGACGAAAGCCCCAGCTTCGCGCCGAACGGCCGACTGCTGATCTACGCCACCCGCAGTGCGGGCCGTGACGTGTTGATGACCACCACCCTGGATGGCAAGATCCGACGCCGGGTGCCCACCCAGGGCCTCGATGTGCGCGAGCCGGCCTGGGGGCCCTACATCCGCTAGACCCGACGCACCCGCCGGCGGCAGCGCCGGTCGGGCAGATACCGGCACCCGCGGCCGGCGACCCGGGCGGCCACCACGGCCGCCATTGAGCAAGGATCGATGATGAACATGCGACTTCGCACCCGCGCCCAGACCACGGCATTGACCACCGCGCTGGCCGCGCTGCTGGCTGGCTGCGGCACCAGCGTCAAGCTCGACGAGACGCCGATCGAGACCCGCACGCCCACCGCGGTGAGCGCATCCACCGGCCCCGGCACCGCCACCGCCCGTGCGGGCACCACCACGCCGGCGGCACCGCAGTCGCAGGTGGCCACGGTTGATCTGAGCCGCGGCGCGGCGGCCGGCAGCAGCACGGTGGCCGGTGCTGGCGCCAGCGCCGTGGCGGCGCCCACCGGTCGCGTGGTGTTCTTCGACTTCGACAGCTTCGTCGTCAAGGACGACTTCCGCGGTCTGCTCGAAAGCCATGCCAAGGCGCTGAACGCCACCAAGACCCGGCGCATGACCGTGGAAGGCCACACCGACGAGCGCGGCGGCAGCGAGTACAACCTGGCGCTCGGCCAGAAGCGCGCCGAGGCGGTGGTCAAGACCCTGGCCCTGCTGGGCGTGGGCGAAAGCCAGCTCGAGGCGGTGAGCTTCGGCAAGGAGCGCCCGGCCGACACCGGCCACGACGAGGCCGCCTGGGCCAAGAACCGCCGCGCCGAACTGAAGGACCGTTGACCGTGCCGTTGCCGTTTGCCCTCCGCCTGTCGCCGGCCCTGATGGCGGCCGCCCTGTTGCTGGGCACCCCCGGCGCTCGCGCCGGCCTGCTCGAGGACGAGGAGGCGCGCAAGGCCATCCTCGATCTGCGCAGCCGCTTCCAGGCCAGCGAAGACGGCGCGCGCAGCCGGGCCGAGCAGTTGCAGCAGGCCGCCACCCAGCTCACCGACCAGGTGCAGCAGCTGCGCCGCAGCCTGCTCGACCTGAACACCCAGCTCGAGGCGCAGAAGGCCGAGAACGCCAAACTGCGCGGCGGCCAGGAGCAGCTCACGCGCGAGCTCGCCGAGCTGCAAAAGCGCCTGAAGGATGCCTCGCAGGCCCTGGACGAGCGCCTGCGCACGGTCGAACCGCAGAAGGTGGCGCTCGACGGCAAGGAGTTTGTCGTCGAGGCCCATGAGCGTCGCGCCCACGACCAGGCCATGGCCGTGCTGCGCACCGGCGACTTCGACAAGGCGGTGGTGGCCATCAACGGCTTCATGCAGCGCTTCCAGGCCAGCGGTTATGGCGATTCGCTGCGCTTCTGGCTGGGCAATGCCTACTACGGCCAGAAGAACTACAAGGACGCCATCGCCGCCTTCCGCGCCCTGGTGAACGCGGCACCCACCCATGTGCGTGCGCCCGAGGCCCTGCTGGCCGTGGCCAACTGCCAGATCGAGATGAAGGACAGCCGCGGCGCGCGCAAGACCATCGACGACCTGGTCAAGGCCTACCCCACCAGCGAGGCCGCCGCCGCCGGCAAAGAACGCGTGGCCGCACTCAAGGGCTAGGCACTTGTTTCACCTGCATCGGCCGGGCCCGCCGGCCTGTCTGCGCTGGCGATGAGCGAATCCGATCTTCCCGTGCTGACCCGTCAGCTGCTGTGGGCCGCGTTTGCGCTCGGCGCCGGCTTTGGCGCGCTGGCGCGGCACACCCATTTCTGCACCATGGGGGCGGTGGCCGACTGGCTGCTGTTCGGCGGCACGGCGCGCTGGCGCATGTGGCTGCTGGCGATGGCGGTGGCCATGCTGGGCTTCAACCTGCTGGTGGCCAGCGGCGCGGTGCGCGCGGCCGACACAATCTACGCCGGCACGGCGCTGCGCTGGCTGTCGCTGGCCGTGGGCGGCGGCCTGTTCGGCGTCGGCATGGTGCTGGCCTCGGGCTGCGGGGCGCGCACGCTGGTGCGCCTGGGCGGCGGCAACCTGCGCTCGCTGGTGGTGGTGCTGGTGGCCGGTCTGGCGGCCTGGGCCAGCATCCGCGGTGCGCTGGCGGTGGCGCGCATCGCCAGCATCGACCAGGTGCAGTGGCTGCTGCCCGGTGGCGCCGACCTGCCCACGCTGGCGGCCGGCCTGGGCGGCACACCGGCCCAGCGCGCCGGCGTGCTGGGCTGCCTGTGCGCCGCCGCGCTGGCGGCCTGGGTGCTGGCCCGGCGCGATGGGCGCCAGCCCGAGGTGCTGGCCGGCGGCATCGGCCTGGGGGCGCTGGTGGTGGCCATGTGGTGGCTCACCGGCGTGCACGGCCACCTGGCCGAACACCCGCAGACGCTGGAACCGGCCTTCCTGGCCACCAACAGCCAGCGCATGGAGTCGTTCAGCTTCATCGCGCCGATGGCCTACCTGATCGAGTGGCTGATCTACGCCACCGACGGCAGCCGCGTGTTCACGCAGGGCATGGCCGCGGCGCTGGGCGTGGTGGCCGGCAGTGCGGCGGTGGCGCTGGCCACGCGCAGTTTTCGCTGGGAAGGGTTTGGCGGTGCCGCCGACACCGGCCGCCACCTGGCCGGGGCGGTGCTGATGGGCGCCGGCGGCGTCACCGCGCTCGGCTGCACCGTGGGCCAGGGGCTGAGCGGCGTGTCCACGCTGTCGATCGGCAGCGTGCTGGCCCTGGCCGGCATGCTGGGCGGGGCCACGCTGGCGCTGCGCTGGCAGATGCGCCAGGCCGAGGCCGGCTGAGCGGTGCGGGGCCATGGCTGAATCCCACACCCCACACGAGGCGCTGCAGCCACCGGCGTCGCAGCCACCGGCGCTGCCGGCAGGGCTGGCGGCTGACGAGGCCGATCTCGAGCGCCGCTTCGGCGGCCTGCGCCGCCTGTACGGCGAGGCCGGCTACCAGCGCGTGCGCGCCGCCCGTGTGGCGGTGGTGGGCCTGGGCGGCGTGGGTTCGTGGGCGGTGGAGGCCCTGGCGCGCAGCGGCGTGGCCCAGCTGGTGCTGATCGATCTCGACCAGGTTTCCGAATCCAACATCAACCGCCAGGTGCAGGCCCTGGGCAGCACCGTGGGCCAGGCCAAGGCGCTGGCGCTGCAGCAGCGCATTGCCGACATCCACCCCGGCTGCCAGGTGTGGGTGGTGGAAGAGTTTGCCGCGGCCGACAACTGGCCCGGCCTGCTGCCGGCGGCGGTGGACGCGGTGATCGACGCCTGCGACCAGGGCCAGGCCAAGCTGGCGCTGGCCGCCTGGTCGCGCACCAGCGGCACGCCGCTGGTGGTGTGCGGGGCAGCCGGCGGCAAGCTGCAGGCCCAGGCGGTGGAGGTGGCCGATCTGGCCGACACCACGCACGACCCGCTGCTGGCCACCTTGCGCCAGCGCCTGCGCAAGCAGGGCGCGCCGCGCCAGGGGCGCATCGGCCTGCGCTGCGTGTTCTCGCGCGAAAGCGTGGCGCCGCCGGTGGATGCGGCCTGCGCCAGCGACGGCAGCCTGAACTGCCATGGTTATGGCTCCACCGTCACGGTGACGGCCAGCTTCGGCCTGGTGGCGGCCGGCGAGGTGATCGAGCAGCTGCGCGCCGGCCCACGCGGGGCCCCGAAGAAATTTGCGTCAGGGGCGTGACAAGGCCAAAAACACCGTGCTAGAATGCGAGGCTCTGCCGGAGGGGTCGTTAGCTCAGTCGGTAGAGCAGCGGACTTTTAATCCGTTGGTCGCAGGTTCAAGTCCTGCACGACCCACCACCTGACGGGCAGTCTCTGCCTGGCAGGCGTCGGATTAAGCACCCGGCAAAAAGTTTTCGGGCTCCTAGCTCAGTTGGTAGAGCAGCGGACTCTTAATCCGTTGGTCGACAGTTCGAATCTGTCGGGGCCCACCAGCTACGAAAAGGTCTTGGCGAGAAATCGCCAAGACCTTTTTCGTTTGTGCCGTCCGATGCTGCGCAGGGTGCCGCGTTGGCCCTTTGCGCGTGCGATCTGCGCGGCGGCGCATGGCCTGCGGACTTGCGGGCAGCAGGCCATGCGCCGCCGCGCCGGGCGCTGCGGCATCAGGCCGCAAGCGCCTCAGGCCCCAGCCGTGGCGTCGCAGCGAAAGTGCGACAGCGCGCCCACCAGGCGGTCCGACTGCTGGCGCAGGCTTTCGGCGGCGGCGGCGCTTTGCTCCACCAGCGCGGCGTTCTGCTGGGTGCTGGAGTCCATCTGTGCGATCGCGCTGTTGAGCTGGGCCATGCCGGCATGCTGCTGGTGGCTGGCGTCGCTGATCGCCGCCACGATGCCTTGCACCCGTGCGATGGCCTGCACCACATCGCCCATGGTGCCGCCGGCGCGGTCGACCAGGGCCGTGCCCTGGGCCACCCGTGTGACGCTGTCGCCGATCAGCGTCTTGATCTCGCGGGCGGCGTCGGCGCTGCGCTGGGCCAGCGTGCGCACCTCGCTGGCCACCACGGCAAAGCCGCGGCCCTGCTCGCCGGCGCGGGCGGCCTCCACGGCGGCGTTCAGCGCCAGGATGTTGGTCTGGAACGCGATGCCGTCGATGACGCCCAGGATGTCGGCGATGCGCCGGCTGCTGGCGTCGATGCCGTGCATGGTGGCCACCACCTCGGCCACCACCTCGCCGCCGCGCTGGGCCACCCCGGCGGCATCCACCGACAGGCTGGCGGCCTGCTGGGCGTTGTCGGCGTTCTGCCGCACCGTGCCGGTGAGCTGTTCCATCGACGCGGCGGTTTCCTGCAGCGCGCTGGCCTGGCGTTCGGTGCGCTGGCTCAGGTCCATCGCGCCCTGGGCCACTTCCGAGGCGCCCAGGTTGATGTGCTCGCTGCTGCTGCGCACCTGGCCGATCAGGCTTTCGAGCTGACGGGTCATGGTGGCCATGGCGCGCGACAGATCGGACAGCTCGTCGCGGCCGTTGACATCGATGCGCTGGCTGAGGTCGCCATCGGCCACGGCGCGCGCCAGGCGCACGGCACGGGCCAGCGGCACCGACACCTTCCGCGACACGTACCAGCCGGCGCCGGCCGACATCAGCAGCGCCAGCGTGGCCACCACGGCCAGCCAGCGGGTCTTGGAGGCGAACTGGGCCTCGGCCTCCTCGCCGATCTGGTGGGCGCGGGCGGTGGTCAGGGCGGCATAGGCGTTGCTCACCCGCACCAGGTCGGCCAGCAGCGGCCGGCACTCGACGATCATCTTGGCGATGGCCGGCTCGCGCTGGCCCTTGCGCGCCATCTCCACGATCGACAGCGCCACCGGCGCGTAGCGGGCCTCGATGGCGCTCATCTCGTCGACCAGGCCGCGGGCCTGGGCGCTCACGTCGGCGCCTTCGTCCAGCATCTTGCGCAGCTTGGCCAGGTGGCGCTGCACGTCCTGGTGGGCCTTGACGACCGCGTCGTACTCGGCCTGTTGATCGGCGGCCTCGCGCACCAGCACCAGGTTGCGCGCGGCCACCGCGCGTTCGTCCACCGCCTTGCGCAGCAGGCCCACCTGGATGGCCCGGGCATCGATGCCGTGCAGGTAGTCGTGGAATCGGGCATTGGCCGCGTTCAGGGACAGCAACGACAGCGCAGACACCAGCAAAACGATCGCCGAGAGACTGCCAAAGGCGACCGCCAGAAGGGTTCGAATCTTCATGGTCGGTACGCGCGGGCGTTGGATTGCGCCGCGTCCTGTTGAGGGTAACAAGGTGTTGTCGGCACCGCGCGGATCAACTTGAGCTGCATCAGGCCACCGGGGTGGGCAGCCAGCGCTGCAGCATGGCGGCCAGGCGTTCCAGGCTGGTGGGCTTGGTGAGGTAGTCGTCGATGCCGGCGCGGCGGCAGTGCTCGGCCTCGCCGCTTTGCGCATTGGCGGTCAGCGCCACCACCGGCAGGCGCGGGGCGTTGGCCGGCTGGGCGGTTTCGGCGGTGCGCCAGGCGCTGGTGAACTGGTAGCCGTCCATCACCGGCATGTGCAGGTCGGTCAACACCAGGTCGTAGCGGGCCTGCGCCAGACGCTCGAGCGCCTGCTGGCCATCGGCCACGATGTCGGCGGCAAAGCCCAGCTTGCGCAGCTGGAAGGCGATGACCTTCTGGTTGGCCGGGTTGTCCTCAGCCACCAGGATGCGTTCGCTGCGCGTGGGGGCCGCCGCGCGGCTGGCGGGCGTGGCCGGTGTGCTGCCGGGCCTGGACGGTTGCGCGGCCGGCGCAGGCCGGGCCGGCGTGGCGGCTGCGCCTGCGTCTGTTTCGGCGGCTGGCGGCGGTGCTGGGGCCCGGTCGGGCTCCCGGCCCTGGGCCGGGGCTGCAGCCATCGGGCCGAGGGCCTGCGCCACGGCCTGCAGCCAGGCCGCACGCCCCAGGGCATTGGCGTCGATGTGCAGGCCGGGCGCACCGGCGGCGCGTGCGCGGGCCCGGCGGCCGCGGCCACGGCCCACCAGCAGCAGGGCCGGCGGCGCGGCCTGGCTGGCCAGCCAGGCGGCCAGGGCGGCCAGGGCGGCGTCTTGCGCCGGGCCATTCTGGGTGGGCTGGTCGATGATCCACAGCGTGGGGCTGTCGGCCGGGCTGGCGGCTGGGTTGGCGGCTGGGTTGGCGGCCGGGCTGGCGACTGACGTGCCCTGCGGGGGCTTGTACAGCGCGCTGTCCAGGCAGGGGCCTGGGGCGGGCAGGTGATCGTGCAGCTGCACGTGGGCGCCGGCGGCGTGCAGGTAGGCCGCCAGGTCGCGCAGGCTGCTGTCGGGTGCGGCCACCAGGTGGCACTGCAGGCCGCCGTGCAGGGCGGGCTGCACAGGCTGCGCCGGGGTGGCGCATCCGGTGGCGGCGTATCCGGTGGCGGCGAGCGGGCCGGCATCGTCCGGCAGGCGCAGCGGCAGCCACACGGCAAAGGTGCTGCCCTGGCCGGGCTGGCTGTGCAGGGTGATCTGGCCGCCCATGGCGTCGACCATGGCGCGGGTGATGGTCAGGCCCAGGCCGGTGCCGCCGAAGCGCCGCGTGGTCGACAGGTCGGCCTGCACGAAGGGCTGGAACAGGCGCTGCTGCGCCTGCGCGTCGATGCCGATGCCGTCGTCGCGCACGCTCAGGCGCACGCCGGGCTGGCCGGCGGCGCCGGGCTCGGCGGTCCAGCGCACATGCACCTGGCCGCGGCGCTCGGGGCGGGCCGAGAACTTGATTGCATTGCCCACCAGGTTGGTCACCACCTGGCGCAGGCGCAGCGGGTCGGCCAGCATCAGTTCGGGCAGCTGCGGATCGGTGAACCAGGTGAGGTCCACCGCCTTGTCCAGCGCCAGCGGGTCCAGCACGCCGCAGGCCTGCTCGATGATCTGGGCGCCGTTGACCGCCAGGGTCTCCAGCGACATCTGGCCGGCCTCGATCTTCGAGAAATCCAGGATGTCGTCCAGGATGCCCAGCAGCGCCACGCCCGAGTTGCGGATCAGCTCGGCCGTCTCCTGCTGTTCGGCGTCCAGGCCCGACTGCTGCAGCACGCCGATCAGGCCGATCACGCCGTTCATCGGGGTGCGGATCTCGTGGCTCATGTTGGCCATGAACTCGCGCTGGGTGCGGTCGGCCAGCATCTCGGCGCTGATGTCGCGCAGGTGCAGCACCTGCGAGATGGTGGCCGCCTCGCAGCGCCGGCGGCTGCACACCACCACGCGTGCGCCGGCACCGGCCAGGCGCAGCACGTCGGCCCGCACATCGGGATCGCCGATGCCGCGGATGCCGGCCAGCCATTGCGCCGTGCCGCGCGGATTGCGCTCGGCCACCACCGCCTCGAGCGCGGCATCGAAGCTGGCCCCGTCGGCGTGCAGCAGGCGGCTGGCGTCCAGGCCGGTGAGCTGCTCGAAGGCCGGGTTCACCGAGATCACGCGGCCGGCGGCGTCGAAGCTGACAAAGCCGTCGGGGCTCAGCGCAAAGATGGTCTGCATGCGCGCCACCTCGTCGCGCAGGCGCAGGTCGGCCGCCACGCGGTCGGTGATGTCGTCCACGGTCAAGACCGCCAGCTGCACCGCCTGGCGCGAGCGTGCGGCCGTGCCGCCGATGCGCTGGGCGGGGTCGCCGGCCATCGGGCTGACGGTCAGCGCCAGCCAGCGCTCGCTGCCATCGGGGGCCTGGCGGCGCAGCGTGGTGCGCTGCACCTGGTGCTCGGCCAGCGCGCGCAGCACGGCGGTCTGGCCTTCGCCGTCGAGCAGGCGCTCGCGCAGCCGCTGGCCGTCGGGCGCCAGCAGGGTCTGCACATCGCAGCCGGCCAGACCGGCGGCGGCCGCGTTGGCATACACCGCATGCGCGCCGGTGGGCTCCACGGCCACGATCAGCATGCCGTCGCCGCTGCTGGCCAGGGCCGCGTCGCGCAGCGCCAGGCCGGTGGCGGCCTGGGCACTGGCCTGGCGCGCGGCCACCGCAGCGCTGATGTCGGTGGCGAACTTGACGATCTTGTACGGCCGGCCGTCGGCGCCGAGGATGGGCGTGTAGGTGGCCTGCAGCCACACCAGCTTGCCCTGCGCCCCCAGGCGCATGAACTCGCCAGCCTGCGGCTGGCCGGCGTGCAGCCGGGTCCAGAACGCGCGGTAGCCCTCGGTGTCGGCAAAGCCCGGCAGGCAGAACAGGCGGTGGTGGCGGCCCAGCACCTCGTCGCGCCGGTAGCCCATGGCGTCGAGAAACAGCGCATTGGCATCGAGGATGTGGCCGTCCAGGTCGAACTCGATCACCGCCTGGGTGCGCAGCACCGCGGCCATCTTGCCCTGGTCTTCCATCGCCCGCAGCTTGTCGGCGGTGATGTCGGTGGCGAACTTGACGATGCGCTCGGGCCGGCCGTCGAGCCCCGGGATCGGCGTGTAGGTGGCCTGCAGCCACATCGGCCGGCCGTGGCGATCCAGGCGCATGAACTCGCCGCGCTGCGGCTGGCCCTCGCGCAGCGCGGCCCAGAAGGCCTGGTACTCGGCGCTGGCGCCATGCTCGGGCGTGCAGAACAGGCGGTGGTCCTGGCCCAGCACCTCGAACAGGCCGTAGCCCACGGTGTCGAGGAACACCGGGTTGGCGTCCAGCACATGGCCTTGCAGGTCGAAGGCGATGACGCCCTGGCTCGACCAGATCGCCATCAGCTGGGCATCGGCGGCCAGCGAGGCACGCTTGCCGTGGCTGATGTCGGTGGCGAACTCGACCACCTTGCGCAGCTGGCCCCGGCGGTCGACGATGGGTGTGTAGGTGGCCTGCAGCCAGATCTGGTGGCCGTCGCGGGCCACGCGCAGAAACTCGCCCTGCTGCGCCCGGCCTTCGCGCAGCGCCTGCCACAGCGCCTGGTGCTGCGGATCGGCGTCGATGCCGGGCAGGCAGAAGCTGCGTTGGTGGCGGCCCAGCACCTCGTCGAGCGGCCAGCCCATCATCTGCACGAAGCGCTCGTTGGCCGCCAGCAGGCTGCCGTCGGGTGCGAACTCGGCCACGCACTGGCCCTGCGAGATGGCGGCCAGCCGGGCGGCCAGCTCGGCATCACGCTCGCTGGCCTGCACGGCCGTGGCCAGCGCCTGTTGTTCAACCGGATCGGGGTTCATGGCGCATCAACGGGCGCGCAGGCCGCGTTCTCGTGGGCTTGGGTGGCGAGCAGCCAGCGCTCGAGCGTGGCCTGGAGCATCGGCAGGCTGGTGGGCTTGGTGAGAAAGTCGTCCATGCCGTGTGCGCGGCAGCGCTCGGCCTCGCCGCTTTGCGCGTTGGCCGTCAGCGCGATGATCGGCAGCGGGCCACCACCGGCCCGGCGGGCCCCGGCGGCCCGCAGCGCCTGGCTGAGCGCCAGGCCGTCCATCACCGGCATGTGCAGATCGGTGAGCAGCAGGTCGTAGGCCCCGCTGTGCCAGCGCGCCAGGGCCTGTGCGCCATCGGCAGCGATGTCGGGCGCGAAGCCCAGCTTGCGCAGCTGGAAGGCGATGACCTTCTGGTTGGCCGGGTTGTCCTCGGCCACCAGGATGCGCTCGCGGCGAGTGGCCGGCGTGGCGGCCGGCGGGCCATGCGCCGCAGGCGGCGGGAGGGGCGCGGACGATGCGGGTGCCGGTGTGGGTGCCGGTGTGGCTGCGGCTGTGGCTGCGGCTGCGGCTGCGGCTGCTGTGCCATCTGGCGCGGGCGCGGGCGCCGGGCCCTCCGCCAGCGCGGCATCGGGCGCGGCCAGCACCTGCTGCACCGCCTGCAGCCAGCGGGCGCTGCCCAGGCCGTTGATGTCGAGCGCATGGCCGGGCAGGCTGGGGTGGTGGCGCAGGCGCCGGCGGCGGCCACGGCCCAGATGCAACACGCAGGGCAGGGCGCCGGCCGCCTGGCAGGTGGCCAGCAGCTCGGCCAGCGGCGGCCCCCAGTGGGCCTGCAGCCAGCTGGGGTTGGCACCGGGGCCGTCGGCGCCGCCGGGGTCGTCCAGCAGGCACAGCCGGGGCTCCTGGCCAGGGTGGCAGGCCACCCAGTCCGCGGCTTCGGCCAGCGTGGCCACGCGCTGCACCTGGGCGCCGTGGTGGGCCAGGAGCTGGCCCAGGTCGTCGGCCGGGCCATCGGCCTGGGCCACCAGCAGGCAGCGCAGGGCCAGCGGCGCAGCGGCCTGGGCAGCGGCCGCCGCAGCGGCTGGAACAGCGGCCGGGGAGGGGGCCGAAGAAGGGGCCGGAACAGGGGCCGGAATCGAGGTCGGAACGGACGTCGGAACGGACGTCGGAACAGGGGCGGGGGCCATGGCCGGGGCCGGCTCGGTCAGCGGCGCCTGCTGCAGCGGCAGCCAGACCTCGAAGCGGCTGCCCCGGCCTGGCTGGCTGTGCACCTGGATCTGCCCGCGCATGGCCTGCACCAGGGCCTGCACGATGGCCAGGCCCAGGCCGGCGCCGCCGTGGCGCCGGGTGCTGCTGCGGTCGGCCTGCACGAAGGCATCGAACAGCGTGGGCAGCAGGCCCGCGGGGATGCCGATGCCGTTGTCGGCCACGCTCAGGCCCAGTCCGGGCTGGCCGGCGGCACCGGCACGCGGGCCCCAGCGCACATGCACCCGGCCGCGGGCGGCGGTGGTGCCGGTGGTGCCGGTGGTGCCGGTGGTGCTGGTGCTGATGCTGGTGCTGGTGCTGGTGGTGCCGGTGGGGGCCGAGAACTTCACCGCATTGCCCACCAGGTGCCGGGCGATCTGGCGCAGGCGCTGCGGGTCGCCCATCAGCAGCGGCGGCAGCGTGGGGTCGATGTGGTGGGTGAGGTCCACGCGGGCCTCCTGCGCGCCGGGCTCGAGCAGGGCGCAGACCTGCTCGATGACCAGGCCGCTGTCCATCGGCCGCTCGTCCAGCGTGATGGCGCCGTGCTCGATGCGCGCGACATCGAGCATGTCCTCCATCAGCCCCAGCAGGGCCTGGCCCGAGTGGCGCATCAGCTCGCCGGCCTCGCGCTGCTCGGCGCTCAGCGGGCCCTGCTGCATCACGCCCAGCAGACCCAGCACGCCGTTCATCGGGGTGCGCAGCTCGTGGCTCATGTTGGCCAGGAAGTCGCGCTGGGTGCGGTTGGCGGCCTGCGCCTCGGCAATGGCACGCACCTTGGCGCGCACCACGCGGTACGACAACCACAGCCCGGGCAGGCCCAGCGCCAGCGTGCACAGCACCAGCGCCAGCAGCGCCAGCCGCCACAGCAGGCGGTTGGCCTCGCCCAGGTGCTGGCTGAACTGGGTCTGGCGATGGGTCAGCTCGGCGTTGAGCTGGTGCAGCTGGCCGCTCAGGCGGGCATGGCGCGCCACATCGGCGCAGTCGCGCTGCACCGCCTGGTGCAGTTGCTCGGCCACCGCCTCCACGCGGCCCAGCAGGCGGTCGGCCTCGCGCCAGTCGTTCACCGCGGCCTCGATCGGCGCCACCCAGCGCAGCCAGCGAAAGACGAAGATCAGGCCGTCGATGTCACCCGGGTGGATGCCGCCGGCGGCAAAGCCGCGGCGCGCGCTGTCCAGGTCAGGCGGCTCCTGCTCGAGCGCCAGGCGGGCGCTGCGGTCGCCCAGCGGCACGCCCAGCTGGCGGCGGTACTCGGCATGGTGGCGCGGCTCGCAGGTGTCGCTGTAGCGGTGCAGCTCGAGCAGCGCGTTCTTCTGCGCCTTGGACCACAGGCTTTCGCCGTCGACATAGGCGCGACCGGCCGACATCAGCGCAAAACACTGGGCGGTGAGCGCCAGGATCAGCGCCGCGGCCAGCACGAAGGGCCAGCACACCTGCCACAGGCCCAGCAGCGCCGGGCGCTCGTCGCGCCAGCGCCGGCGCAGCAGGCGCCATGCCCGGGCCGGGCCGCGGCGTTGGATCAGGCCGGAGCCGGGCATGGGCAGGTGCTGGCTCAGGCCAGGCCGAGGTGGCTGGCGATGAAGCCTTCGACGCGCAGCGATTCGGCCTGCCACTGCGCCAGCAGGCCGCGCGCGGCGGCCAGGTCGGCGCGGTCACCGGCCTGCTCGAGCTGCTCGCACAACTGGCCCAGCGGCATGGCGCCCATGTAGCGGGCCGATGACTTGACGCGGTGCGCGGCACTGGCCAGCACACCGGCCTGGGCGGCCTGCAGCGCGGCCAGCAGCTCGCTGCGGGCCTCGCCCAGCGTGGCGCGAAAGTCGGACAGGAACTCGTCGCGCATCTCGTCGTCGCAGCCGGTCAGCTCGGGCAGCACCTGCAGGTCGATGGCGGGCTCGGGGGGGTGGGCAGGCTCATGGCGGGCTCGGGGCGTGATCGGGTCGGATATCAGCTCGGCTGCGGGGCCGGCACGGCGGCGCCTGTCGCCTGCGCTGCGGCGGTGGCGCCGGGCGGCCTGAGGTGCTTGGCCAGCACCTCGTGCAGCACCTTCTTGCTGAAGGGCTTGACGACGAAGCCCGAGGCGCCGGCCTGCAGGCTTTGCACCACGCGCGCCCGGTCGCTGTGGCTGGTGAGCATGATCACCGGCACCTGGCCCATGCCGGGCAGCCGGCGCAGCTGGCGCACGGCCTCGATGCCGTCGAGCTGCGGCATGTCGATGTCCATCAGCACCAGCTCGGGCGGGTCGTCGCCCAGCTGGTGCAGCGCGCTGCGCGCATCGCCACGCCACACCAGGCGCACGCCGGCATCGGCCAGCATCATGCGGGTGAGCTTGAACTGGAAGGGGTCGTCGTCGACCAGCAGCACCTGCGGCGTGCGGGTGTGGGCGGTGGCCGGCGCGCTGGCGGTGCTGGGCGGCGCGGCCGCTGGGCCGGCTGCGCTCGGCTCGGCCACCGCTGCGGCCTGGGTGGCCGGGTGGGCCTGGCTGGCCGACCCCGCGGCCGGGGCCGGGCCGGCCGCCGGTGGAGGCGTGTCGACCGGCAAGGCGGGCGGCTCGGCCGCCGCGGCCGCCCCGCTGGTGGCGGTGGTGCTGGGGTTGGCGTCGGCGTTGTTGGTGGTGGCGGCGGTGGCCGAGGCGTTGGCGTTGGCCTCGATGGCGGCAGCCGCGGCGTCGGTGCCGGCGGGCCGGCGCATCGATCGCAGCCAGGCGTGCACCGACATGCGCAGGCGGTAGCCGTCCAGCGCAATCGGCCAGTGCTGCACATAGTCGTCGGCCAGGCCGGCGCGGCACAGCTCGAAGGCCTCGCGCACCTGGTCCTTGTCCACCATCAGCAGCACGCGCTGGCGGCCGCGCCGCTCGGCGCGCTCGCCGGCGTAGACGAGGTCGAGCGTCTCGCGGCAGCGGTTCAGCGAGCGCAGGGCCAGCACCAGCACGTCGGCGGCCACGGTCTGGCTGGCGGCGACGAAGGATTCGGCGTCGGCGCACACCCGCGTGTCGATGCGGTCGATGCGCAAGGGGTCCACGGCGCCACGGGCATCGTGGTTGGTGTCGGCAAGCACCAGCACGGAACAGCGCTGGGCAGGGGGCGTCGGCATGGCGGGTCCGGCTGCAGTACGGCGTGGGGGGCTCCCGTCGTACTGCCTGACTCGCCGGGTGAACGCTTGTTCGTTCTTATCGGCCGCCGCCGCCGCGGCTTGAGCCCTGCCAAGGCCACGCCGGGCCGTTGCCGCGCCTGGCCGGGCGGCGCAGGCGTGAAAGCGTCACGCCCGCGGTGGTGCGCCCACCGGCGCCCAGCGGCCTGGCTGCCGCGGGCCGCCGCGCCGCCGCTCCGCCGGCCTCAGGCCAGTGCGTCGGCCCAGATGGTGCGCGCCCAGTTCCAGGCGTAGCGGCCTTCCTGCTCGCTGGGCGCGGTGGACAGGCCGCCGGCGCCGGCCACGGTCTTGAAGGTCTTCTCGGCGGCCACGTACTCGTGCACGCTGGCCACGTGGATCACGCGCTGGCCGTCCACATAGCTGTAGCAGGTGTTGGTGAGCAGCGGCGCGGGGTTGATCTCCTGCCCGCCCAGCTGGGCCACGATGGCCGCCGCCGCCACCTTGGCATGGCTGTTGGCCATGTGGCCGCTCTTGGGCATGGCCGGCGCGATCTGGATCGCGTCGCCGATCACATGGATGTCGGGGTGGGCGGTGGAAGCGAAGCTCTGGTAGTGCACGCCGGCCCAGCGGCCGTTGATGTTGGCCAGGCCGCTGTCCACCGCGATGCGGCCGGCGCGCATGGGTGGCAGCACATTGGCCACGTCGGCGCGCACGTCCTCCTGCACCTCGAAGCGGATGCTGCGGCCGTCGGCGGCCACACCGGCCACCTTGTGCTGCGGGCGGTACTCCAGGATGCCGGCGTATTGCTCGGCCCACAGCTTCTTGAACAGCGCGCCCTTGCTGGTGACATCGGGATTGGCATCCAGCACCAGCACCTTGCTGCGCGGCTTGGCGGCCTTGAAGTAGGCCGCGATCACGCTGGCGCGCTCATACGGCCCCGGCGGGCAGCGGTAGGGCGCCTCGGGGATGGTCAGCGCATAAACGCCGCCATCGGGCATGGCCTCGAGCTGGCGGCGCAGCGCCTGGGTCTCGGGCCCGGCCTTCCAGGCCTGCAGCACGCGGCCGGCCTGCTGGGCGGCGCGCAGGCCTTCCACGCTGTCGAGCATCAGGTCGATGCCGGGCGAGAGCACCAGCTTGTCATAGCCGATCTCGGGGCCCGAGGCCAGCCGCAGCGTCTTGGCCTGGGCGTCGATGCGGGCCACCGTGTCGCGCACCACGCGCACGCCATGGCTGCGCGCCAGCGCGGTGTAGGGCACGGTCAGCTCGGCCAGGCTGCGGTGGCCCGACAGCACCAGATTGCTCAGCGGGCAGCTGATGAAGGACTCGTTGGGCTCGACCAGCAGCACCTCGAGCTGGTGGTCGGAAAACAGGCGCAGGTACTTGGCGGCGGTGGCGCCACCGTAGCCGCCACCCACCACCACCACGCGGCTGCGGGCGGGCAGGGCGGGCGTGGCGCAGCCGGTCAGGCCGTGGGCCAGCGGCAGGGCGGCGGTGGCGCCGATCAGGGCGCGTCGGTTCAGGCTCATGGCGGCTCCGGGGTCAGCGCGGGCGGCGCGAGAAATAGGCGGCCAGGGCCTCGAGCTGCGCGTCGCTGTAGCCCTTGGCGATCTGGTGCATCACGGTGGCCGGGCGTTCGCCGCGCTTGAACTGCAGCAGCAGCTCGGTCAGGCGCCCGGCGCGCTCGCCGGCCAGGCCCGGCACCTCGCTGTCGGCCAGCGCGCGGCCCTCGGTGCCGTGGCAGTTGGCGCAGGTGGCGGCCAGCGCACGCAGGGCCAGCGGCTCGGCCGGCGCGGTGCCGGTGGCCTGGGCCTGGGCGGCCCCGGCGGCCAGCCACAGCAGCGGCAGCACGAGCCGGGGCACATGCAGGGGGCGGGGTGGGCGGGGGCGCATCGTGGGAAATCGCTTTCTGCGGAGGTTTGACCGGGGGTTGGGCGTTGCCGGGCCGGCCCGGCAACGCACTGCCAAGCCGCCCATGCTGCGGTGCCTGGGGCCGCCGGGCAAGCGCGTTTGCAGCATGAGCATATGCCAGCAGACCCGGGTTTCTTGATCCAGGACAGGCCCCTCAACCATCGCGCAGCGGGGCGGAAACATAGCTTCACCTGGGCGCGCTAAGGTCAAACCATGAGACTTTGTGATCGCCGTCCCCCACCGGCCAGGCCATGGCCAGGCCCCGCCCGCCGCGCCCTGGCCGCGGCCGCCAGCGCGCTGCCGCGTGGCCTGGGCCCGGCCCTGGGCCTGGTGGCCGCCGCGCTGCTGGGCGCCTGCGCCACCGCCACGGCCCCGCTGCAGCCGCCCGGCGCCGCCGCAGCGCCGCCGGCCTGGCAACAGGCCCCGGCCGGCAGCGCCGCGGCCGAGCGGGTGCCCGAGGCCTGGTGGGCCGAACTGGGCGACGCGCAGCTGCAGCGCCTGATCACCCAGGCCGAGCAGCAGGCGCCCGACCTGCGCACTGCGCTGGTGCGGCTGCGCGAGGCGCGGGCGCGCCAGGCGCTGGCCGAGGCCGGGCGCGGGGCCAGCGTGACCGGCTCGCTGTCGGCCGCGCGCAGCCGCAGCAGTGCCGAGGCTGGCAGCGGCCGCAGCAGCAGCCTGTACGACGCCGGCTTCGATGCCAGCTGGGAGCTCGATCTGTTTGGCCGCCTGCAATCGGGCGTGGATGCGGCGGTGGCCGACACCACGGCCGCGGCTGCCGCCCACGGCGATGCGCTGGTCACGCTGCGCGCCGAGGTGGCGCGGCAGTATGTGGCGCTGCGCGGCCTGCAGGCCCAGCAGGCCGCGGCCGAGGCCAATCTGGCCCTGTTGGCCGACACCGCGCAGATTGCCGCCTGGCGCAGCCAGGCCGGCCTGGCCAGCACGCTGGACGTGGACGCCGCCGACGCCAGCCGCGACCAGACCCGCGCGCAGGCCGCCGTGCTGGCCGCCGGCGTGACCAGCGCGCGCCAGCAGCTCGAGCTGCTGCTGGGCCTGGCCCCCGGCGCACTGGCGGCCGAGCTGACGGCGGCCCGGCCGGTGCCGGCTTTGCCGGCCCGCGTGGCGCTGCCGATTCCGGCCGACACGCTGCGCCAGCGTGCCGACGTGCGCGCCGCGGCGGCGCAGTGGCAGGCCGAGGCCGGCCGCAGCGCGGTGGCCCAGGCCAACCTCAAGCCCAGGCTCACGCTCAGCGGCAGCATCGGCCTGCAGGCGCTGAGCCTGGGCGCGCTGGGTGATGGCGCCATGGGCTCGGCCGTGGCCGGCCTGACCGCGCCGATCTTCGACGCCGGGCGCCTGCGCGCCACGCTGGCGGCGCAGCAGGCCGTGCAGGACCGCTACGCCATCGCCTACGAGCAGGCCGTGCTGGGCGCGCTGACCGAGGTGGAAAGCGCGCTGGCCACGCTGGCCGGCCGCCGCGCCCAGGTGCAGGCGCTGGACACCGCCGCGCGCTCGGCGCGCCAGGTGGCCACGCTGGCCCGCCTGCGTTATGACAGCGGGCTGATCGACTTTCGCGCCGTGCTCGATGCGCAGCGCACCGCGCTGGGCCTGGACGACAGCCTGGCCGGCGCCCGCGCCGATGCGCTGGCCGCCTGGATCGCGCTCTACAAGGCCCTGGGCGGCGGCTGGCGCGAGCCGGCCGACGCACCGGGCGCCACCTCATCCCTCCCATCCCCCACCGCCGACGCCGCCCTGGCCGCCGCGCGAGGACATCAGCCATGAGCGATCCGCAGTCCCCCAGCCCCACCTCCGCAGGCACCACCGGCAGCGGCGCCGCGGTGGCCGATGTCATCGGTGCCGGCGCCTCGCCAGGCCGCCGCTGGGCCGGCTGGCTGCTGGGCGCCGTGCTGCTGGCCGGGCTGGCGGCCGGCGCCGCCTGGTGGTGGCAGGGCGGTGGCGGCACCAAGACCCTGCAGTACCGCAGCAGCCCGGCCACGCTGGGCACGCTGCGGGTGGGCGTGTCGGCCACCGGCAACCTGGAGCCGATCAACCAGGTGAATGTGGGCAGCGAGCTGTCGGGCACGGTCGAGGCGGTGCTGGTCGACGACAACGACCGGGTCAAGAAGGGCCAGGTGCTGGCCCGGCTCGACACCGCCAAGCTCGAAGACGCGGTGGCCAAGAGCGAGGCCGCGCTGGCCCAGGCCCAGGCCCAGGTCAAGCTGGCCCAGGCCACCACGCAGGAGTCGCGCGCCAGCCTGGCGCGGCTGCAGCAGGTGGCCCAGCTGTCGGGCGGCAAGGTGCCGGCGGCCAGTGAGCTGACCACCGCCGAGGCCACGCTGGCCCGCGCCGTGGCCAGCGAGGCCAGCATGCAGGCCGCCGTGCAGCAGGCCGTGGCCGCGCTGCGCTCGGACCGCACCAACCTGGGCAAGGCGCTGATCCGCTCGCCGATCGACGGCGTGGTACTGGCGCGCGAGGTCGAGCCGGGCCAGACGGTGGCCGCCAGCCTGCAGGTGGCCACGCTGTTCACGCTGGCCGAAAACCTGGCGCAGATGCAGCTGAAGGTCAATGTCGACGAGGCCGACGTGGGCCAGGTCAAGGCCGGCCAGAGCGCCAGCTTCAGCGTCGATGCCTATGCCGAGCGGCGCTTTCCGGCCCGCATCCTGCGCGTGGGCCTGGGCTCGACCACCACCAACAACGTGGTCTCGTACGCCACGCTGCTGGAGGTGGACAACGCCGACCTGAGCCTGCGCCCGGGCATGACCGCCACCGCCGACATCACCACCCTGGTGCGCGAGCAGGCGCTGCTGGTGCCGAACGCGGCGCTGCGCTGGTCGCCCCCGGCGGCGGCCGGGGCCGCTGGCGCGGGCGCCAGCGGGGCGCCCAAGAGCAGCCTGGTCAGCAGCCTGATGCCGCGCCCGCCGGGTGGTGCGCCGCGGCCCGGCGGCAACCCGGCCGCTGGCGCAGCCGCCAAGGCCGCGGCGCGCAGCGCCCAGCAGACCGTGTGGGTGCTGGGCACCGATGGCCGGCCGCAGCCGCTGGCGGTGACCGTGGGCGCCACCGACGGCAAGCTCACCCAGGTGACCGGTGGCGCGCTGCAGGCCGGCCAGGCGGTGATCACCGACAGCGCCGAGGCCAGCCGGTGAGCAGCGCCCCCGCTTGTGGCGCGCCGCTGATCGCGCTGCGCGGCGTGACCAAGACCTACGGCAGCGGCAACACCGCCTTCCAGGCCCTGCGCGGCGTGGATCTGATGGTGCAGCCGGGTGAGTTCGTGGCCGTGATGGGCCCCAGCGGCTCGGGCAAGAGCACGGCGATGAACATCCTGGGCTGCCTGGACACGCTCAGCAGCGGCAGCTACCGCTTTCGCGACGTGGCGGTGGAGGGGCTCGACCGCAACCAGCGCGCGCGCCTGCGCCGGCACTACCTGGGCTTCGTGTTCCAGGGCTTCAACCTGCTGGGCCGCACCTCGGCGCAGGAGAACGTGGAACTGCCGCTGCTCTACCGCGGGGCCAGTGCCGCCGAGCGCCACCGCGCCGCGCGCGAGGCGCTGGCCCAGGTGGGGCTGGACGGCTGGGGCCACCACACGCCGGCCGAGCTGTCGGGCGGCCAGCAGCAGCGCGTGGCGATTGCGCGCGCCATCGTCACCCAGCCGCAGGTGCTGCTGGCCGACGAGCCCACCGGCAACCTCGACACCCAGCGCAGCCGCGAGATCATGGACCTGATCGCCACGCTCAACCGCGAGCGCGGCATCACCGTGCTGATGGTCACCCACGAACCCGACATGGCGGCCTATGCGCGGCGCGTGGTGCGCTTTGTGGACGGCCGCGTCGACAGCGACCGGCCGCAGCCGCCGGTGATGTCGCCGGCCGTCGAGCCGGCCGAAGGAGCGCGCTGATGCTGTGGAGCACCCTGCTGCTGGCGCTGCGCGCCATCCGCCGCAACCTGCTGCGCTCGATGCTCACCACGCTGGGCATCGTGATCGGCGTGGCCGCGGTGATCACCATGGTCACGCTGGGCAATGGCGCCACGCAGTCGGTGGCCACGCAGATCTCCAGCCTGGGCAGCAACCTGCTGATCCTGCGCGCGGGCCAGCGCCCGGGGCCGGGCTCGTCGCAGGGCGCACCGCCGCTGAAGCTGGCCGATGCCGACGCCATCCAGGCCCAGATCGACGGCGTGCAGGCCGTGGCGCCCACCGTGTCCAAGAGCGCCACGGCCATCGCCGCGGCCAAGAACTGGAGCACCCAGGTCACCGGCAGCACCAACGCGTACTTCCTGGCCGGCAACTGGACGCTGGCCGCCGGCCGCGAGTTCAGCGACAACGAGCTGCGATCCGGCCGCGCCGTCTGCGTGCTGGGCGACCGCGTCAAGCGCGAGCTGTTCGGCAGCGGCAACCCGGTGGGCGCCGAGCTGCGCATCAAGGACTTCAGCTGCGAGGTCATCGGCCTGCTGGCGGTGAAGGGCCAGGGCGCGATGGGCAACGACCAGGACGACCTGGTGGTGATGCCGCTGCGCACCGCCCAGCGCCGCCTGACCGGCAGCACCGACATCGCCGGCGTGATGGTCTCGGCCCGCGACGCCGATGCCACCACCAAGGTCAAGGCGCAGATGGAGGAGCTGATGCGCGAGCGCCGCAAGATCGGCGAGAGCGCCAGCGACGACTTCAACGTGCTCGACACCAAGCAGCTGGCCGACACCCTGTCCAGCACCATCCGCACCATGACCACGCTGCTGGGCGCGGTGGCCGCGGTAAGCCTGCTGGTGGGCGGCATCGGCATCATGAACATCATGCTGGTCAGCGTGACCGAGCGCACCCGCGAGATCGGCATCCGCCTGGCCATCGGTGCGCTCGAGCGCGAGGTGCTGCTGCAGTTCCTGATCGAGGCCATCGTGCTGTCGGCCTTTGGCGGCCTGCTGGGCATTGCACTGGCGGCGGTGGCCAGCGTCGGGCTGTCGCAGGTGCTGGCACTGCCGTTCACCTTCCAGCCGCGCATCAACGGCCTGGCCTTCGTGTTCTCGGCGGCCATCGGCATGATCTTCGGCTACTTTCCGGCGCGCCGGGCGGCCGCACTGAACCCGATCGAGGCCTTGCGCCACGAGTAGGCCGGCGGGGGGCGGTGGCCTGGCGCGGTGGGGCGCGGTGGCGCGCAGGGGAGGCGCAGTGGTGGCGCAGGGGTGGCGGCTTTGCGCGATGATCGGTGCATGTCCCGACACCCCCTCCACCGCAGCCTGGCTGCTGCGCTGACAGCACGGCTGCCGGTGCGGCTTCCAATGCCGCTGTTGATGCCACTGCTGGCCTCGCTGCTGGTGCTGGCCACCGGCTGCGCCAGCCTGCACACCGTTCTGCCCGCGGCCGGCCAGGACGAGGCCGCCGCTGGGCTGGGCCAGCATCAGGGCACGGGCGCTGGCGGCATCCACCACCGCCGCGCGCACCGTCTCGTCCAGCTTGCGCCAGGTGGTGCCCTGGCGGTTGAGCAGGCGCTCCCAGCCGGCGGCGGCCAGCCAGCCGTCCAGCCCGGCCGGACCGGTGGGCACGCCGGCCTTCTTGAAGTCATGGAACTGGTGCGCATGGCCATGCTCGGTGAGCCAGGCGCGGGCGCGCTTGACCGTGTCGCAGTTGGCAATGCCGTGCAGGCAGGTGGAGCTCATGGTGACGGTTCGGGGTGCGGCTCGGGAAAGCCTTGGGAGGGAGAGGCCGCGCTCAACGCGGGGGTCGGAAGCCGCGCTCAGCGCGGGGGTTCGGAAGCCGCGCTCAGCGCGGGGGTTCGGAAGCCGCGCTCAGCGCGGCGTGGGCAGTTCGCAGCGTGGGTCGGGCATCTGGCTGCCGCCGCCGATCACCCGGCCCTGGGCGCTCAGGGTCACGGCAAACACCAGGCAGTCGTTGTTGGCATAGCGCCAGTACCAGGTCTCGCGGTCCTGGTATTCGCGCTGGCGTTCGCCGGGGCGGCCCAGCAGGCGCAGCAGGGCGGCGCGGCTCATGCCGTCGGCCACGCGGCGCAGGTGCGGCAGGTCGAGCACCTGCTCGGCCTGGCTGACGCGGCCGCCTGCATCAAGGTCGACCATGTAGGTCTCGCGCCCCATCGGCCCGCGGGCAAACTCGAGCCGCGTGCCACCGTCGGGCATGGCGTAGCGGGCGCTGGGCGGGCCGAGGGCGGCCACGGCGGCGGCCTCGTCCTGGCCGGCCGCGGGCAGAACGGTGTGCAGGCTGGCGCAGCCGGTGGCCAGCACCAGCAGCGAGGCCAGCAGTGGCATCAACAGCGGCATTGGAAGCCGCACCGGCAGCCGTGCTGTCAGCGCAGCAGCCAGGCTGCGGTGGAGGGGGTGTCGGGACATGCACCGATCATCGCGCAAAGCCGCCACCCCTGCGCCACCACTGCGCCTCCCCTGCGCGCCACCGCGCCCCACCGCGCCAGGCCACCGCAGAACCCCAGGAGACCCGGCATGGAACAGCGCGTGCGCGTGACGATCAGCGAGAGCGGCGTGGCCGAGGTGGCCCTCACCCGCGCCGACAAGATGAACGCGCTGGACATGGCCATGTTCGAGGCCATTGCCGCGGCCATCGCCCAGCTCCGCAACGAGCCCCGGGCGCGTGTGGTGGTGCTGCATGGCGAAGGCCGGGCCTTTTGCGCCGGGCTCGACATGGGCCGCTTCGCCAAGATCGCCGATGGCGCCGACGGCGGCGTGCGCGACCTGCGCACCCGCACCCATGGCATCGCCAACTCGGCGCAGTTTCTCGGCCTGGGCTGGCGCGAGCTGCCGGTGCCGGTGATCGCGGCGGTGCAGGGCGTGGCCTTTGGCGGCGGCCTGCAGCTGGCGCTGGGCGCCGACATCCGCCTGATCGCGCCCGACGCGCGCATGAGCGTGATGGAGATCAAGTGGGGCCTGGTGCCCGACATGGCCGGCGTGGCGCTGATGCGCGGCCTGGTGCGCGACGATGTGGCGCGCGAACTCACCTACACCGGCCGCGAGGTGGCCGGCGACGAAGCCGTGCGCCTGGGCCTGGCCACGCGGGTGTGCGCCGACCCGCTGGCCGAGGCCCGCGCCATGGCCCAGGCCATCGCGGCGCGCAGCCCCAGCGCCATCCGCGCCGGCAAGCGCCTGATGAACCTGGCCGGCCAGACCCTCGACGCCAGCGCGGCCCGCCTGCTGCAGGCCGAGAGCGACGAGCAGGCGGCCCTGATGGGCGCACCGCACCAGGTGGAGGCGGTGCGCGCCAACCTGGACAAGCGCGCGCCGGTGTTCGTGGATTGAGGCCGCAGCCCATCCCGGCCCCGGGCCCGAGCCCAAGCCCTGGCCGGCACCGGCGCCACGCCGCAGCCCGGGCCACCGCGGCGCCGGCCCGCCCGCAGCGCTGACATGCAGCGCACCGACGCGCTGCGCGCGCTGATCGCCAACCGCCTTTCGGCCTGGGCCCACCATGAGCCCGATGCCGGCGCCTGCAAGCCGGCGGCCGTGGGCCTGGTGATCGCCGACGAAGGCACCGGCGCCGCGCTGCGTGGCCTGACCGGCAAGCCGCGCGGCTGGAGCACCCGCGCGGCGCTGATCCTCACCCGCCGCGCCGCGCGCATGAACCGCCATGCCGGCCAGTGGGCGCTGCCGGGCGGCCGCATGGACGCCGGCGAGACCGCCGAGCAGACCGTGCTGCGCGAGCTGGCCGAGGAGGTGGGCCTGGTGCTCGACCCGGGCGTGGTGCTGGGCCGGCTGGACAGCTTTGTCACCCGCTCGGGCTATGCCATCACGCCGGTGGTGCTGTGGGCCGGCGCCGCGCGTGTGCTGCAGGCCAATCCCGACGAGGTGGCCAGCATCCACCGCATACCGCTGGCCGAGCTGCTGCGCGAGGACGCGCCGATGCTCGAGCCGCTGGAAGGCAGCGCGCACCCGGTGCTGAAGATGCCGGTGGGCCGCCAGTGGATCGCCGCGCCCACCGCGGCGCTGCTGTACCAGTTTCGCGAGGTGTGCCTGCAGGGCCGGGCCACCCGCGTGTGGCACTTCGAGCAGCCGCGCTTCGCCTGGCGTTGAGAGGCACGGCCGCCGGCTGGTGCGGCCAGTTGGGGCTGGAAGCGGTCTGGCCCCGCCACCGGCCTTGCAACCGGCCTTGCCACCGGCCTGTCACCGGCGCCTCACCTTCACATGTCTGCGCTTCACGCCGCAGCAAAGCGCCGCCCGGACAGTGCGGCGCGGGACACCTTGCGCCACATGCGTCGCGGGTTCCTTCACCTGGATGTCCTGTCCGACACATGGCGCCGGGTGATCTCGCCACCTCCAACACCAGGAACCACCTTCCATGAACAGATCTTCTCCAAGCGGCAGCCCGCCCGACACCGTGCTGCGCCGGCGCGGCGCGCTGGGCGCGATCAGCGGCCTGGGCGCCTTGTCGCTGCTGGGCTGCGGCGGCGGCAGCGGCGGCGGCATTGCCACGGCCACCAGCAGCGGCAGCGTGGCGGGCGCCGGCAGCCTGGCCATCGACGCCGCCACCGAGGAAGCCATGTCCTCGATCCTGGCCAGCGCGGCCACCTGCAGCGTGCAGCCCGACGAGACCGAGGGCCCGTACCCGCTGCGCGCCATCCTGGGCAACGCCGCGCTGCAGCGTGCCGACATCACCGCCGGCAAGACCGGTCTGCCGCTCACCCTGCGCATCAAGCTGGTGGACGTGAACAAGGGCTGCGCCCCGATCAGCGGCGCCTGGGTCTACATCTGGCACTGCGACAAGGACGGCCTGTACTCGGGCTACGACGCCAGCAACAACGCCGGCCAGGCCAGCTACGACTACCTGCGCGGCGTGCAGCAAAGCAGCAGCGCCGGCCTGGTGACCTTCAAGACCGTCTACCCCGGCTGGTACGCGGGCCGCATCACGCACATCCACTGCATGGTGTTCCTGGCCGGCAGCAGCCTGGCCAGCACCACGGTCTCGGTGTGCACCACGCAGTTCGCGTTTCCGCTGGCCATCACCACCGCGGTCTACAACACCGCGCTGTATGCCAAGGGCCAGAACAGCTCGGTGACCAGCTTTGCCGCCGACAACGTGTTCAGCGACGGCACCTCGGTGCAGATGCTGGCACTGTCGGGCAGCGCCAGCGCAGGCTATGCCGGCGGCATCGTGCTGGGGGTCGACCAGACCCATGTGGCCTCCACCGGCAGCACAGGCGGCGACACCGGCGGCGGCACCCCGCCGGGTGGCGGCACCCCGCCCGGCGGTGGCACCCCCCCGGGCGGCGGCACCCCACCCGGCGGTGCCGGGCCCATCGGCTGATGCGTGGCCTGCGCCGTGCCTCTCGAACCTCTCGTCAATCAGGAAACCCCATGACCATCCGTCTTGCCGCCCGCAGCGGCTTTCAAGGTGCCGCCCGCTCGCTGGTGCTGGCCGCCACCTGCGCCTGCCTGCCCGCCTGGGCCAGCGACAACCTGGTGGACAACGCCAGCTTTGAAAGCGGCCTGTCGGGCTGGCTCAGCAGCGGGGATGTCGGCTGGATCAGCGGCTCGGCCGCCGATGGCCTGGCATCGGCCGTGCTGGCCACCGCCGACGCCGCGCTCACCTGGACCCTGGCCACGGCCGTGGACGTGAGCCAGATCACCGACTTCAGCCTGGCCGTGCAGAACGACGGCGGCGCGCTGAACCTGGTGGTGCTGGGCTACGCCGACGGCAGCAGCAGCGGCACCGAGGTGATGCTGTTCGACCTGGGCAACGCCGACTGGACGCGCTACAGCCTCACCGACCAGCTGGCCGCCGGTCAGCAGCTGCTGAGCTTCACCCTCTACGGCAGCAGCGGCGGCGCCACCTTGCTGGACGCGGTGCGCCTGGCCACCGTGTCCAGCGTGCCCGAGCCCGGCCGTGCCGTGCTGCTGGCCGGCGGGGCCCTGCTGCTGGGCGCGCTGGGCCGCCGCCGCAGCCGCGCCTGAACGGGCAGGCCCCTGGCCGCTGATGCGCGATGATGGGGTGTTGCCACACGCCAGCCATCGCGCATGCTGCCCAGCCTGGATCTCACGCCGCCACGTCGGCGCGCCCGCCCTGCCCAGGCGGGTGATCGCCATCGCCATGGCCAAGGCCATGGCCGGCGCCAGCGCCGCCCGCCGCGCCGCCTGGCCGGCCTGCTGGCCTGCGCGCTGGTCAGCCTGCTGGCCGTCACTGCTGGTGCGGCCGGCGGCAATGTGCTCAAGCCCTGGCTGGGCGCGGGCGATCAGGCCGCCGCGCCCTGGCATGTGGTGGGCCTGCCGCGCCAGGCCAAGCCCTTCACGCAGTTTCGCGTGGTGGCGCTCGAGGGCGAGCGGGTGCTGCGCGTCGAGGCCGACCAGTCCTACGGCAACCTGGTGATGGCCGTGCCGCCCGACACCGCCGCGCACAGCCTCAGCTGGCGCTGGCGGCTCGACGAGGCCAATGCCCAGGCCGACCTGCGCCGCAAGGACGGCGACGACTCGGCGCTGAAGGTCTGCGCGTTTTTTGACGAGCCGCTGTCGGCCGTGCCCTTTGTCGAGCGCCAGCTGCTGCGCATGGCGCGTGGCCTGAGCAGCGAGCCGCTGCCGGCCGCCACCGTGTGCTACGTGTGGGATTCGCGGCTGGCGCCCGGCACCACGCTGGTCAACGCCTTCACGCGGCGGGTGCGGCTGATCGTGCTGCGCGGCCCCGAATCACCGCTGCACCGCTGGCACACCGAGCAGCGCGACATCGTGGCCGACTACATGCGCCTGTTCGGCGACGAGACCGACAGCGCGCCGCCGCTGATGGGCGTGGGCCTGGGCGGTGACGCCGACAACACCCATGGCCGCAGCCTGGGCCACCTGGCCGACCTGAGCCTGCAGTGAGCCTGCTGTGATGCTGCAGTGGCCATGCGGTGCCCGCCGGGCCGCCATGTGCCCGCGCAGCAGGTTCATTCACAACGTGTCAGTGCCCGCCCACCACCACCGGCACCTCGGTGGCCGGTGGCGTGTTGCGGCTGCGGCCGCAGCGCACGATGCCGTCGATCATCACCATGCCCACGCCGGGAATGTCGCCGAGCTGAACGCTGTCCAGCAGCGTCTTGCCGGCGCTGTGCTGGGCGCGATCCATGAACACGAAGTCGGCGTCTCGGCCGACCTCGATCAGGCCGCAGTTCAGCGAGCGGATGCGCGCGGTGTTGCCGGTGGCAAAGCAGAACACCAGCTCGGCCGGGATGTTGCCCAGCGAGGACAGCAGGCTGATCAGCCGCAGCATGCCCAGCGGCTGCACGCCCGAGCCGGCCGGCCCGTCGGTGCCCAGGATCACGCGGTGCGGGCACTTCAGCTGCAGCGCGGCCTGCGCCGCGGCAATGGCCACGCGCTCGTTGCCGTTGTGCACGATCTCGATCGCGCGGCTGCTCTTCTCGCACAGCGTGCACACGTCGCGCTCGGGCAGGCTGGTGTGGCCGCCATTGATGTGGCCGATGACATCGGCATCGGCCTCCAGCACCACGTCCTTGTCGATCAGGCCCGAGCCCGGGATGCTGGGCCCGCCGGTGTGGATGGTGCTCTGGATGCCGTGCTTGCGCGCCCAGGCCACCATCTGCTGGGCCTCATAGCCGGCCTTCACCGAGCCCAGACCCACCTCGCCCAGCAGCTTCACGCCGGCGGCGGCCAGCTCGGCAAAGTCGCTCTCGACCATGCCCTTCTCGATGACGGGCGCGCCGGCCAGCACCTTGACGCCGCCGGGGCGGAAGTTGTCGAACGCCCGCTGCGCGGTGATGGCCAGGGCCTTCAGGCCCACGATGTCCTTCGGCCGGCCGGGCAGGTGCACCTCGCCGGCCGAGATCATGCTGGTGACGCCGCCGTGCATGGTGCTGTCGATCCAGCCGATCTGGTTCTGCCGCGGCGTCCAGTCGCCGAACACCGGGTGCACATGGCTGTCGATCAGGCCCGGCGCCACGCAGGTGCCGCGGGCATCGATCAGCGTGTCGGGCTCGCCCGCATCGACATCCTTCTCGCGGCCCACGGCGGTGATCACGCCATCCATCACCACGATGCAGTCGGCATCGAGGATCGGCCGCTCGAGATCGCCCGAGAGCATCAACCCGATGTTGCGGATCACCACCTTGCCGGACTTCGCGCCCGCTGCCACTTCGGCCATTGCCCCGTCACTCCATCATGCTGTTGATGTAGTGCAGGCTACATGAATCAGGCTGGCCGTTCAAGGGCCGGGGCCGGCTGCCGAGGCGGCGCCGCCCCGGGGCAGGGCGCTCAGGCCGCCACGCTGCGCTGCACGGTGTCGACCACATGGGCCTCCCAGTGCACCAGCGCGGCGGGGGCCTCGAGGTTCTCGCCCAGAAACGCCGACAGCGTGTGCCGGTTGCTGAGGTAGAAGTAGGCCATCGCGGCAATCGTCAGGTACACGTCGCGGGCGGCCAGGCCGCTGCGGAACACGCCCTGGCCCACACCGCTTTGCAGCACGCGGTCGGTGATGTCGATCACCGGCGACGAGTACTCGCGCGCCTTGGCGCTCTTGGCCAGGTGGCGGCCGCGGTGCAGGTTCTCGGTGTTGAGCAGGGTGATGAACTCGGGGTGCTGCTGGTAGTAGCGCCAGACGAAGCGGATCACCTGCTCGAGCGCGCGCTGCGGCTGCGTCACGTCGAGGTCGAGCGCCTGCTCGGCCTCGTTGAAGCGGCGGTAGGTGTCTTCGAGCACCGCGACGAACAACCCCTCCTTCGACCCGAAGTAGTAGTAGATCATCCGGTCGTAGGACTTGGCCGCCTTGCTGATGGCCTCGATGCGGCCACCGTCGAAGCCGCTCTTGGCAAACACCTTGGTGGCCGCGCGCAGGATGGCCTCGCGCGTGGCCTGCGCGGCCAGCTCGCGCACGCCGGGCTTGCGGGTGCCGTCGGCGCGGGTCTTGGTGGCCTTGCCGGCCTTGGCGGCGGGCTGGCGGCGCGTGGTGGCCATGCGCTTGCGGCCGTGGCTTACTGCTCGACGAAGGCGCGTTCGACCACGTAGTCGCCCGGCGTCGAGGTGTTGCCTTCCTTGAAGCCGCGCTGCTCGAGCAGCACCTTCAGGTCTTTGAGCAGGCCCGGGCTGCCGCAGATCATCACGCGGTCTTCGGCCGGGCTCAGGGGCGGCACGCCCAGGTCGCTGAACAGCTTGCCGCTGCTGATCAGGTCGGTGCTGCGGCCCTGGTTCTTGAACGGCTCGCGCGTGACCGTGGGGTAGTACTTGAGCTGCTTGCTCACCATCTCGCCCAGGAACTCGTGCTGCGGCAGCTCCTGCGTGATGTAGTCGTGGTAGGCCAGCTCCTTCACCTCGCGCACGCCGTGCACCAGGATCACCTCCTCGAAGCGCTCGTAGGTCTCGGGGTCGCGGATGATGCTCATGAACGGCGCCAGGCCGGTGCCCGAGCTCAGCAGGTACAGGCGCTTGGCCGGCAACAGGTAGTCGACCACCAGGGTGCCGGTGGGCTTCTTGCCCACGATCAGCGTGTCGCCCGGCTGGATGTGCTGCAGCTTGCTGGTCAGCGGGCCGTCCTGCACCTTGATGCTCAGGAACTCGAGCGTCTCCTCGTAGTTGGCGCTGGCCACGCTGTAGGCACGCAGCAGCGGCTTGCCGTTGACGCGCAGGCCGATCATCGTGAAGTGGCCGTTCGAGAACCGCAGCGCCGGGTCGCGCGTGGTGGTGAAGGAGAACAGGCGGTCCGTCCAGTGGTGAACGGTCAGGACTTTTTCTTCGAGGAAGGCGCTCATGGTGCTGTG